>DQCI01000031.1 GCA_003545125.1 Paracoccaceae bacterium
CCGGATCGTCCTGGTAGCCGTTGCCGTTGTGATCCTCGAACACCTTCCCGATCACGTCCGCGCAGTCGAAGATCGCTTCCGGCAGGATCCGCACGTCTGCCGTTTCCGGGCCCACCAGCACGTCGCCGGTCCCCGGGTCGATGACCGAGACGGTATTGGTATGGGTGCCCGAGCGCGCGCCGTTCAGCACCCGCGCGTCGATCTCGACCACCACGGAGCCGTTGGCAGGCAGAAGAACCCCCGCCAAGGTGATCCGGAGCCCCTTGATGTCGACGGCGACCGACACCCCGTCGAGCGTGGCGCTGTCGGGATCGGCCAGGAAGTGGCCCGGCAGGGTGTCGACGATGTCGACCGGGCCGACGACGAAGGAATTGTCGTTGGTCACGGTGATCCTATAGGGCACCGTCTGGCCGCGCTCGACGATATCATCGGGCGTGGTCTTGGTGAGCGTGAGCCCGTTCGAGGTGATCGCCGCCTGGAAGAGGTAGAGCGTCGGGTCGTCCTCGGTGTTGCCGTCGGCGTCGATCCCGTTGTCGGAGACATCGCTGATCGGCTCGGGCGTGCCTGGCACGCCGGGCACGAAGACCGGCAGCGCCTCGGCGAGGACCGAGTTCTCGACGCCGCCGGAGTTGATCGCCTGGAGATCGACCGTGAAGGAGGCCGAATAGGTGGCGATCTCGTCGATCTCGAGGTCGCCCTCCGGCGAGCCCTGGTCGGCGCTCACGAAGTCGGGCCCGGCGGTCAGTGTGAGCGGGTCGCCGTTCAGATCGAGCAGCGTGTCGGTCACGCGGACGTTTTCCAGCGGGGTGTTGCCGGTGTTTTCGACGGTGATCTCGTACACGATCCGGTCGCCCACGCCTTCGCGCCCGTCGCCGTTCACATCGACGAAGCTTTGCGTCTTGGTCGCCTCGATGCCGGGCAGGGCGGCCTGGACCACGGTCTCGATGGTGCTGTCGCAGAGCGTCGGGATGGCGATGGAGCAGATCTCGTATTCGACCGTGTGCTCGCCCGCCGGGTAGCCCGGATCGAGGGTGATGAGCCCGGTGGTCGGGTCCAGGGTGACACCCAGATCGGCCGCAATGACGGTGATGGTGACGTTGTCGAGCGTGGCCGGGCCGTTGTTGAGCAGGTCCGAGGCCAGCATCGAGGTGGTGGTGCCGCCGTCGCCCTCGAAGGGCGGAAAGACTTCGGGGATCGCCTCGATCGAGCCGACCTGCACGGTTTCGCTGTCGCTGTCGGTCACTTCTTCGCCCGGGTTCGGGCCCCAGGTGCCGACCACCTGCGCGTCGTTGATGACTTCGTTGGCGAGCACGTCTGCGAGGGTGACGGTGTATTCGGCCGTGTAGGTGGTGGTGTCGACGTCCCCCGGGTTCATCACCGGGATCGGCCCGCCGGACACCACCACGCCGGGCAGCAGGTCGGTGACGGTGACGTTGGTCAGGATCAAGTTGCCCGAGTTGGTCACGGTGAAGCTGTAGGGGATCACGTCGCCCGGCAGCGCGCCGTTGGGAATGCCGGAGGTGTCGGCGATCTTGTCGAGGGTGATTGCGGGCGCCTGGGTGAGGTTGACCACGGTCGGATCGTCGTCGCCGTTGGTGGTGCCGCTGTCGTCGGTGACCGGGTTGTCGTCGGGATCGTTGCCCGTGACCGTCGCCTGGTTGGTGACCTGGCCGGCAGTGATGTCGGATTGTTTCAGCGCGTAGGTGGCGGTGAACGTGCCGGTGTCGATGTCGCCCGGGTCCATCGAGGCGATCGGCCCGCCGGAGAGCACGATATCGGGCAGGATGTCGGTCAGCGTCACGCCCGTCAGCGTCACGTTGCCGGTGTTGGTCACCTCGAACGTGTAGCTGATGATGTCGCCTTCCTGCGGCGGATCCTGCAGACCGGAGGTGATCGCGGTCTTGGTCAAAGCGATGGCCGGGTCCCGGGTCAGCGGCGTCGTGAGCGGCGTGTCGTCGCCGGTGGTGGTGCCGCTGTCGTCGGTCACGTCGGTGCCGTAGGGGTCGGTGCCGGTGACCGTGGCCTGGTTGATGACCTCACCGGCGTCGATATCGACCTGGCTGATCGCGTAGGTCGCGGTAAAGGTGACGGTGTCGTTGGCGCCCGGATCGAGCGAGGCGATGGGGCCGCCCGAAAGCACGATGCCCGGCAGGATGTCGGTGAGGGTGATGTTGGTGAGCGTCACGTTGCCGGTGTTGACCACTTCGAAGGCATAGGTGATCTCTTCGAGCACCTCCGGCGGGTTCGACAGCCCGGAGGTGTCGGAGGTCTTGATCAGCGCAATCGCGGGGGAAATACCGGGGGCCAACGGGGTCGGGTCGTTCTCGCCCGCTTCGTTGCCCTGGCCGTCGTTGTCGGCGTCCGGGTTGGTGCCGTCGTCGGACAGGTCGGTGAGCTGCGGGTTGGTCGCCGAGGTCTGGCCGGTCTCGGCGCCTTCGGCATCGACCACGGCCTGGTTCTGGTAGCCCGCGGGCACCGGTGCCACGGGTTGGACCCGGATGGTGAAGGCGAGGTCGCAGGTGCCGGAGATGGCCAGGCCGAAGCCGGTCGCGACCACGTCGTCGCCCGCGCCGTTGAAGCCGCCGTTGGTGCCGCCGCAGCTGCCCGAGGGCGCCGACACGATGGCATAGGTGCCGTCGGCCAAGGGGTCATTCGCCGGGTCGGCGGGGGTGGCGAGTGTGCCGAACAGCGGGTTCGCGCCCGCGAGCGCGTCGGTCACTTCGACGTTGATGAGGGCTTCGAGGCTGAAGTTCTCGACCACGAGGTCGAAGGTCGCGGTGAAGGAGCCATCGGCATTGGTGGTGACCGCGCCGGAAAGATCCTTGGCGATGCCGACCCGTGCCTGCGGGTTCTCGGTGAAATCGTAATCGGTCGCGTCCGTCGCTTCGGGCAGCGCGATGGCGCTGATCACGTCGTCGCCGTTCGCAATGCCGCCCTCGCTGCCCGCTTCGTTGGCGCCGTGGGTCAGATAGGGTTCGTTGACGGCGCCGCGGGTCACCACGTAGGTGCCTTCCGGCAGGAACTCGAAGATGTAGTCGCCGCTGCCGTTGGTCGTGGCGGTCTCGCTGACCGGGTTGCCGTCCACATCCGTGCCGGTGAGGGTCATGGTGATGCCCGAGATACCGCTGTCTGATCCGTTCATGTCCACGTCGGCGTTGAAGTCGCGGTAGACCGTGCCGCCGAGCGAGGAGGAGACGACCGAAACGGTGTCGTTGTCGGTGTTGTTCGAGCTATCCTGGTCGAAACTGCTGGTCGAGACCGTGGCCGTGTTGGTCCGGCTGTAGGGGTTGGCATTGGCCGCGGTAACCTGGACCGGCACCGTGATCTCGACCTGGCCGCCGTTCGAAACGGTGCCGAGGTCGCACGAGAACGAGGTCGCCCCCGCCGCGCCGGTGCAGGTGGTCGAGGTCGCGCTGCCGGCGGTGACGACCGCGCTGGGGGCGCCGGTCAGCTCCATGTTGCCCGGCAGGTTGTCGGTGACGCTCACGTTGTCGGCCTCGGCGAGGCCGGCGCCGGTGAGCACGTCGACCACGATGGTGAAGTCGAAGTTTTCGAGCAGCGCGACGTTCGCGCTGGAGGCGGTCTTGGTCAACGCGACATCGGTGCGCGTGCGCAGCGTGGTGTCCTGCGAGGCGGTGTTGTTGGCCGCCAGCCTGTCCCAGCCATTGACGATCTCGTCGGAGGAGATCGAGACGTTGTTGGTCACCGTGCCCTTGGACACACCCAGGATGGTGATGGTCACGGTCTCGGTATCGCCGGCCTCGATCACGTCCCAGGAGCATTCCAGCGTGCCGCCGAAGCTGCCGACGCCGGGCACCGTGCCGCAGGTGCCGCCGCCCGAGACGGTGTGGCTCTGGTAGCTCACGAGGCTTGCCGGCAGGCTGTCGGTCATCACCACGTTTTCCGAGGCCGAAGGCCCGCTGTTGCGCACGGTAACCGTGTAGAAGGTGGTGTCGCCGACGGTCAGCGGGTCGATGTCGTCGATCTTGTTGACCAGCAGGTCGACGTCGGGCACCTCGACATCGACGTCCACGCTGTCGGAATTGTTGGTGAGGTCGATCTCGACCGTGTCGGTGGTCACGTCGGCGTCGTTGGTGAGGGTCGTGCCCTGGGTGGCGTTGGTCGGACGCACCACGATGGTCACGCTGCGCTGGCCGCCGTTGGAGATGTCGCCCATGTCACAGGTCACGGTGTCGCCAGCACCGGTCACGTCGCCGTTGTTGAGCGCGGTGGTGCAGCTCGCCCCGGCGCCCGAGGCCGAGATGAAGGTGACACCGGCCGGCAACGTATCGACGATTTCGACGTTGTCGGCCTGGCTGAGCCCGTTGTTGAGGTTCTGCGCGGCGACCACATAGGTGAGGTTCTGACCGGCCTCGACCGGATCGGGCGTCGCGGTCTTGACCACGGTCACGTCGGCGCGCGCCTCCAGCGTGTAGCTGGCGCTGGCGGCATTGTTGGTGAAGTCCGGGTCCGGCGTGGTCCGGGAGATCGCGTCGAAGGTGTTCGAATAACCGCCGCCGTTGCCGCCGGGGCGGATCTGCACGGTGATGACCGGGCAATTGCCACCCGTGGTACAGACCGGCAGTGTGTCGATGGTGCAGTCGAGCTGGCGTGCGGAGGAGCCCGACGCGCTGTCGGGGCAGCTGATGCCGGTGGCGTTGCCGGTGGCGATGCTCGCGGAGATGAAACCCTGCCCGGTCGCGCCGGAGCCGGAATTGATCAGGTTGGCCAGCAGGTCGTCAACCTCGACGTTCAACGCGGTGTTCGGCCCGGCGTTGGTAATCTCCAGCGTGTAAGTGAGGATCTCGCCGGCGACGACGGGGTCGGGGTTTGCGGTCTTCAGGGTGCCGACGTCGGCCGCATTGGGGCCGGTCGCGGAGGTCACGTCATAGCTGGTGGCGTTGTTGCTCAGATCGTCGGTTTCCGGGATGTTGGCGTCGGGCGAGCTGACGGCCAAGGCGTTCGAGAGCGTGCCGGCGCCGGTTACGGTGGTGTTGAGGGTCACCGAGGGGGTCGTCGCGTTGGCCCCGAGCGGCGAGGCTTCGAGATAGACGCGGCTACAGGTGACCGTGAGCGGGCCGGCCCCGGTGGTGGGCGCGCAACTCCAGCCGTTTGCGGAGATGCCGTCGAGCGTGAGGCCGGCGGGGATGGTGTCGACCATCACCACCGTGCCCCAGAAGTCGGCATTGCCGATATTCGAGGTCGAGATCGCGTAATTGTAGCTGTTGCCGACAACCACGAGCCGCGGAATGGGACCGGACTTGTTGGCGCGCAGGTCCACCACCGGATCGGTGATCGTGGCGCCGCCGTCACTGTCGGTGTTGTTGGTCGGATCCTGATCGACGGGGCTGGTGTTGGTGATGGTCGCGGTATTGGTGGCGCTGCCGGAGCTGACCACGTCGGTGACGATCACGACCGAGCCGATGTCCGTCCCGCTACCGGCGCCAACCGGGTTGGGACGGGTACAATTCACGTCCTGGCCGACGGTGGTGCAGACCCAGCCGCCGGAGGTGTTGACGGCGGTGATGGCGTAATTGCCCGGCACCGTGTCCGACAGCGACAACCCACTTGGGGCGTCGCCGGTGTAGGAGGTGTCGAGCGTGAAGGTCACGCTGTCGCCGACCAGCAGGCTGCCGCCCGGCGCGCGGCTCTTGTCGATGGCGACATCGGTGCCTGCGGTGATGGTGACGGTGCCGGTATCGGTGTCGTTGGTGGCGATCGGGTCGGATGGATCCTGACCGATCACGCTGGCCGACGCGGTGATGTCGGAGCCGCTGACGGCCGCGACCTGGCCGGTGAATGTGCGACTGACCGAGGCACCCGGCGCGATCACGCCGGGAATGGTGCATTCCCAGGTGCCGGCATTGTTCGAACATCCGGCCGGCGGCACCATGTTGATGATGCCTGCGGGCGCGGGGAAGGACAGGGTGAAGCCGTTGGACGCGTTCGGCCCGTTGTTGGTCGCCTCCCAGACGAAATCGACCAGCCCGCCCGCCGGCGCCGTGGCGTCGAGCGTCAGATCGAGGCCGATATCGGCCCCGGCGGTGATCGTCGTCGTTTCATCGTCGTCGTTGTTGTTGACCTCGGTTTCCACGCCCACCGGAATGGAGGCGTCGACCGTGATCGCGCCCTGCGCAGCGGCGCTGACCTGGACAATCTGGGTGACTTGCTCGAGCGGGTCGAGCTCGGGCACGTCGCAGGTCATGGTCAGCGGTCCCGCCCCCGTCGTGGGGGCGCAATTGCTGAGATCGCCGCTGGTGCCGACGAACGAAGCGCCCGCTGGGATGTTGAAATCCATCGTGGTCACGGCGGCGGGGGCGGGGCCGAACCCGTTGTTGTCGATCGCGACCCGGTAGTCGATCGTGCCGCCGGCGGCGGTCGGGTCGAAACCGGTGTCTTCGACCGAGATCAGCCAATCGACGTCCTGCGCCTGCGCCGCGCCCGGGCTTGCCACGAGACTGATCAGGATTGCCGCCGTCGCGACCGCCAAACGGGCCGCACCATACCTCACCCGCCGGACGGACTCCGCCCGGCACCCAAAACTCACACTCAACATCGCAATACCGCCTGTATTGTTCGCGCCGCTGTTTTTCCGCGGCGTTTCTTTTGTCCACACTTTGAATTGATTGCGGCGTGATGTTCAACAAAAAAGTTCATGAAAGTCAGGTCGCGAATCAAGCGTGGCCATCGAGTCGCGGCCAAAACGAGGGTGCGCGACGCCTTGGGTTGATCGTAAGCTATTGATTGCCAGATGATAAGTGTGTCACCGGTAAAGGTTCTCCGAGGCTTTCCGCCCTGGTCCGATCCGGCGTGCGTCGCGGCAGCAGTGCCCGGTTGGACTTGCTTTCGTTTCTCGGGTGATCGACAAAAGCGCCTGCCGGGTGGCACCCGGGCCCGTTGTTTTTTACCCTGGGAGACCCTGCCGATGCTCACCGACATCCAGCGCCGCGAGGCCGTCGCCGCGCTGCTCGACAGCCACCGCACCAAGGTCCAGGGCCAACGCCCGTCCGAACGGTTCCCCGGGATCGCGATCGAGGACAGCTACGCGATCTCGTCGATGGTCGCCGAGGAATTCGTCGCTCGCGGCGACAGGATCGTCGGCCACAAGATCGGGCTCACGTCGAAGGCGATGCAAGCGGCCTCGCAGATCGACGAGCCGGACTACGGCTACCTGTTCAAGTCACAGGTGCTGAACGACGGCGCGGTGGTCAACCACGCCGATTTCTGCGTGCCGCGGGTCGAACCGGAGCTGACCTTCGTGCTGAAAGAGCCGTTGAAGGGGCCGGATGTGGGCCTCGTCGACGTCCTGCGTGCGACCGAATACGTGATCCCGTCGATCGAGATCATCGACGCCCGGGTGACCGATCCCCGCAAGATCTTCGACACGGTCGCCGACAATGGCGCCGGGGCCGGGATCGTCCTTGGCGGCCGTCCGGTGAAACCCGACGCGGTCGATCTGCGTCGGGTCGGGGCCGCATTCTATCGCAATTCCGGGATCGAGGAGACCGGGCTGGCCGCCGGCGTGCTCGGCCACCCGGCCATGGCCATCGCCTGGCTCGCCAACAAGCTCGCGTCGTTCGACGTGACGCTTCAGCCCGGCCACCTGCTGCTGTCGGGGTCGTTCACCCGGCCGGTCTGGGCCGACCGGGGCGATACCTTGCATGCGGATTTCGGCGAGCTTGGCGGGGTCGCGGTGACGTTCGTCTGAGCGGCGGCGGCACAGCGCGCGCGGATCAGGTGCGCGACTGCCAAAGCAGGATGAACACCAGTACGACGAAAACGATGATCGCGACCTCGAGAAGCCGCATCATCGCGTCCGAGAAGGTCCATTCGCTCGGCGCGAACCGGCGCGAGGATTTCTTGGTCGCCGGCTCGACCGTCTCCCGGCGCAGAATCTGGAGCCGGTACTCGGACCAGGGATCACCCCGCCGGTAGCGCGGCACCCCGCACAGCATCAGCTCCTTCAACAGGGCCACATACTGGAACCGCGTGGTTTCCGAGATCGCCCTCGCATCGGCATGAACCGTCCAGGCGACCATTTCGGCGTAGGGCAGATCGCGCACATAGGTGCCATCGCCCAGCTTTGCCATCATGTCGGCGGGCAGCCCGCGGGCCGCTTCGGCAAACTCATCGAGATGCGCGATGGTAAGCTCGTCGTAGGCGATGTCGCCGTGGAAATCGGTGAACAGCCGCACGATATGGCGCATCGCTTCCGCCGCCTCGTATTCGAGCGTCGGCAGGTATTCCTCAAGGAGATCGGCGAGGGTGAACGGCTTTTCTTCGTCTTCGTCTTCGGCGGGGGCGAAGGTGAGCGCGCCATCGCCGAGCGGCCAGTCGTCGTTGTCGATCGGGTCGGAAGCGGCTTCGTGCCCGACCGCCGGTTCGGCGGGCTGTGGTTGTGTCGCGGGCTGTGGCGCCTGCGCATCCTGCGCAGACGCTTCTGCGCGAGGCCGCTTCTGCTCGAATCCTTCGAGCAGGCCTTCGAGGCCGCCGGCCGCATCGTAGGCAGCGCGTTGTTCGGGCGAGAGCTGGGCAACCAGGTCTTCGACCTCGGCCTGGCGCACGCGTTCCTGCTCCTTCTCGTGAAGCTCGTCCCTGCGCCGTTGGACCTCGCGCCTGGCGACCTCGGGGTCCGACGTCCGGAGCGACCCCCGCAAGTGGCTTTTGCCGCCGTACAGATCCTGAATTTCCGGTTTGATCCGGAGATTCAGATGGTAAACCTTACCGCGAACCTGTGTCCCTTCGACCTTGGGAAGATCCATGCACCCCACCATTGGTTTGTCGATGTGTCACGCGCATGTAACACGGATCGATCCGCGCGGAAAGGTGCCCCCCAAGGCGTTGATTGGATTGTAAAAGAGCGGTTCCCGGGCGCAACAGGCCATCCCTTGCGACGGGCCCGGCATGCCAAGGTCTTCGGCCGATTCGCCGCGGCGTGGAAGGCGGCACGGCCCTGGGGGACACCGCGCCGGCGGGCCGGACGGGCGGCGCAACTGCGGCGCCGTTTCCGCCCACGTTCCCGTCGGCTGCGGCCGTATCGGCCAGCCTGCCGCGCCGGACTGCGGAAACGGCTGCGGGCNNACGGGCAGGGCTACGGGCAGGGCTGGACATTGCCCGAAAACCCGGCCTAGCTGGACCCTGATTTCAGGTGGCAGACAGGACCCGCCCCCCAGCGCCCCCCCTCTCCCCCCCGTGCCGACCCAATGAGGCCTTCGCAATGACCGTATCCGAAGAGACGACCGGACCCGAACAGCTCCTGCGCCAATTGTTCGACGTGGCGGTTTCCGCCGCCCAGCCCGACAGCTGCGTGCCGCCCTTCCTTCCGTCCGAACCAGCGCAGGGCCGGCTGGTGGTCATCGGCGCCGGCAAAGCCTCGGCGGCGATGGCGCGCGCGGCGGAAACCTTCTATGGACGGCCCCTGGACGGGCTTGTCGTCACCCGATACGGCCACGCGGTGCCCTGTGAAGGGGTCGAAATCGTCGAGGCGTCGCACCCGGTCCCCGACAACGCGGGCCGCGAAGCCGCGCGTCGGATCCTGGACCTTGCCGAGGGTCTGACCGCCGACGACACAGCGCTCTGCCTGATCTCCGGTGGGGGGTCCGCGCTCCTGTCGCTGCCGGCCGACGGGGTGTCTTTCGAGGAGAAATCCGAGATCAACCGGGCGCTTCTGAAGAGCGGCGCCAGCATCGGCGAGATGAACACGGTGCGCCGGCACCTGTCGGCGGTGAAAGGCGGACGCCTCGCCGCCGCCTGCCACCCGGCGCGGGTGGTCACGCTGTTGATCTCGGACGTGCCGGGCGACGATCCGGGCGTTATCGCCTCGGGACCGACCGTCGCCGACCCGACCACCTGCGCAGATGCGCTCACGGTGATCGACCGGTATGGCATCCGGGTGTCCGGGGCGGTCCGCACGGCGCTCGACGCGGGCGCGCTGGAAACCGTGAAGCCCGGAGATCCACGCCTCGCGCAGGCCGAGACGCATCTCGTCGCGACCCCGCAGGCGTCGCTCGAAGCCGCCGCCGAGGTTGCCCGGGCGGCCGGGTTCGATGCACATATCCTCGGCGATGCCCTCGAAGGCGAGGCCCGCGACGTCGGTACCTTGTTGGCCGGGATCGCCCGCCAGGTCGCGAGCCGCGGGCAGCCTTTCGCGGCGCCTTGTGTGCTTCTCTCCGGTGGCGAGACAACCGTGACGGTGCATGGGACAGGGCGGGGGGGGCGCAATGTCGAGTACCTTCTCTCGCTCGCGATCGCGCTCGGCGGGCTTGACCGGGTTCATGCGATCGCGGGCGACACCGACGGCGTGGACGGCGCCGAAGAGGTGGCCGGTGCGGTGATCGGCCCCGATGTGCTCGACAGGGCCCGCGCCCTCGGGATATCTCCCGCCGCGCGGCTCGACGACAACGACGGCCACGGCTTTTTCGAGGCCCTTGACGTGCAGGTGGTGACCGGACCGACGCTGACCAACGTCAACGATTTCCGCGCGATCCTGATCCGGTAGCCGGGATCACGCGCCGGAGTGATAGAAGGTGCGGAAAACTGCCGCTGATGACGGGCTCCGATGGCGCGCGCTCCGGCGTCTGGCGGCCCCGGACATCGCTATCGGCGGGAACGAAGGATTGCCGCCAAAAATCTACAAGCTCTTGATAACGCTTGATTGTGGGTTTCACTACAGACCCTCTTCGCCAGGGGGGTAAGGGACCGGGGGACCGGGGGACCGGCGCGAAAGTTGTGCGCAAAGGCTGTCGCACCCAGACGCGCTGCGGACACTCGGACCCAGCGTCCACACCAGAGCGCCGACAGGGCTGTCCGTTCTAGAGCACCGGGAAAGCGTCCAGTGCCTCCGGGTTGTGGAGCGCGCCCCTGTTCTTGACCGCACGCCCATGCACCACGTCTTTCACCGCGAGCTCGGATATCTTGCCCGATTTCGTGTGCGGTATGTCCGGCACCGCCAGGATTCTGGCCGGTACGTGACGCGGCGACGAGCCCTTGCGGATCGCCGCCTTGATCCGGCCGATGAGGTCATCGTCCAGCGTGTTTCCCTCGGCCATCGCGACGAAGAGCACGACCCTCTGGTCGCCCGCCGTCTCGTGCCCGATCACCACCGAGTCCCGCACTTCGGGGAATTTCTCGACCTCGGCGTAGATTTCCGCCGTGCCGATCCGCACGCCGCCAGGGTTCAGCGTGGCGTCGGAGCGGCCGTGGATGATGAACCCGCCCGTCTCGGTGCGCTCGGCATAGTCGCCCTGGCACCAGACCCCGTCGAACAGCTCGAAATATGCGGCGTGGTAGCGGCTGCCATCGTCGTCGCCCCAGAAGCCGAGCGGCATGACCGGGAAGGCGTTGGCGCAGACCAGTTCGCCCTTTTCGCCCGGGCCCGCAGGCGTGTTCGGGGCCGACCAGACGTCCACGTCCAGCCCGAAACCCGGCCCCTGGATTTCGCCCGAATAGACCGGCCGGGTCGGGTCGCCGCCGACGAAACAGGAGACGATATCGGTGCCGCCCGAGATCGAGGCGAGGTGCAGATCCGCCTTCACCGCGTCGTAGACATAGTCGAACCCGTGTGTGAGCAGCGGCGAGCCGGTCGAGAACATGGTACGCAGTTCGCTCAGAGCCAGCACGTCGCCGGGCCGGTAGCCCGATTTGCGCAGCGTGTCGATGTATTTCGCCGAGGTGCCGAAATGGGTGAAGCGCTCCGCTTCGGCGTAGTCCCAAAGCACCCGCGCGCCCGGTGCGAAGGGCGAGCCGTCGTAGAGCATCACCGTGGCCCCGCGCGCGAGGCCAGAGGCGAGCCAGTTCCACATCATCCAGCCCAACGTGGTGAAATAGAACAGACGGTCGCCGGGCTTCACGTCGCCGTGCAGGGCCAGCTCCTTGAGGTGCTGGAGCAGCACCCCGCCGGTCCGGTGGACGATGCATTTGGGCGCCCCCGTGGTGCCCGAGGAGAACAGGATGTAGAGCGGGTGGTCGAAATCGACGGGCGCATAGGCGATCTCGCCGGCGGGGAAGTTTTCGGTGAAATCCGCGAGGCTCACCGCGCCTTCAAGCTCCGCCGCGACGCTGTTGGCGGTGCCGAGATAGTCGATCAGCACCGTCTTCTGCACCGTCGGCAGGCCCGGCAATACCTCGGCCAGCTTCGGCCCGACCGCGATCCGCTTGCCGTTGTACCAGTAGCCGTCGGTGGTGATGAGCACCTTGGGCTCGATCTGCGCGAACCGGTCGAGCACGGCGCGGGTGCCGAAATCGGGGGAGGCCGAGGACCAGGTGGCGCCGAGAGAAGCGGTCGCGAGCATCGCCGCGATGCTTTCGGGCCGGTTGGGCAGGAGCCCCGCCACACGGTCGCCGAGGCCGACGCCCGCCGCCGCCAGCGCCTGGCTGATCCGCGAGACCTGGGCCCGCAATTCGCCCCATGTCCAGCGCATCTCGGCCTTGTCCTCGCCGCGAAACACAAGCGCGGTCGCGCTGTCTTCGGCGCCCGCAAGCTCCAGCAGGTTCTGAGCGAAATTGAGCCGCGCGCCGGGGAAGAAATGCTCCTCCAACATGCCTTCGCCGACGATCCAGGGGCCGCTGTCGCCGCCGACGCCGCCGTGGCCTTTGTCGCCGATCACCCCGAAGTAGTCCCACAGCGCGGCCCAGAACGCGCCGCGCTCGGCCACCGACCAGGCGTGCAGGGCCAGGCTGTCGGCCAGATCCACGCCTTTCTCGGCGGCCATCCAGCGCAGGAAATCCGTGAGGACACTGGCCTTCACGCGGGCTTCGGTCGGGGTCCAGATCGGGGTCGGCATGGCGATTGTCCTGGTTGGTCTCGGGTTGGGCGGGACTTTAGGCAGCGGCGCGCTTGCGGGAAAGCGAATTTCGCCCTGCCTGGGTTTGATGCACGTCATGGTTCGGCGCGGGGGCTTGGTTATCTATGAAACCTTGAATGAAACGGGGGGCGCAATGACGCAAGTTGCCGAGATGGGTGGCGAGATCCGGGTGCGGCTCACGGACGTGGCTGGCCGGATCGTTGCAGTTGAGATCGTCTCCACCCGCCCGGTGGAGGCAGCGCGGATGTTCGAGGAAAAGACCGCGGACGCGATGTGCGGCGCGATCGGCCGGGTGTTCTCGCTCTGCGGCAACGCGCAGACCGTAGCGGCACTCACTGCAGTGGAGCAGGCGCTCGGGATCGCGCCCGACCTGCGTGTTGGCGCCGCGTGGGGCGCCCTGCGCCGGGCCGAGATCCTGACCCAGGTGGTGACGCGTCTCGCTTTGCACTGGCGGCGCGTGCTGGAATTGCCGCTGGCGCCGGACGCGGTGCGCGCCGCGATGGCCTTTGAACAGGCGATCGAACGCCGGGCGCTGGGCGAGGATTGGCGCCGCCCCGGGGCGGGCACGCCCGGCGGTGGTGCCGAAATCCGCGCGCCGCAGATCGACATCGCCGCATTGATCGGCCCGATTGCCGAGGCGCTCGCGGCCCGGGGGTACGAGGGCTACGGCGCGCTGCCCGCAGGGATGCCGCCGGAACGGGGCGTGCTCGCCGCCTATTGGGACGCCGCCGCCGTGGCAAAGACGCGCGCCCGGCACGGCGCGGGGCTTGCCGCACGGCTTGCCGCGGCCGAAGCGGCGCTGAGGGCGCTGCCGGGCGACATCCGGGCCGATCTCGACGCTGCCGGACCGAGCGCCCCGCGCCCGCGTGAGCGCGACAGCGGCGCCGGGGAGGCGACCGTGGATACGGCGCGCGGGCCGCTCACCCACCGGGTCCGCATAGCGGACGGGGTGGTGGTCGGGTGCCGGACCGAGGCGCCTACGGAGGTGAATTTCGCCGACCGCGGGCCGGTCGCGGCCGGCCTTGCGGGGGCGGCGTCGGATCCGGTCGCGGCGGAATTGCATGTCCTGGCGATCGACCCCTGCGTCGCCGCCCGGGTGGACCTTGCGCCCGGACGGCGGGCACGCAAGGATGGTGGCGGACGCGCGGCGTCCCGGCCGAGTTGAGGAGGAGAGAGGCGATGTGCACGACTTGCGGGTGCGGACAAGCGGATGTGACGGTCGAGGGCGAAACTCACCTTCACCACCATCATCACGACCATGACCATGACCACACGCATGGCCACGGCCATAGTCACGACCACAATCACGGTCACGACCACGGCCCCCTCGGCGCCGCCCACGCCCCGGGGCTGGAGAGCGGCCGTATCGTCGAGATCGAGCGCGATATCCTGGCCAAGAACGACCACATCGCCGCCCACAATCGCGAGGATCTCGCCGCCGCCGGGGTGCTGGCGTTGAACCTCGTCTCGAGCCCCGGGTCCGGCAAGACCACGCTGCTCGCCCGCACGGCAAAAGAGCTTGGCGCGCGCTTTCCGGTCGCGGTCATCGAGGGCGACCAGCAGACCAGCCGCGATGCCGACCGGATCCGCGAAACCGGCGCGCGCGCGGTGCAGATCAACACCGGCAAGGGCTGCCATCTCGATGCCGACATGGTCGCGCGTGCGCTCAAGAGCCTGGCGCCGGAGCCCGAAAGCGTGCTCTTCATCGAGAACGTCGGCAATCTCGTCTGCCCGGCGGGGTTCGACCTCGGCGAGGCGGCCAAGGTGGTGATCCTGAGCGTGACCGAGGGCGACGACAAGCCGATCAAATACCCCGACATGTTCGCCGCCGCCCGGTTGATGGTGCTGAACAAGGCCGATCTTCTGCCTTACGTCCCCTTCGACGTCGAGCAATGCGTGGCCCACGCCCGCCGGGTCAACCCGCAGATCGGCGTGATGACCGTTTCGGCGCTGACCGGCGAAGGCATGGACGCCTGGTACGGTTGGATCGAGGCGCAGCGTGCGATGCAGACCGCTCTCGCGCCGGTCGCGCCGCGGGGCGCCGCCGAATAGCCCATCGCACCACTCACTTGGAACGCTTGCCTCAGGCGGCGTCGGGCTTGTGCACGGCCTCGGTATCGCGCAGCACAGGCACGATCTCCAGTGCCGGCCAAATGCTTTCGCACAGGGTCTTCGCCAGCGCGGCGGGCAGGGCATCGTCGCCGGGACGGGTGATCGCCAGCAATGCGCAACGCACCCGCTCGGCCAGCAGCTTTTCGGCGAGATGCCCGCGCTCCGGTTCGAAACACGTCAGCGCTACCGTCGCGTAGGCCTGGGTTGCGGCACGCGTGCCGCTGACCATCACTTTGGCCATGCGCATATCCCTTGAGATGTCAGATCAGCGGTGTGGGACCTTGTCGTCCGGTCCCCGGGTTAGCCTTTCACGTCGGCAGCCTTCCCGGTTTCCATCCCGGTGCCGGGCAGCATGCTGCGACCGGGTGGATCATGGGTCCTCGTAAAGTGATTTCACGCTCTCTTGCTGCGTGGTCCCGGGCAGATCAAGACTGCGCGCCTGTCCAGCCGGTTGACGGCAGGGGGGGGCGGTCAAACTTGACCCGACGCCGTTTGCGTGAGGCTCATCTGCAGGATTTCGCGTATCCGCCCTTGGTCGATTTCGCCATCGAGATCCGGCAAGATCGTCACTTGCGCCCATCCGCCTTCGCGCAACTCTCGGGCGAGTTGGGCGGGCAGGGCGGCGAAGGTGCTTTCGGTCATCGCGAGCACGTTGCACCGGCGCCGTTCGGCCAGGACACGTTCCGCGAGCAGCCCGAGGGGCGGTGCGTAACTGGGGATTCCGGCGCTGCGAAACGCCTCGGCATCGCGCGGGCTACCTATGAAAACAACGTTATCCATGTACCCTCCGGAGCAATCGCCCGGTCCGTCCCGGGACGTGGCGGCAGGCTTGTGAACCGGAACATCGCCCCCGCGCGACGCACGATGACGGTTCGTACCGCCTGAAGATGCTCAATCTCCTCAACGGGAAGTGTTGCCCGACTTCCCGTCGGACTCCATGATTTGAATCAAGCCCGGTTCAACCTCTGCGGGATTTTCCGGGCCTGGCGCGATCGCCAGTCCGCCGGGCGGGGCGGTCTGCCTGGAAGGGCCGCGCACCGGCCGCTGGCGGCCGCAGCGCGCAC
Source organism: Paracoccaceae bacterium (assembly GCA_003545125.1). Lineage (GTDB taxonomy): Bacteria > Pseudomonadota > Alphaproteobacteria > Rhodobacterales > Rhodobacteraceae > Sinisalibacter. Next base: position 15,980 of record DQCI01000031.1, read on the forward strand.
GGGGACGGGACGTCACCCCTGCCGCGCGCCAGAGGAGCGCTCGGGCATCGGTCCTGTAAATCTATGATTGCCATAGGATATGTCGGTCGAGAAGTGCCGAAATCGGGGCCACGTTGCGCCGACGCGCGCGTGCGGCCCGATGACCGGGCGCCCGCGTGCGTCAGGCCCGCTGGTGTCGGCCCTACCCGGCGGGGTCGTCCGGCGCCGCTTTCGCCGCGCTGTTCCTGGCCGCGGGCTTCTTGGCGGGCGTTTTTCTGGCCGTGGTCTTCTTGGGCGCGGCCTTTTTCGCGGCGGGTTTTTTCTTCGCTGTCTTCTTGCCGCCCTTGGCCGCCTTCTCCTCGACGAGCGCAACCGCCTGCTCGAGGGTGATGCTTTCGGGTGTCATCTCCTTGGGCAGGGTTGCGTTGACCTTCTCCCACTTCACGTAAGGCCCGTAGCGCCCGTCCATCACGTTGAGCGCGCCGCCCTTGTCGGGGTGCTCGCCCAACTCGCGCAGCGGCTTGGCGGCCGACCCGCGCCCGCGCCCCGGGTTCGCGCGCTTGTGTTCGATCAGTTCGACGGCCCGGTTCATCCCGATCTCGAACACATCCGTTGGATCCTTGAGATTGGCATAAACCGGTTTCGCGTCGTCAGGCTTCTGGTGCATGAGATAGGGTCCGAACCGACCGAAGTTGGCGCTGATCGGCTGGCCGTCTTCGGGGTGCTTGCCAACCTCGCGCGGCAGCGACAGCAACATGAGCGCCTTCTCGAGATCCAGCTCGGCCGCATCCCAGCCCTTCGGCAGCGAAGCGCGCGGCGGTTTCTTGTTCTCTTCCGTCGCCTCGCCGCGCTGGACGTAGGGGCCGAACCGCCCCGAGCGCAGCGAGATCTCGTCGCCGCCCTCTTCGCCCAGAACCCGGTCGCCGCCGCCCTGTTCCTCGCCGCCGATCGGCCGCGTGTAACGGCATTCGGGGTAGTTGGAACAGCCGACGAAGCCGCCTGTGCGCGAGGTTTTCAGATGCAGGCTACCGCTGCCGCAAACCGGGCAGGCGCGGGGGTCGGACCCATCTTCCTTGGGCGGGTAGAGTTGCGGCGCCAGCGCTTCGTCGAGCTTCGTCAGCACCTCGGAGATGCGCAGCTCCGAGGTCTCTCCGATGGCGGCCGAGAAATCCCGCCAGAACCGCGCCAGCACTTCCTTGTAGTCGAGATCGCCGGCCGAGATCTCGTCGAGCTCTTCTTCGAGATTGGCGGTGAATTCGTAGCCGACGTATTGGCGGAAGAAGTTGAGCAGGAAGATCGTGACGATCCGGCCCTTGTCCTCCGGAAACAGCCGGTTCTGTTCCTTGCGCACGTATTCGCGTTCCTGGATCGTCGAGACGATCGAGGCGTAAGTCGAGGGTCGGCCGATGCCCAGCTCTTCCATCCGCTTGACCAGCGAGGCCTCGGTATAGCGCGGCGGTGGCTGGGTGAAATGCTGTGAGGGCGTGACGCCCAGCTTCTTTGCGGGCTCCGCCTCGCTCATCTGCGGCAGGCGCTTGTCGTCGTCATCGGCGGATCCACCGTTCTTGGCCGCCTCGACATCGTCGCGGCCCTCTTCGTAGACCCGCAGGAACCCGTCGAACAGCACCACCTGGCCGGTCGCGCGCAGGCCCACCTGGCCATCCTGCGAACCGATCTCGACCGTGGTGCGCTCGAGCCGTGCGCCTTCCATCTGGGCCGCGAGGGTCCGCTTCCAGACGAGGTCGTAGAGCTTGCGCTGGTCGGCTTCGAGGCGGGCGAGCTTGCCCGCGTCCACGCTCATGTCGGTGGGCCGGATGCATTCATGCGCTTCCTGCGCGTTCTTGGCCTTGTTTTTGTAGACGCGCGCAGAGGCCGGAACGTAGTCCGCCCCGTAACGGGCGCGGATCTCGTCGCGCGCCGCCGTCACCGCTTCGGGCGCCATGTCAATGCCGTCGGTCCGCATGTAGGTGATGTGGCCGGCCTCGTAGAGGCGCTGGGCGGCGTTCATCGTCTGGCGCGCGCCGAAACCGAACTTGCGGCTCGCTTCCTGCTGCAGGGTCGAGGTCATGAACGGCGCGGACGGGTTGCGGCTTGCGGGCTTCGCTTCGACGGAAGTGACCGCGAGGTCGCGTGCGGTGACGGCCTGAACGGCAAGCTCTGCCTGGGTCTGGTCGGGAATGTCGTAACGGTCGAGCTTTTTGCCTGCGAGGTTGGTGAGCCGCGCTGTGAAGGCCTGGCCACGCGGCGTTTCGAGCTCGGCCTCGACCGACCAGTATTCGCGGGCGCGAAACGCCTCGATCTCCATCTCGCGCTCGACGATCAGCCTCAGGCAGACCGACTGCACCCGGCCGGCCGAGCGCGCGCCGGGCAGCTTGCGCCAAAGCACCGGCGAGAGGTTGAAGCCGACGAGGTAGTCGAGCGCCCGGCGCGCCAGATAAGCGTCGACCAGCGGGATATCGACCTCGCGCGGGTTCTCCATCGCCTTGGTGACCGCGGACTTGGTGATCGCGTTGAAGACCACCCGGCTGACAGGCGTGTCCTTCTTGATCGCCTTGCGTTTGCGCAGGGTCTCCTCAAGGTGCCAGGAGATCGCCTCGCCCTCACGGTCGGGGTCGGTGGCGAGGATCAGTTCGTTGTCGTCCTTCAGCGCGTCGGCGATGGCCTTGACGTGTTTGCGGCTGTCCGCGCCCACCTCCCATTTCATCGCGAAATCATGCTCGGTATCGACCGACCCGTCCTTCGGGGGGAGATCTCGTACATGCCCGTAGGAGGCCAGCACGGTGTAATCCGAGCCGAGATACTTGTTGATCGTCTTGGCTTTGGCCGGGCTTTCGACAACGACAACGGGCATGAAATTCCTTTCGATATGCCAAGGGGCACTGGGGGCGTTACATGGGTGGCGTTCGGGGGGATTGTCAATGGGAGGTGATCGGCCCGGGAGGCGGGACGGCGTGGTGCGGCCGCGAAATCCGGCCCCAGCCCGGACCCAGCCCGGCCCCGAGCTCGGCTGTGTCCCGGCGGTGTCGCCTGCGGCGACGCTGGTTTGTTGGGGCCCGTGGCGATCTGAGCTCGATCCGGGACAGGGGGCGCGTGCGAAAGGGGCTGTACGCCGGGCGCGGACACGAGGCGACCCGTCGGGTCGGTCGTTCTGGCGGTTCGCGGCGGGGTGAGTCGGATCTGGCGTCACGGCCGAGCCACGGCTGGGGCAGGGGCAGGTGAAGTCCGGTCTTGGATGGGCGCATCGAGAGCGCTGCTACGGACGATGGGCCGCGGCGCGGTCTTGGCGCAGCGCCGATACCCTCAGTCGATCCGGTTCACGAGCCCGCCGGGCTGGCGCTGGATGCGGCCTTCGATTTCGAGCGTGACGAGTTCCGGCGTAATCTCTGCGGCGGGACGGGCGAGATCGCGGATCAGCTGGTCTTCGGCCAGCGGCGAGGGGCCGAGGCGGTCGAGGATCCGGTCGTGGAGCGCGGCCGTCTCGTGTGGCTTGCGGTATTCCGGTTGCGTCGGGATCCGCATGGTTTCGTCCGCGGGTTGCGGCGCCGGTTCCTGCGCGGCCTCTGCGGCGACCTCGGCCTCCGGTTGGGCCTCCAGCGCCTCGATCACGTCCCCAGTGCCGCGTACCAGGGTGGCCCCGTCGCGGATCAGCATGTTGCAGCCCGAGGCGCGCGCGTCGAACGGGTGGCCGGGCACGGCGAACACGTCGCGCCCCTGATCGAGCGCGGTCTTGGCGGTGATCAGTGAGCCCGACCGTATCGCGGCCTCGACCACGATCACGGCGCGCGACAACCCCGAGACGATGCGGTTGCGGGCGGGGAAATGGCGCGCCTGCGGCGAAGCGCCCATCGGCGCCTCCGAGAGCCTGAGCCCCGCGCGCCCGATCTCTTCGCCGAGCACCGTGTTCTCATTGGGATAGATCACGTCGACGCCGCTCGCCAACACGGCGATCGTGCCGGTCTCGAGCGCGGCTTGGTGGGCGGCGGTGTCGATCCCGCGCGCGAGGCCGGAGATGACCACCTGGCCCTTCTGGCCAAGCTCGCCCGCGAGCCGGCGCGCCATGCGCAGGCCGAGCGATGAGGCGTTGCGGGCGCCGACGATGGCGACCTTCGGGCGCGCGAGCAGGGCGGTATCGCCGACCGCCCAGAGAATCGGCGGCGGGTCGGGGATTTCGGCGAGCGCGGCGGGGTAGGCGGGAGAGCCGAACGCAATCGGTTCGGCGCCGGCGTAACGGGCGGCGCGCAGTTCCTGCTCCACCACCGGGAGCGGGCAGATCTTGTAGGCATCGACCCCGGCGGCACGGGCGACCTCGGGCAGCGCCACGAGCGCGGCCTGCGCGGTGCCATGCTCTTTGAGCAGCCTGAAAAAGGTGGAAATGCCGACGCGGCGGGAGCGCAAGAGCCGGAGCCAGTTAAGGACATCTTCCTCGCTGTGGGGTGGGGTGAGGGGGTGGGGGGAAGGGAAAAAATCCAACTGTCTCACCTGATTCCGTCTCTTGCCCCATCACCATGGCCCGAAAAGGGTTAATGGTTGGTTACCGGAATGCGCGAAACTTGCGAAAAAATGCATGTTCAGGTTGATCGGCCCTCTCGAACCGCCTGCACCAGGGCCCAGACGAACCCAAGCGCGCCGAGCGGCACCAGCAGCAAGATCACGGCATCTGCGGGTATCGCAAGGTCGTGGTCGAGCACGACGGGATAGGTGAGCCCCGCCGCCACCGGCATCAGCGGCATCGCGACATAGGCGCCGGGCGGCGGCGGCGTCGTGAGCGGGGCGAGCAGGTCGTGCCGGGGACCTGCGCCGCGTGCCCAGAAAAGCGCGCCGCAGGTGAGTACCACAACAAGTGCGAGCGCCGCGGACCACGGCAGAAAGGACACGCCGGTGATCGCGAAGAGGGAAATCGCCGCAAGGCCGACCGCGCCGACCTCCCATCGGCTGGCCTCAAAACCCGTCCGCGCGCCGATGTCGGCGAGGATCGTTCCGATCATCCAGCTTGTCGCGCTCACCAGAACGATGGTCCGGAACTCCGCCGGGGTGAAAACAACGGCCGCCTCGCCGGTTCCGCCCCAGGTCCAGCTTGCCCAGAACGCCCAGGCCACGCCAAGCCCCGCGAACAGCAGCGCCAGCCAAGGCCAGGCCAGCCGCCGCATCGCGAGGCGCAGCAGGAACCACCCGGCGATCACGTCGATCAAGGCGTGCCAGCTCACCGAGGGCCAGAGGAAGCTCAGCGGTGGGGCCTCGTAGACCATCGGTATGACCAGCCCCTCGACCGCCCAGCCAAAAATCGATCCGGCAAGCAACAGCCCGGCGAGGCTGCGCACCGCGCACCGGTCGAGCACGATCAGGAAGACATAGGCGAACAGCCCGTACCAAGCCGTGAGTTCCGCCATCTCCGGGAGCGCCACAAGCCCCCGGGCGGCCGCGGCGGCGGGGCCTTCGTTCATGAAGTAGAACTCGGAGAAGAACTGCAGCACCAGCGCGGTGCCGGCGACGGCGGCGAGGCGGTGGGCAAAGCCGGTGAGGCGGGTCATACCCGCCCCTCGGTCGGCTTGTCGGGTGAGGGCGCGAGGCCCTCGGGTCGACGTCCGCGAAGCCAAGACCAGACGATGGCGATGAAGATCGTGCCGAATATGGCGCCCGACACGAGCTGCCTGCGCCAAACTGTGCTCCCGGTGTACGCCGCGACCTCAAGGACGTGCAGAACTCCGAGACACGCGCCCAGGGCCAGTGTCGGCAGCAATCCGCCCCAGCCGATGCGCAACAGGACGAACATCACGGGAAACGCCTGCACCAAGCCGAGCCAAGACAGCAGCGGCGAAAACAGGAACATGAAGCCGAACCCGCCCAGGACATCTGACCCGGTCGCAAGCCCCAATTTCATCAGCCCGTACCCAACCGGCACCGGGATGACATAGGCCGCAATGGCTGCGGCGAAAACGTGCCACATCCGGATCGCCCGGGCCGCCAACCGGTCGTTGCGCAGGAGCGGCAGTCGGTCGTTCAAGCCGCCGAGCCACCCACCGTAAGC
>DQCI01000061.1:0-268 GCA_003545125.1 Paracoccaceae bacterium
TGGCGGGGGCCCGCGTGCCGGCGGCAGCTATTCCAAAGACGACGTCGCCCGGATCGTGGCGCATGCCAAACAGCTTAACATCGAGGTGATGCCGGAAATCGAAATGCCGGCGCATGCTTTTGCGCTGACCCGGGTCATGCCCGAATTGCGCGATCCGGCCGACACCAGTGTCGAAGGGTCGGCGATGGGCTACACCGGCAATACGATCAATCCAGGCATCGACAAGACCTGGGAGGTGCTGCCGGCGCTGGCTACAGAAGTGGCGAGC
>DQCI01000061.1:368-6770 GCA_003545125.1 Paracoccaceae bacterium
GCCGACAACGACGACGTGCAGGGCTGGATGATGGCCCGGATGGGGGCGCATCTCGCGCGCGAAGGTATTCGGCCGGCGGCCTGGCAGGAGGCGCGCAAAGGACGGAGCGGCGGGATCGGCCACAACGCGATCCTGTTTGCCTGGCTCGGGCAAGAGGCTGGGGTTGCGGCCGCACGGGCGGGGTATGACGTGGTCATGTGCCCGGCCCAACACGCCTATCTCGACATGGCCCATACCGGCCAGCGCGACGATTGGGGGGCGTTCGGGGTGGGCAATACCGATCTCGAGGAGACGGTCGGCTGGAACCCGGTGCCCGAAGGCGCCGAGGACATCGCCCGGCGGATCATCGGCGTGCAAGGGAACTTCTGGAGCGAATTCACCACCGACGACGACCACTTGTGGCCGATGCTGATGCCGCGGCTGCTTGGCGTCGCAACCTCCGCCTGGAGCCGCCAGGGGGTGCTGGACGGGCCCGGTCTGAGGACGCTGGCGGACGGGTATCGGGCGAGTATGGATGGGTTCTGGCGCTGGAACCACGCGGCCTGACACGGGGTCGTTCGGCGCAGGTCCGGTCACGGGGTGGCCCGGGCGGACGGGATAAAACCGCCCGGGCCTCGACCGGAGGGTCGGTCGGGGGTGGTGTGCGGACCGGGCGGCGCGTTCGGGTCTTCAAGGGGCCGCCACCCGACCCGATAGAATACATGGGTTTTCGCCCTTCACGTGTCATCGGGCCGGGCGTTCACCTTCCTGTGCCGCACGGGAACGTCACGAAGTCGCGAGTCCAGTTGTGTTCGAAAAGTATAAGCGTCGAGTCGCCAACATGCATAAATCGCCAATAAATCAAGAATAAAATCATTTCCGCTTTACAGCCCGGAACCGATAGCTCACCGTGCTGCGCAGGGATCAGGCGCGTCAGACGCCAGACCCTTCAGAGGCAACGAACTTTGGTGCTTTTCTGCTCCACTGAGGTTCAAAAAAGAGCAGAAAGGGACAGCCACATGTCGGCGACCGAGCACTTCCTTGAACCGGAAGACCTGCATCCTATTGATATTGTCGAAACCCTCGCCGAAGCGCAGGCTTGGGATTTCAACCGCGTGGCCGACGACCAGATCGCCATGGCGGTCGAAGGTCAGTGGCGGACGTATTCGATCACCCTCGCCTGGAGCGCTTACGACGAGACCCTTCGCTTGATCTGCACCTTCGAGATGGAGCCGCCGGAGGCGCGGCTTCCCGAGCTTTACGAGGCGCTCAATCTCACCAACGACCAGATCTGGGCCGGGGCTTTCACCTACTGGTACGAACAGCGGCTGATGGTCTACCGCTACGGGCTGGTGTTGGCCGGTGGCCAGATGGCCGGGCCGGAACAGCTCAACCTGCTGATCGGCTCCGCGGTGGCGAATTCGGAGCGGTTCTACCCTGCCTTTCAGCTTGCAACCTGGGGCGACCGTTCGGTCGAGGATGCCATGAAAGTGGCGATTTCCGAAGCCTACGGGCGCGCCTGACAGACTGCCAAGACGCCGCATTCAACGGCGCGTGTGCATTGCAACTGCCCCCCGGTGCCCCTCGCATCGGGGGGCGTATTATTTCGGCCCGCTCAACATCGGCGCAGTCTTCGTGACGGTCTGGACCCGTGCCGGCCGGTTGGGCTCTGCGTCCCAAATCCCCGGCCAGAGCCGCGAGCTGGTCGATGGCGGTGCCCCAGCCCTCGAAAACCCCATCTCGGCATGTTGGCTGCGCGCGTCCACGTTGGCGTGGAGCGCCCGGATGGTGATCTTGGTGCCGGCCTCGGTCGGGGCCAGGATGTAGACCCCGGTCATGAAGCCGCTGCCGGTGGGATGAAAGCCGGGGGCCATCGCGTCGGTGAAGGCCAGCATGCGCTCGGGCTCGACCACGAGGATGCATCCCGGGCCCTCGTCGATCGCCGCGCCGCCGGGACCGCGGATCGGGGTGTGGACCGCGCCGCCCGGGCGGGGCTCCAACACCACGTCATGTGCGGCGCAGGGCTAGGGGTGGAACCACTGCTCGACCAGCGCGGGCCCGGTGAGGCAGCGCAAGACATTGGCGGGGCTGGCGGCGATCACCTTTTCCAGGTCAAGGTCGGTCTCGGGGTTGAAGGCGAAGATGTCCATGTCTTGTCCTCTCGGGTTTGCCGGCGGAGGGTCCCTGGTCCGGTCGCGGGACCGGCAACTTGGACCCCGCTCAGGACGACCGGTCCTTTCCGGGCATCTGCTTTCCGGGCATCGGGTTGGTCGCGAACTCCAACCGCCTTGCGACGGCTTCGAGCCGGGCGAGGCGACCTTGCCAGAGCGCGCGCTGGCGATCGAGCCAGCCGTCGATCGGATCGAGCGATTTCGGACGCAGCGCCACCATCCGCTGGCGGCCCTGTTTGCGGGTGGCGACGAGCCCTGCGTCTTCCAGCACCTCGATATGGCGCAGGAAGGAGGGCAGGGCCATGTCATGCGGAGCGGCCAGCGCGCCAACCGGTTGAGCGCCATCGGCGAGTTGTTCGACCACGGCGCGGCGGGTCGGATCGGCGAGGGCAGAGAAGAGTGCGTCGATTTGGTTAGTCATGTGGCTAAGTGTTTGCGCGAGGCCTTGCCAAGTCAATTAGAAACTTAGCGCATGGGCTAAGCTTTCTTCACTTTCTTCGCTTGCCCCCGACGGTCAGCCACCTAGACTCGCCGCCATGCCCGATACCCCCCGATTCATTCACCTGCGCCTCCACTCCGAGTATTCGCTCCTCGAAGGCGCCGTTCCGGTCAAGAAACTCGCCGGTCTCTGTGAGGCCCATTCGATGCCCGCTGTGGCGGTGACCGACACCGATAACATGTTCTGCGCGCTGGAGTTTTCGGAATACGCCGCGGGTGCTGGGGTGCAGCCGATCATCGGCTGCCAGGTCTCCATCGCCTACGATACCCCGGCGCCGGGCGAAACGGCGAAGCCGCCCGCGCCCCTGGTTCTGCTCGCCCAGACCGAGACCGGCTACGAGAACCTGATGAAGCTCAACACCTGCCTCTACGTCGACAAGCACGACGGCGTGCCGCAGGTCACGCTGGACGAACTGGCGGCGCATGCGCAGGGGCTCATCTGCCTCACCGGCGGAGCCGAGGGGCCCTTGGGCAAGCTCCTGCAGACCGGTCACCGGGCAGAGGCGCAGGCGCTGCTCGTGCGCCTCGCCGCGAGCTACCCTGAGCGTCTCTATATCGAGCTGCAACGCCACCCGGTCGAGACCGGGCAATTGCCCGAGCCCGAACGGCTGACCGAACGCGGGTTCATCGAGATGGCCTATGCGCATGCCCTGCCGCTGGTCGCGACCAACGATGTCTATTTCCCCAAGCCAGCGCTGTTCGAGGCGCATGATGCGCTGATCTGCATCAAGGAGGGGGCTTACGTCGACCAGCAGGAGCCGCGCCGCCACCTGACGCCGCAGCATTATTTCAAGAGCCCGCAAGAGATGGTGACGCTGTTCGCCGATCTGCCCGAGGCGGTGGAGAACACCGTCGAGATCGCGCGGCGCTGTGCGTTCAAGGTGGCCAAGCGCGATCCGATCCTGCCGAAATTCGCCGATGACGAGGTCGAGGAATTGCGCCGCCAGGCCTGGGAGGGGCTCGAGGCCCGGCTCGCGGTCATCCCGCACGCCGCCCCCGTCGAGGACTACCATGCGCGGCTGAAATTCGAGCTCGGCATCATCGAGCAGATGGGTTTCCCGGGCTACTTCCTGATCGTCGCCGATTTCATCAAGTGGTCGAAAGACCAGACCATACCCGTCGGTCCGGGCCGGGGGTCCGGTGCCGGCTCGCTGGTGGCCTATGCGCTGACCATCACCGACCTCGATCCGTTGCGCTATTCGCTGCTGTTCGAGCGCTTCCTCAATCCCGAGCGGGTCTCGATGCCCGACTTCGACATCGACTTCTGCATGGACCGGCGCGAGGAAACCATCCGCTACGTCCAGGAGAAATACGGCCGCGACAAGGTCGGCCAGATCATCACCTTCGGCGCGCTCCTGTCGAAAGCGGCGGTGCGCGACGTCGGCCGGGTGTTGCAGATGCCCTATATGCAGGTCGACCGGCTGTCGAAGATGATCCCGGTGGAAGGGGTGAAGCCGGTCTCGATCGAAAAGGCCCGCGCCGAGGAGCCGAGGCTCGGCGAGGAGGCACGCCGCGAGGAGGTGGTGGCGCGGCTGCTGGACTACGCCCAGCAGATCGAGGGCCTGCTCCGCAACGCTTCGACCCATGCCGCCGGCGTGGTGATCGGCGACCGGCCGCTCGACCAGTTGGTGCCGCTTTACCAGGACCCGCGCTCCGACATGCCGGCGACCCAGTTCAACATGAAATGGGTGGAACAGGCGGGGCTGGTGAAGTTCGACTTCCTCGGGTTGAAAACCCTCACGGTGGTTCAGAACGCGATCGATTTGATCCACGCGAGCGGGCGTGATCTGCACATCGCGCCCGACGGGGCCACGATTTATCAACCTGCCGAAGGCGCCGAGAACCAGATCAACGCGATCCCGCTCGACGACGAACGAACCTACGCGCTCTACGCCAGCGCCAGGACGGTCGCGGTGTTCCAGGTGGAAAGCTCAGGGATGATGGATGCGCTGCGGCGGATGCGGCCCACCTGTATCGAAGACATCGTCGCCCTGGTGGCGCTCTACCGGCCCGGGCCGATGGAGAACATCCCGACCTATTGCGACGTGAAGAACGGCGCAAAGAAGCGCGCTTCGGTGCATCCGCTGATCGACCATATCCTCGAAGAGACCCAAGGCATCATCGTCTACCAGGAGCAGGTGATGCAGATTGCCCAGGTGATGGCGGGTTATTCGCTCGGTGGCGCCGACCTTCTGCGCCGGGCGATGGGCAAGAAGATCAAGGAGGCGATGGACGCGGAGCGGCCGAAGTTCGAGAAGGGTGCGGCCGAGAACGGGGTGGACGCGAAGAAGGCCTCCGAGGTCTTCGACCTGCTCGAGAAATTTGCCAACTACGGTTTCAACAAGTCGCACGCCGCGGCTTACGCGGTGGTGAGCTATCAGACCGCCTGGTTGAAGGCGAACCACCCCGTCGAGTTCATGGCGGGTGTGATGAACTGCGACATCCACCTGACCGACAAGCTCGGGGTCTATGCCGAGGAGGTGCGGCGCGGCCTCGACATCGAGATCGTGCCGCCCTGCGTGAACCGTTCGCAGGCCACCTTCACGGTCAAGGATGGCAAGATCCATTACGCTCTCGGCGCGCTCAAGAACGTTGGTGTCGAGGCGATGCGGCTGATCGTTGAGGCGCGGAACGTCGAGGGCGTGGACAAGCCCTTCGTGACGCTGTTCGACCTTGCCCGGCGGGCCGACCTCAAGCGTGTGGGCAAACGGCCGCTCGAGATGCTGGCACGCGCCGGTGCCTTCGACGTGCTCGATCCGAACCGGGCCCGGGTGCTCGCCTCGCTCGATGCGCTGGTCGGCTATTCGGCGGCGATCCACGACCAGCGCAGCTCCGCGCAGGTCTCGCTGTTCGGCGAGGCGGGAGACGACTTGCCGGAGCCCCGGCTGATCCCGGTCGGCGACTGGCTGCCGTCCGAGCGGCTCGGCGAAGAGCACAAGGCGGTCGGCTTCTATCTCTCCGGTCACCCGCTCGACGACTACCTGCCGGCGTTGAAGCGCAAAGGCGTGCTGACGCTCGAAGACGTGACGAGGAAGGCCGCGCGCACGCCGCTGATCGCGAAGATGGCGGGCACCGTGTCGTCACGTCAGGAGCGCAAGTCGGCACGCGGCAACCGCTTTGCTTTCGTTGGCCTGTCCGACCCGACCGGGCTTTACGAAGTCACGCTGTTTTCGGATGTGCTCGACGCCGCGCGCGATCACCTCGAAACCGGCGCGAACGTGGTGGTCACGGTCGAAGCCAACATGGAGGCGGAGCAGCTGAAATTGCTTGCCCGCTCGGTCGCGCCGGTCGACACGGTCGTCGCCGATGCGGGCGGGATGGCGCTTCGGGTTTTCCTGGCCGAGCCGGAGGCTGCCGCGACCGTGGCCTCGCTGCTGGACAAGGCCGCGCAACAGGCGAAGGGCGCGCGGCCCGGATCGGTTTCGCTTTGCCTGATGGACCCGACGCTGCCGCCGCCGATCGCAGAGATCGAGATGGAGATTGGTGATGCCGTCCCGCTCAACCCGCAGATCAAGGGGGCGTTGAAATCGCTTCCGGGGGTGTTGAGCGTGGAGGAGGTGTAGCGCTTCCAAACGGTGCGCCTTGCGGCGCGCAGGTTCGGTCGATGGGGGCGCTGCCCCAAACTCCCGCAGTACTTGGACCAAGAAAAAGGGAGTGCCCGCCGGGATGCGGACGGCAGCCGGGCGCCTTGCGAGCCTCCGCGGTACTGCGCCGGGAACACAGGCAGGCGCGCCCTGGACCCAAGACCCGGACC
>DQCI01000061.1:6776-13924 GCA_003545125.1 Paracoccaceae bacterium
GACCGCAGTACGACCCCGCGGGGCCTTCCACCTCGCAGGATCGCTTTTCTTTCGGCGGTCATCGGCTTTGCAGCCTGCCGCGCACCGACCATGTTGGCAGGAATGGATTAAGAAATGGTTGCCGCTCAGCCGTTTTCGGGCGCGGCCGACAGGATTTCCAGCGCGGCGGCGTGGATCTCGGCATTGGCGGCAGCGAGGATCCGGCCGCCGTTGTGGGCCGGTTGCCCGCGCCACCCCGTGACGATGCCGCCGGCCGCCTCGATCACCGCCATCGGCCCCTGGATATCGTATGGCGCGAGCCCGGCCTCGACGACGAGGTCTATCTGGCCGGCCGCGACCAGCGCATAGGCGTAGCAATCGAGGCCGTAGCGGGTGAGTTTGGTGCGGGGCGCGAGGGTGTGGAAGGCCTCACGCTCTGTGATGCTGCCGACTTCGGGAAAGGTCGTGAACAGGATCGCGTCCTCGAGCGGACGCGGCGGCCGGGTGGCAAGCCTGCGGTGTCCTTGCGGACCCGTGACCTCGGCCGTGCCGAAGCCGCCGATGAAACGTTCACCGATGAAGGGTTGGTCGATCACACCGAGGCGCGGCCCGCGTTCGTCGCCGACCGCAATCAGCACGCCCCAGGTCGGGGTGCCGGAGAGGAAGGCGCGGGTGCCGTCGACCGGGTCGAGCACCCAGGTCAGGCCGGTGGTGCCGGGCTGGCTGCCAAATTCTTCCCCCAAGATCGCATCGTCCGGACGCCGTTCGGCGAGCACGTCGCGCATCGCCGCCTCGGCCTCGCGGTCGGCGGCGGTGACCGGGTCGAAGCCCTCGGCGAGCTTGTTGTCCGCGGCCAGGCCCGGGACACGGAAATGGCGCAGCGTGGCCGTACGCGCAACGTCCGCCATGGCATGGGCCGTGGCGATCAGCTCGTGTTGTATGTGCGGGGCTTCGATACTCATTGGCTCCACCAGGGAAACGCCCCCCGGCGGTAGCCAATGGCGGTCAGCGCGTCAAGCAGCGTCCGAGAGAACGCGCGCCAGTTCGAAAAGCCGACGGCGCTGGTTTTCCGGGATCGCGTAGTAGGAGCGGACCAGCTCCAGCGCTTCCTTGTCGGCGAGAATGTCGCCCGGCAGGGTGGTCTCGGCGGGTTTGGCGCCGGCCTCGAGCCCTTCAAAGAAGAAATCGACCGGCACCGAGAGCGCTTCAGAGATGTCCCACAGCCGCGATGCGCTGACGCGGTTCATCCCGGTCTCGTACTTCTGGATCTGCTGGAACTTGATACCGACTTTCTCGGCCAGTTGCTGCTGAGTCATCCCGACCATCCACCGACGGTGGCGGATGCGTTTCCCGACGTGGACATCCACAGGGTGTTTCATGCGACTCTCCTCATACAACCTAACAACGGCACCAAACACTACAAACGTGCACGTGCCGACAACCTGTCTTTTTGGTCATATTTTGATCAAAAATTAAAAAGGCTGTCAAATCAAACCGTTGTTTGCGATATGCCAACCGCCGACCACCTGTTCCGCGGTTGGCGATTCTTTCGAACATACTCGCCAAACGTGTTTTGCACAAACGTTTGCAAAATGCGAAGGCAACTTGGCGGGTCTCGATGATTCTCTCATAACGTGTATTTCTGAAGGTCTTGATGCGCGACCCCGGTTCTGCTCGCCAACCGGGCATGGCACGATTATTGTCGCGGCGACGAGGGAAGGCCCATGCGCGCATATCAATCACTTGAACGAGGCACAGCGCCCGTTTTGCGCGATGTTATCGCGCGGGCACCCTCAAAAGGCGAGGTGCGCGTCGAAATCGCCGCTTGCGGGCTGAACTTTGCCGATCTCCTGATGGCCGAGGGCCGGTACCAGGACACGCCGCCGGTACCGTTTACGCTTGGGCTGGAATTTGCGGGCGTGGTGGTCGAGCGGGGGGAAGGCGTTGCCCACCCGCCCGTCGGCGCCCGGGTCGCGGTGGTCGCGGGGCAGGGCGGGCTCGCCACCAGTGCGACGGTTGCGGCCGCGCGGTGCGTGGTGATGCCCGATGCGATGTCCTTCGCCGAGGCCGCCGGGTTCCAGGTCGCCTATGGCACCAGCCATCTCGGTCTGGTCGGCCGGGCGCGGCTCGCCGCGGGCGAAACCCTGCTCGTGCTCGGTGCCGCGGGCGGTGTGGGGCTGACGGCGGTGGAGGTCGGAAAACGCCTTGGCGCCCGGGTCATCGCGGTGGCGCGGGGGCCGGCGAAGCTCGCGGTCTGCCGGGCGGCGGGCGCCGATCACCTGATCGACAGCGAAACCGAAGACCTGCGTGAGACGATCAAGGCGCTGGGCGGCGCCGATGTGGTCTACGACCCGGTCGGGGGCCCCCAGTTCACCGAGGCGCTCAGGGCCACCAACCCCGGCGGGCGGATCTTGATCGTCGGTTTTGCGAGCGGAGAGGTGCCGCAGATCCCGGCGAACCACCTGCTGGTAAAGAACGTCGATGTTCTGGGCTATTGGTGGGGCGGGTACGTGAAGTTTCGCCCCGTGGCGCTTGCCGACAGCATGTCCGAGCTCCTCGCATGGTACCGGGCCGGGCAGTTGGCGCCGCACGTGAGCCACGAGATCCCGTTCGAACAAGTCGAGGCGGCCTTCGAATTGCTTCGGACCCGAAAATCGACCGGAAAGGTCGTGGTGACGATGGCGTGACCCCCGGGGCAGCGTTCTGCAGGTATCCAGCGCTGAAACAAACGTCAGTACGTCGGCGCGACCGTTTCCCGCCGCGGCGAGAAATCCAATGCCTTCCGGCGCGGCGCGCGCGCCAAAGCCCGCGCGCGTCCCTAGTCGCTGTAGGCCTCGAGCAGAAGGCGCACCAGCGCGCGCTCGGCCTGGCCGCGCAGCGTGTCGGCGACGTAGAGGTTGATCCGCGTGGCGCCGATCTCGGGCAGGGCCCCGGCGTGGTCGATCCGCTCCATGACCGGCGGGATCGTGCCTTCCGGCACCGCATGCACCGCGAGGTCGGCCGAGACCGAGGCCTCGATCGCGCGGCTCATTTCCGAGGTCACCGCCATCTCCCAGGGCACGCCCGCTTCGTCCAACGCGGCCTCGACGCCGGCGCGGAAGATGTTGCGGCGCTCAAAAGCCAGGCGCAGGGGCCGGGTCCGCCAGGTGGTGCCGCCGATTGCGCCAACCCAGATCAGCGGCACCGTGGTGAGTGTGCGTCCGCCCGCCTGCACCTCGTCCTCGGTGGTCAGGATCACATCCGCTTCGCCGCGGCCGAACATCATCTTGAGCCGTTCGGTGTAAGACGACACCAGGGTCACCTTCATCCGCGGATACTCGGCGTGGAAGCGCCGCAGCACCGGTGGCAGCGCCGGGTAGACGACGTCATGCGGCACCCCGAGAACCACCTCGCCCTCGAATGCGGCATCGGTGAAGCGCGACCAGACCTCGTCGTTGAGGGCGAGGATCCGGCGGGCGTAGCCGAGCAGCTTTTCGCCATCCGCAGTCAGGACCACCCCCCGCCCTGCGCGTTCCAGCAACTGGCGCCCGAGCGCCTCCTCGAGCCGCTTGAGCTGCATCGAGACGGCCGATTGGGTGAGGTGCAGAAGTCCGGCGGCGCGGGTCACCCCGCCCGCTTCGGCTACGGTGGCGAAAGCGCGCAGAGCGGTCATGTCGAGGTTCCGGGACACATCAACTCCTGTGATATGTTAACCAACAATCATTCATTTTTCTTATGTCACGAAACGATATAATGTCAACTGAGGAGGGGGCACCTCTCGTGTGAGAACACCTATTGAGGCATGGAGACATAAATGCACGCGACATTCGCCAATCACAGTCACACCCACCGCGCCGGGCGCGGGATTCGCCCGATCAAGTGGTTGGTTCAGGCCCTGGCCACCCGGCAGCAGCGGATGCAGCTCGACCAGTTGGACGATCACCTGCTGCGCGACATCGGAGTCGACCGCCGAACGGCGTACTGGGAAGCACACCGGCCGTTCTGGGATCGCCCGTAGCGGTTCACGATGCCGTGACGTCCGTGCCGACCGAGCCGGACCCAAAAAGCCTTGAAATAGCCACAGCGCTAGCCAATATGCCCTCTGAGCGGATCCCACACGGGACCGTCAAGGAATTTGCCAGTCTGGAGGCTTGATACATGGCTGAATTGAGATCGACGCGGACGGCGGCTGGTACCCGTACGGCCCAGATCGACGAGGGCCTTCGCGCCCATATGAACAAGGTCTACGGCACGATGTCCGTGGGCCTGCTTTTCACCGCGCTGGTGGCCTGGGCAATCGGCACGATGGTGGTGTCATCGACGCCGACCGAATACATGCTGCGTGAAGGGCAATACCTCACACAACTCGGCTACTCGCTTTTCGCCTCTCCGCTCAAGTGGGTGATCATGTTCTTGCCGCTGGTGATGGTGTTTGCGTTCAGCGCCACCATCAACCGGCTTTCGGCGGCCGGGGCACAGCTGTTCTTCTATGTCTTCGCGGCCGCCATGGGGCTGTCGATCTCATGGATCTTCGTTGTCTTCACCGATGTCTCGATCGCCAGCACCTTCCTCGCGACGGCTGCGGCCTTCGCAGGTCTTTCCCTCTGGGGCTACACCACAAAGAAAGATATATCCGGCTGGGGTTCGTTCCTGATCATGGGGGTCGTCGGCCTGATCGTCGCGTCGATCATCAACATCTTCCTGCAAAGCGAAATGCTGGCTTGGACGGTGTCCTTCCTCGGTGTGCTGATCTTCGCGGGTCTCACCGCCTATGACACCCAGCGGATCAAGACCGACTACATCCAGCATGCCCAGGCGATGGACGGCGAATGGCTGGCCAAGTCGGCGATCATGGGGGCGCTGAACCTCTACCTCGACTTCATAAACCTGTTCATGTTCCTGCTTCAGTTCATGGGCAGCCGCGAGTAACACCAAGCGTATGTCGAAACGGCCTTGGGCCGGTCCTGCGGGGCCGGCCCTTTTGTTTTGCCCTTGAGGTCAGGGGGGCCGGCTCGTCTGGCCGTCTCTCCCCGGCACGCTAAAGCCCTGCACTCTCCCCCCTCACGCCGTTTTCGCGCCGCATTCAGGCGATACTTCAAGAACTTGCCAGAGGATTTGGAGGGAAACGGTCATGGACGTCATCATCGAGTCGCTTGCCGCGCGCCCGGTCATCACCGTCGGCGTGGGCGCATTTCTCAGCGGTGTCGCGCTGTTCTACCTGGTCATTCAGCGCACCCGCAAGCATCGGGTTCGGGAGATGGACGAACAGGGCAACTGACCCGCACAACGAGAAAAGGCCGCGCCTTCGGGCGCGGCCTTTCTCGTTTCCCCGCACGCGCGTTGGCGGGGAAGAACAACGCGTGGCAAGATTACTTGATCTTGCCTTCCTTGTACTCGACATGCTTGCGCACGACCGGGTCGTATTTGCGCACGGTCATCTTCTCGGTCATGGTCCGCGCGTTTTTCTTGGTCACGTAGAAATGGCCGGTGCCCGCGCTCGAGTTCAGGCGGATCTTGATGGTGGTCGGTTTCGCCATGGTCTTCGCTCCTCATCGGACCCATCCCGGGCCCGGTAAATCCTTGAAACCCGCTTTTTAGCGGCCCGCTGCCCCGAGTCAACCGCAAACCGCGGTTTCGTGTTATCCTGCCGGTTCACCGCGACAGGAAAGGTTACGCACATGAAACTCGGCGCATTTTCGATCAGTCTGGCGGTCAAGGAAATCGAGGCCTCCCGCGCCTTCTATGCGCATCTCGGTTTCGAGCAAGCCGGGGGCGACGCCGGCCAGGGCTGGCTGATCCTGCGCAACGGGACCACGACCATCGGGCTGTTCCAGGGCATGTTCGAGGCCAACCTCATGACCTTCAATCCCGGATGGGACGCCGCCGCCCAGCCGCTCGAAGATTTCGAGGACGTGCGGGCGATCCAGGCGAGGCTCCAGGCAGCCGGGCTCGCGCTGACCCAGGAGACAGACCCCGACGGCACCGGCCCCGCGCACATCGCCCTCACTGATCCCGACGGCAACGCAATCCTGATCGACCAACACGTCTGAAAGACGCCCGGTCAACTGGCCCGGCCAACTGGCCCGGACTCGGCGCGGGCGAAGGGNNGCGAACTCGGACAGGGGGTCAACTATTTGATATTTAATACGTTAGCGCTAACTGCAAGTTCGCGCGGGCGAAGCCTGAAACCGGCCCCCCAGCGCTTTATTCGTCAAGACATCCCATGAGGGGGTTTGGGGGTGTGAACCCCCAACAAACAAACCTGCGCGCCGCAAGGCGCACAATTTGACAGCAAGCGCGCGGACGGCCTGTAAGCCGGATTCTGTGACGGGTTGCCCCGCCGGCGACCATTCCTCTGCGGCGCCCGTTGCCGGACGCCTCTAGCTGCCAACCCGGACCTCCGGGCCAAGGCGGCCCTGCGGCCTTGCGGCCAACGTGAGATCCCTATTCGGCATTGCTCCCGGTGGGGCTTGCCATGCCGGAACCGTTGCCGGCCCCGCGGTGGGCTCTTACCCCACCGTTTCACCCTTACCCCGTATTGCCGGAGGCGAACCTCCAAACTCTGCAGGGCGGTTTGTTCTCTGTGGCGCTTTCCCTCGGGTTGCCCCGGCCGGGCGTTACCCGGCACCGTTGCCTTGTGGAGTCCGGACTTTCCTCTCGCGTGACCTGGCAACGCCAGGCACGAAAGCGGCCGCCCGGCCATCCGCGCCCACTGCATTTAGGCGCTGGGGGCGGTCCGGTCAACGGGGAAGCGGCGGGCGAGGTCGCGGGCGGCGGCCATGTCCGGCCCGTCGAGCGGCCCCTCGCCCCAGGGGCGAAAGCGGGCGCGGAAGGCGGTGAGGACCGTATCCAGCCCGGCTTCGACCGGATAGCCGAAGCGCTCGGCGGCGGCGAGGAAAGCGGTCTCGTCCGGGGTGTCGGTGCCCGCGTCCGGCTCCGGCCAGACCGCGCGCCCGGCGTGCGCGAGGCGCCGCCAGTCGAACCGGGGCCCGGGATCCCATTTCCGGGTCGGCGCGAAATCCTGGTGGCCGATCACGCCAGCGGGCGGAATGTTCCAACGGGTCAGGATGCCGTCCAGCAGCGTTTCGAGCCGGTCCATGAGCGGGGCCGAAAAGGGTGTCGACCCGGTGTTGTCGAGCTCGATGCCGATCGACCGGGAATTGATGTCTCCCGAGCCTCCCCAGGTGCCG
>DQCI01000097.1:0-6818 GCA_003545125.1 Paracoccaceae bacterium
CACCATGTCCGCCACGGCGCCGGATTTGATTTCATTCGTCAGGAATTTCCCGGCAAGCGTGCCCGCACCGAACCCCAGCGGATTGAGCCCGGTGACCAGTTAACCAAGCGCCCCGCAGCCAAGAATGATGCTGGCCGGCGGGGCAGCGTCGCCAAGGTTCTCGGCGGTGAAATACTTGGCAAACCCCGGTTTGGCGCGCGCGATGAAGCGGGCGAAGTAGCCGGCGGTTCCCTCGGCGTCTTCGTCGGTGAATTCCTCGTCCCCGTCGGGAACCGACGCGGTCAGGTTCTCGATGTCTTCAGCAAGCTGGTCGAGGAAGGAAAGGAGGCCGTCGTAGACCTCAGGATGCCCAACGGAAAGGTGGTTGTTTTTTCGGATCTTTACGCGGAACCCGGCAATCTGTGCGAGCAGGCTCGCGTTGTTCAGGACCAGGGCGCTGCGGTTGCGGGCAATATGTGTCTTGATCGTGGAGGTGCGAAATGAAGGGCCGTTCACGGGATCTTCCGTCGTCGCGGTTGTACCGGGTTCGGGCCGGAGATCGGATTCTTCCGGGTTCACAAGCTCGGCTGGCCGTTCGACTTTTCCCCGGATCGACTGGATGAGTTGTTGCATCGCCGGATGAGTGGCAGTGCCGTCCCAGTCGGTCAGGTCGATAGATCGGTCTTTGCAAAAGAAGGGGACGAAGACTGGATCGAGGTGGGCGTGGACCAGCGTCTCTCGGGACATGGCCGAACTGGCCAGTTCGCGGACACCGTCGGAGGAAACGCTGGCCTCGGTCCACAGGGTGAGCACGCAGGCGGCCGCCTCAGCCGTTTTCCAGTATTCCGAAGGCCAGGTTACTCCGCTGTCGGTGTCCTGTTTCCCCGAAATCTGAAGCCCCTCGTCGATCAAATTATTGCGGATGACGTCAACACGCTGGCGGTCATGGTAGGCGCAGGCGAGGAAGACGAAAGGATTGTCGAGTGCGGTCGTCGGGTCTGGATTCGTGGGTGCATCGGGGTCCGGGGAGCCGTGGAGATCAACCTCCGGCCACTGCGCTGGGCGCTCCAGACCCGCGGGCAGGATCGTGCCGCTGTCGCCGTCCATGACATCGAGCTGTTCCTGGGTCAGGCCAAATGTAGAAGAGAAATTCGTATGCGCGGCGGCGGTGACATCGTTCATGCCCGCCGCCGCGTATACGACGGTCAGAACACATGCCCCCTCGAGGTCCGCCCGCCAGAAGTTCGCCCCCCTGAGGTCCGCCCCCCGAGGCCCGCCACCATGGGGTCCGCCCCCCTTGGGTCCGCGCCCCCGAGGTCCGCCCCCCCGAGGTTCGCCTTCCTGAGGTCCGCGCCCCCCAGCGGGATTCGGCCGGCGTCGGCGAGCTTGCCGGATTTCTCGAATTCATCGCGAATCTTCGCCCCCTCGAAATCCGGCGTGAACGCCTCCCGCTCCCGCCGGGCGTTCCAGCTGTCCACCCCTTCCAGGAGCCACTCGATATGCTGTTGTTTCCCCTTGCCTGCCACGTTTGTTCGGGGACAACCCCAGGCGGCATCCACGAGGCAGGAAAGGCGTTTCGAAACGCCTTATGAACGCCCTTCGAAGGGCGTTGACGCCGGTTCAGAGCGCCGACAACCGTCGCCGGGCCTCGGCCGCGTCCTTGCGGCGGCGCACCTCGGCCTCACGCCTCTCCTGCGCGCGCAGGTGGGGCAGGGGGGCCGCGCCGGTCACCCGCCTGGTCACCGCGTCGGGCAGCGCGGGACGGGTGGTCGTGTCGACGAACGGGCTCACGGCGACGGTGCCTTCGGCTTAGAGGGTCTCGTGCTTGTCGAACAGCAGCTGGACGTGGTCGACGAAGCCGCCCGCGTTGCGGGTGACATCACTGCCGTTCACCAGGTGGTCGGCCCGCACCAGCTCCTCCTTGTGCCCAGCCCGCGGCGCGTCGACGCGCTGGGAGACGAACTGCCGGTGGCCCGGGCTAACCACGAGGCCGCCGGTGTTGTGGAGCGCGTCGGTGCGGATCGCGATCGGCGCGAAGAGCCCCGCCGCGCGCACCGTGTCGCGCCCGATCGAGCGCAGCACCTGCGGGCCCGGATTCCGGCGTCAGAACATTGTCGCGGGACGGAGCTCGTCCACGGGGCAGTGTGCGCCGCGCGCGCGCGTGATCGGCGTGCCCTTGGTGAAGGCGGCGCGCGCGGTCTCTGCCAGGCGCGCCCGGGCGCTCTCGCGGTCGATCGTGACCAGCGCGTATCCCTGCTTGCGCACCAGCGGCGCGAGCGGATGGAGATAGACCTCGGCAATGGTGCCCGCGGCATCGACCTCGACGAAGACCAGCGCCTCGCGCGCGCCGCCCGCCGGGCCCATGAAGGTGAGCAGGCTGTCGAGGAAGATCGGCGCGCCGGGCCGGCCGGCGCCGGTATCGCGGCTGACCAGAAAGGGCCCGCCGCCGCTGCCGCTGTCGGTGGCAAGCCCGAGCCGGACGGGCGCGGCCGGTTCGGCGAGGGCATAGACGTCCTCAAAGGCGAGATCGGAGGCATCGGTCAGCGGATCGCCCTCGTTGACGCCGGCGATCGCGCAGAAATCCGCGGAGCGGAAGACCTGAAGGTGGCGGGTGGGCACGGATGTGCGCAGGTGCGCTCGTTGGATATGCATGGACATCGTCGCCGCTCTTGCCTCGCAGGCCCCACAACGCGGGGGCAACTTCGTTCAAGTTATCTGCGAGGGGTCAATAAATCGTTGACCATGAAGGGAAAATGGCCGCCTGCTTGGCCGGCATCGTTGCCAGCCCGGAAACTATACGCCGGGGTGCTACAGGATTGTGTCAAAGCTATCGACAGCACCGGGCCGTGGGCGAATCACGCTGGCTCTGATAGAGCGGCGAGGCGTCTGGGCCACGGCGCAGGGCGCGGGAGCCGGGCAGATCGTCGCGCCCGAGACGACGTTGCAAGCACATGTGCCGCCTGCGCGCCACCGGACCGCGGCGCCGTTTTGGCGATTGGAAAAGGACAGCACCATGGATTTCGGGATCAGGGGGAAACGCGCGCTGATTTGTGCCGCGTCGAAAGGGCTCGGGCGCGGCGTGGCCGAAGCCCTGGCGGGCGAGGGGGTCGATCTCGTCCTGAACGCCCGCGGGACCGAGGCGCTTGAGGCGACGGCGGCGGCGATCGGGGCGGCCCATGCGGTAGAGGTGACGGCTGTCGCGGCCGACATCACCACCGAGGACGGCCGGGCCCGGGTGCTCGACGCCGCGGGCCCGCTCGACATCCTCGTCACCAACGCCGGCGGCCCGCCGCCGGGGGTCTGGACCGACTGGAACCGCGACGATTTCATCGCCGCCATTGACGCCAACATGCTGTCGGCGGTCGCGCTGATGCAGGCCGTCGTTCCGGGGATGATGGACCGGGGCTGGGGCCGTGTGGTCAACATCACCTCGCGCTCGGTCAAGGCGCCGATCCCGGCGCTGGGCCTGTCCAACTCCGCGCGCGCCGGCCTGACCGGTTTCGTCGCCGGCATGTCGCGGCAGGTGGCAGGGGCGGGCGTGACCGTCAACAACGTGCTGCCGGGATCGCACGACACCGACCGGGTCCGCGGCATGGACAGGCGCAACGCAGAGGCCAAGGGGATCAGCCTCGCAGAGCAGGCGGCGTCCCGGCGGGCCGGCAACCCCACCGGACGCGACGGAGATGCGACGGATTTCGGCGCCGTCGTGGCTTTCGTGTGCTCGGCGCAGGCGGGTTTCATGGTCGGCCAGAACATCCTCGTCGATGGCGGACACGTGAACGCCACGATCTGACAGCGACACCGGCGCGTGTCGCCGAGGCGGCCGGCGCGCCCTACGGATGCGCCAGCAGCAGGTCGGTCGGGGGGGCACGCAGCAGCGCGGCCGCGAATCCACCCAACGGATGGGTCGAGAACCGACTGCGGGTATGGGTGCCGAGCGCGATCAGATCCGGCTTGAAGTCCTGGATATGCCTGTCGGTCACCGCGCCGAGACTGCCGGTGACCGGGGTCACCGCGCAGAGCTCCTCCGAAAGGCCCTGGGCGGCGCACCACGTGCTGCGCGTCGCCTCGGCCTCGGCGGTCAACTCATGGTCCATCGCGCCACCCGGGTGTTCGTGCGTGAGGCCGGCGAACGGCAGGTGGATGGCATGAAACGCCGAGATTTCCGCCTTTGGCGCCAGTTTGCGGGCGGCGTCGAGTGCGGTCGCGCATGCACCCGAGAAGCTCACCGGCGCAAGAATCCGGCCGTAGTCATGGTCGGCGGGATCGCGCACGAGCAACGCTGGCCGGCGTGACAGCCGCACCAGACGTTCGACGGTCGTCTCGCGGAGCATATCGAGGAACGGACGCGGTCGGTGCAGGCCAAACAGCACGATATCGGCGTTTCGCGCGCGGGCGGCTTCGGCGATGGTGACGATCGGGTCGCCGATGAGCGCGGCCACCTTTGCGCCTTTGCCGTTGGGCTGGGCGTCGACAAACCGGCGCAACCGCTCCTCGGCCCCGGATCGGACGGTCTCGGCCAGATCCCGCGGCAGCGCGTCATCGACGACATGCAGCACATGGCAGGTTGCATCATTCTGCTGCGCCAATCGGAGCGCACGGCGCACGGCCCGGTCGGAGCGTTCGGAAAGGTCGGTTGCAACAAGGAAAACGCGCATGTCTGCCTCCCATAGGTTATATTTGCTATTTGGGGATCACCCGGGCGCCAGGCAAGGTCGGCGGGTGCGCCGCGGGCTTGCGGGCGCGGGTGGGGGCTGTTATCTGCCCCAGAAATCGAAATCCGATCAGTTTGATCGGGTATGGGACCCCATCCATGCAAGCTCGGCTGGACGTACGCAACATCACCCGCGCCTTTGGCGGCCGGCAGGTGGTGAGCGACGTGTCGCTGACCGTGCACCCGGGCCAGGTGACCTGCCTGCTTGGGCCCTCGGGCTGTGGCAAGTCGACCACGCTCAGGATCATCGCCGGCGTCGAGCGGCCGGACGCAGGCGAAATCCGCATCGACGGTCGGGTGATCGCGGGCTCCGGCGCCTGGGTGCCGCCCGAAGGGCGCGGCACCGGGCTGATGTTCCAGGATTTTGCTCTGTTCCCGCATCTCAGCGTGTTCGACAACGTAGCCTTCGGGCTTGCAGGGACCCGGACCGAAAAGCGGCTCAGGGTACGTGAGCTGCTCGAGAAGGTCGGGCTGGTTCGTTACGAGGCGAGTTTCCCGCACGAGCTTTCGGGCGGCGAGCAGCAGCGCGTGGCTCTGGCGCGCGCGCTCGCGCCCCGGCCCCGGATCATGCTGATGGACGAGCCGTTCTCCGGCCTCGACAACCGCCTGCGCGACGGCATCCGCGACGAGACCCTGTCGATCCTGAAGGACGAGAGCACAGCGGTTCTGATGGTGACCCACGAGCCCGAGGAAGCGATGCGCATGGCCGACGAGATCGCGCTGATGCGGCGCGGCCGGATTGTCCAGCACGGCGCCCCTTACAACGTCTACAACGCGCCGATCGACCGCGAGGCGGCGGCGTTTTTCTCGGATATCAACGTGATCCGGGGAGAAGTGCAGGGGCTTCTCACCGAGACACCCTTCGGCAAGTTCATGGCGCCGGGGCAGCCCGACGGCGCTGAGGTCGAGATCGTGATCCGGCCGCAGCATATCCGGATCGACTTCGACCGGGGCGGGCAGGGGCCGTCGCCTACCCCGGAACACGGGGTCTGGGCGCGTGGCGTGGTCGAGCGCGCGCGGTTTATCGGCAAGGAGAGCCTCGTGGAGTTCCGGATGGAGTTCGCCCGTGCGCACCTCTCGGCGACAGTCCCGGGGGTGTTCCTGCCGAAGCCCGGTACGCCGCTCTGGATCGCGATCCGGCGCGACCGCTGTTTCGTGTTCCCGTTCGTCCCGCAGAAGGACTGGCGCCGGCGCGAGGATTGAGGGCATTGTCGGGCGCCGGGGGAGACGCGGTTTGAAAACCGCGTGCAAAGCCGCTTCGAAGCGGCTTCCCCGCGCCCGGCCTCACCCCCGGGCACCCGGCATTTTCTGTCGCGCCGCCCCGCCGGTTTGGCATTTTCTTGCATGATCGGCGCTTTCGGGCTTTGATCTTCCGGCCCGAGTGAATAGATAGCGTCGGGAAGTTTCGGACAAATCATCCGCGAAAGGAAAGCGAATGTCTCTTGGGCCATGGCAAGTTCTTCTGATCGCCATTGTCGTGCTTGTCCTGTTCGGACGGGGCAAGATCGCCTCGCTGATGGGCGAAGTCGGCAAGGGGATCACCTCGTTCAAGCGGGGTGTTGAGGAAGGCAAGCAGGAAATAGAGGAGCAGGCCGCCGACGCGGCCAAGGACGTCACCCCGGAAGAGGACAAGGACAAGGCCTGAGCGGCCCGATCCTGTCCTGATCCACCCGTCTGGATCCACCTTTTTGGGGGCCGTCCATGTTCGATATCGGGTTCACCGAGCTAATGGTCATCGGCGTTGTCGCGCTGATCGTTGTCGGGCCGAAAGACCTGCCGACGCTGTTTCGCACGCTCGGCCGGTTCACCGCGCGGATGCGCGGGTTGGGACGCGAGTTCACCTCGGCGATGAACGCGGCCGCGGACGAGAGCGGCATGAAAGACGTGGCCAAGGACCTCAAGGGGATGACCAACCCCAAGTCCTACGGGCTCGACAAGTTGAGCGAGGCGGCGGACAAGTTCGACAACTGGTCGCCGACCACGCCCAAGACCCCGCCGAAAAAGCCTGACGCCGACGATCCTGACCGGGCCGCCGACATCGAGAAGATCCGCGCCGCGACCGAGGCGAAAGGCCGCGAGACGCTGGCGCGTGAGCAGGCGGCGGCCGAAGCGCCGAAACCGGCCG
>DQCI01000097.1:6862-10258 GCA_003545125.1 Paracoccaceae bacterium
GAAGAAGCCAGCCACGAAGAAGCCGACAACGAAGAAACCGGCTGCCAAGAAACCTGCCGCCAAGAAACCTGCCGCCAGGAAACCCGCCGCGCCGCAAGACCCGGCCGAGACGAAGACCGACGATACATGAGCCGGACCGAAAACGACATCGAGGATTCCTCCGCCCCGCTGATCGAACATCTCGCGGAACTGCGCACCCGCCTGATCCGGGCGGTGATCTATTTCGTCGGCGGCTTCATCATCGCTTTCGCCTTCTCCGGCGCGGCCCTCGACTGGCTGCTGGTTCCAATTGAATCCAGCATGCGCTCCTTGGGCAATCCCAACCCGGTGATGCAGTACACCGCGCCGCAGGAGTACTTTTTCACGCTGATCCGCATCGCCATGGTCGGCGGGCTGTTCCTTTCCTTTCCCTTCGTCGCCAACCAGCTCTGGCGGTTCGTCGCACCCGGGCTCTACAAGTCCGAGAAAGCGGCGTTTCTGCCGTTCCTGATCGCCTCGCCGGTGATGTTCACCCTCGGCGGGGTCTTCGCGCACCTGGTGGTCACCCCGCTGGCGATGCAGTTCTTCCTCGGCTTCGCCGACGCCTCCTCGCTGGTGACGGCCTTGTTCGACGAGGTGCCTGCGAACGCGGGCGAAGTGCTCGACGGCACCGTCGTGCCCGCAGCGAAGGACGGGATCGAGATCGTCTTCCAGGGCAAGGTCAACGAGTCGCTCGACATCACTCTCAAGCTGATTGTCGCCTTCGGGCTGTCGTTCCAGCTCCCCGTGCTGCTCACGCTCATGGGGCGTGCCGGCATGGCGACCGCCGCGGGCCTCGCGGGCGTGCGCAAATACGCCGTGGTCGGCATTCTGACCCTCGCCGCCGTCGTCACGCCGCCCGATATCATCACCCAGGTGATCCTGTTCGTCGTGGTCTACGGGCTTTACGAGATCTCGATCCACCTCGTGCGCCGGTTCGAGAAACAACGCGAAGCGCGGCTGAGGGCCGAGGGGCTGTGGTTCGAGGATGACGAGGACGAGGATGGGGACGGGGACGAAGACAAGCCCGCACCGGCCGCCGCCGAAGAGGTGCCGCTCGATGACGACCCGATCCTGAAGGAGTTTGACGACGAGGAAGAGGCCGACGATCTCGCCCATCACGGCGAGGGCGGGACGTGGGAGATCGCCGAAGACGCGCAAGGCGCGGATGAGGCAGCCCCTGAAGTGGACGGCGAAACCAGCGGCAAAGCCGACGGGAAAACCGGCGGCGGCGACGCCGACGAAGACCCGGGCGCGGTCAACAAGGACTGAGGGCCGACGGATGGCAGACGACGCGCTCACCCGGATCGCCGCAGCGCTGGAGCGTTTGGCGCCCGCGCCGCTTGCCGCGCCCGACTTCGACGCGGCCCAGGCCTTCGTCTGGCATGTCGAACCCGACCGTCTCGTTCCGGTCGCCCGGGTCAACCGGGTCGATATCTCCCTGCTCGTCGGCGTCGACCGGGTCCGCGATATCCTGCTCGACAACACCCGCCAGTTCGCCCGCGGCCTGCCCGCCAACAACGCGCTGCTCTGGGGCGCGCGAGGCATGGGCAAGTCGTCGCTGGTCAAAGCCGTGCACGCGGCGGTGGCGGCAGAGGGGCATCCGATCAAACTGGTCGAGCTGCAACGCGAAGACATTCCGAGTGTTGGCCGGCTTCTCGCTCATCTGCGCGAAACCGAAAACCGCTTCGTGCTGTTCTGCGACGATCTTTCCTTCAGCCATGACGATCAGCACTACAAAAGCCTCAAGGCGGTGCTCGATGGCGGGGTCGAGGGGCGGCCGGACAATGCCGTATTCTACGCCACCTCCAATCGCCGCCACCTGATGCCGCGCGACATGATCGAGAATGAGCGCCATTCGGCGATCAATCCGGCCGAGGCGGTGGAGGAGAAGGTCTCGCTGTCCGACCGGTTCGGGCTCTGGCTCGGGTTTCATCCCTGCACCCAGGACGATTACCTGGCGATGATCCGGGGCTATTGCGACGCCTTCGCAATCGACATCGACGACGCGACGCTTCGGGCCGAGGCGATCGAATGGCAGGCCACCCGCGGCGCGCGTTCGGGTCGGGTGGCCTGGCAATACGTGACCGACCTCGCGGGCCGGCGTGGGGTCGGTATCGCCGGTTGAGCCGGGCGACGCGGGCGCGCGCCCGCGTGAACGCCGCGTGCGCGGCGTTTCCCGCCCCTTCACCATCGTCCGCCTTCCGTCCGGCACGAATTCGCCGCCCTGCGGCATGATCTTGAACAACCGGGGGGTTCGCCACTAGATTGTTGCATACTTCTGGTCGCCGACCTGCCAGCCGGGGTCCGGTCCCGGCGCGGACGAAGGGGGAAAACATGGAACTGCGTCAAGCACTTCGCGCCTATACGAAAAAGGACAACCGGCTCGCTTACCTGAGCCTCATCCCGAATCTCGCGGTCTATTTCGCGGCCGTCGCCGCCTCGATCATGGCGGTCGAGCAGGGCCGCTGGCTGATCGCGGGTTTCGCGATCGTCGTGCTGGCCTTCGCAGGCGTACGTCTCTACGTGCTCCAACATGACCTCGGGCACATGTCCTTGTTCGAAACCAAGCGCCTGAACGAGATCTGGGGCTACCTCGTTTCGCCGTTCACCATGGCGGCCTATCCCCAGATGCGCCACAACCACAATCTGCACCACGCCTACGTCGGCGATCTCGATGCCCGCGAGACCACCGAGATCTTCACCATGACGGTGCGCGAATGGGAAGAGGCCGGGTTCTGGAAGCGGCTTTACTACCGGCTCTACCGCAACCCGCTCGTGCTCGTGCCCGTCGGCGCAGCTTACGTCTATTTCCTCGTCTACCGCTGGCCGAAGAACGCCGCCGAGGTCGGCGCGGCCGCGATGCTTGCCCACAACGCCGCGATCCTCGCCTATCTCGGCGTGATCTGGGCCCTTGCCGGCTGGAGCGGCGTGTTCACCGTCTTGTTCGGGATCTGGGTGGGCGGCATGCTCGGCGTGTTCCTCGTCTATCTGCAGCACAATTTCGAAGGCACCTGGTGGGACCGCCGCCCCGACCTCGACCCGTCGCGCGCCGCCATCCAGGGCGGGTCCTGCCTCGATTTTGGCTGGGTGTTCGACGAGTTGGTGGCCAATATCACCAAGCATGACATCCACCACCTGGTGGCCTCGATCCCCTCCTACCGGCTGCGCGCGGCGCACCGTGAACTGGAAAAAACCCATGAGCTGCGCCGGATCACTTTCCCCGAGGCGCTGCACGCCTTCACGCTGAAGCTCTGGGACGAGGATGCCGAGCAGCTTGTGCCGTTCCCGAAGGAACGCACGCGGGTGATGACGCCGGCTCGGTGACGTAGCCGCGCTGGACCGGTCTTGCAGGGTGCGCTTGTCTCTCGTGTCGGG
>DQCI01000097.1:10306-13448 GCA_003545125.1 Paracoccaceae bacterium
CCCGGGTGCTCTACCCGCGCCGCACCCAGGCGCCACGCGGACTGCGCACGACAATCTTTTCCCTTCGCCCACACCTCGCCCGGGCGAAGCTCAGTTAGCGGTAACGTCAATCATAACAGAGGGTTGACCCCCTGTCCGAGTTCGCCCACCCCCTGCAAAGCCTTCGCCCGCCCGGAAAAACGGGGAGAAACTCAGGCCAGAACGCCCTCGGCGGTGATCCGGGTCTTGCCGCCGAACCAGGGGTGCAGCGCGTCCGGCAGCGTCACCGAGCCGTCTTCCTCCTGGCCGTTTTCGAGTACCGCGATCAGGCACCGGCCGACCGCCACGCCCGAGCCATTGAGCGTATGCAGGTATTCCGGCTTCGCGCCCGGTTCCGGCCGGAACCGCGCGTTCATCCGCCGGGCCTGGAACGCGCCGGTGGTGGAGACGGAGCTGATCTCGCGGTAGCACTCCTGCCCCGGCAGCCAGACCTCGATGTCATGGGTGCGCCGCGCCCCGAAGCCGGTGTCGCCCGCGCAGAGCACGACCGTGCGGTAGGGCAGGCCGAGCCGTTCGAGAATACCCTCGGCGCGCGCCGTCATCGCCGCGTGCTCGGCCTCGCTGTCCTCGGGCCGGGTGATCGAGACCATTTCGACTTTCTCGAACTGGTGCTGGCGCAGCATGCCGGCGGTGTCCTTGCCCGCAGACCCCGCCTCGGAGCGAAAACAATTGGTATGGGCGACGTAGCGCATCGGAAGGTCCGACCCGTCCACGACCTCGCCGTTGACGAAGTTGGTCAGCGTCACTTCCGCAGTGGGGATCAGCCACCAGCCTTCCTCGGTCTTGTAGCTGTCCTCGCCGAATTTCGGCAGCTGCCCGGTCCCCAGCATCATCTCCTCGCGCACCAGCACCGGGGTGATCGCCTCGGTCAACCCGTTTTCGGTCACATGCGTGTCGAGCATGAACTGCGCGAGGGCGCGGTGGACACGGGCAACGGCGCCGGTCAGCACGGCGAAACGCGCGCCCGAGAGCTTGGCCGCGAGCTCGAAATTGAGCCCGCCCCGGGTGGCGGCAAGCTCGTAGTGCTCCTTCGGGGCGAAAGCGAAGTCCCGTGGCGTGCCCCAGCGCTTGATCTCGACGTTCTCCGCCTCGTCCGCCCCGTCCGGGACGTCCTCGGCCATGATGTTGGGCAGCTCCATGAGCAGGTCGGTCAGCGCCCGGTCCTTGGCCTTGGCCTCGTCGTTCAGCGCGGCGATCTCGCCCTTCTTCTCGGCGACCAGCGCGCGCAGCCGTTGAAACTCGGCCTCGTCGCCTTTCGCCTTGGCGGCGCCCACCTGTTTGGCGGCCTTGTTGGCCTCGGCCTGCGCGCCCTCGGCCGCCGTGATCGCCGCACGCCGCGCCTCGTCGAGCCCCAACACCTCGCCCGACACGCCCGAAAGCCCGCGCCGCGCCATGGCGGCGTCGAAGGCGGCGGGATTGTCGCGGATCATACGGATGTCGTGCATGGGCCTGTCCTCAGGGTTGTTCCGGGCGCGGGTATGCCGGATTTGGGGGGGCGAGGGAAGGGGCTAGTCGGGGCGGTCTTGCGGGGGGATGTAGGCGTCGGGGTCGGACTTCCAGAGGGTCCATTCGTCGTCGAAGTCGGACAAGCCGAGATCGTCGGCGGGCCAGTGGGCCGGGCGGGGGATGGCGTCGGGTAGCGTGACGGTACCGTCGCCGAACATAGAAATGACTTGGTCGGCGGAGATCGGCACGCTGGCCAGATCCAGTGATTTCAGCGCCGCCCGGGTTGTGTCTGCCGCGCTGAAATCGGTAGATTGATCCAACCGCGCACCGCCGAGGTCCGCCCCCTCCAGTCGTGCCTTGAAGAGCATGGCCCCCTCCATCCGCGCCGAGCTGAGGTCTGCAGAGTCCAGCCTGGCTTCAGTGAGGTACGCCCCTTCCAACCGGGCCTCGAAGAGATTTGCCTCCGACATCCATGCTTCACCGAGGTCTACCCCTTGCATCCGCGCCCCGGCGAGGTTCGCACCTACCAACTGCGCCCTCCGGAAGTTCGCCCCTTCCAATCGGGCGCGGGTCATGAGCGCATTGGTGAAATCGAGATTCGACAAGTCCGTCCCTTGAAGGTTGGTTTCGCGCAGGTCGAGGCGATAGCCGTCATCGCTTTGGCGGATGTCGGCTTTTTCCCGAGCCTTCTGCTCAGCGTTGCGCCGTCCGATCACGGTAAGCGCGGCCTGGGTATCGGTGCGGCATTTCAGCTTCCGGGCCCATTTCCATGCCTTGGATTCGAAAATCGAATGGGTGAAACGCTTTGTGCGTGCCTCTTCGTGCGCCTTTCGCTCGTCNNCGTCGTCGGTGGCGTCGTCGGGCAGAGGCCCCCAATCGGGCTCTGGGAAAGTATCGGCGCCTTCGGCCTTGGCATTTTCGCGGATGTAGGCGGTGAGGATTTCCATGATCTGGACGTGATCGCGCAGGCTGTCTTGGGCGAGGCGTTCGAGGGCGTATATGGCGCCGATGCGGACTTCGAGGTTGGGTTCGGTGAAATCTTCTAGGATCGGTTTGGTGTAATCGAGTTTCCCGTGTTCGTCTTTTTCATACCGCTTGAATCCCCCGGAAGAGATGCGGTGGCGTTTTACGCTACGGGTCGCCCCGAGGTTCCCCACCGCCTTGTTGATCCGCTCGGTGATCTGGCCCTGTTCGGCGATGTCCGCCTGCCGCTGCGCGACGAAGCTGCGCCAGACCAGGAATGGAGCACCGAATACTGCCGCGACCGCGAGGCCGATGTTGCGGATGGCAGCGCCGTCGACCTCGGTTCCTTGAGCTACCGCTGCATAGACGGCCACGCCGAATGCGACGAGTAGCCCAAGCGCAACAAGGACGATGAACAGCGCGAGGGCCTGGGTGATCAACCCGAGGGCGACCCCAAAGAACTGGATCTGGTTGTAGTCTGGCGACCAGCTCAGGCGCATCTAGTCCCAGATGGTCTTGTTGTTGCGGTCGTCACTCATACATGCCCTCCGGATGGTGTCATCAAACACCCCGCCCCATTGCTTGCCAACCCCGCACCCCGAGATTAGGGTGCGCGCCAACCGAACCGGGGTCCCCCCACCGAACAAGGCCCCCTACCGAACAAGGATTGTCTCATGCTCGTCTCGCCCGCTTT
>DQCI01000097.1:13564-16626 GCA_003545125.1 Paracoccaceae bacterium
GAGAAGATGCGCGGTGCCCTGCGCCGCGGCGACAAGGTGCTGACCTCGGGCGGCATCGTCGGCAAGGTGACCAAGGTCAAGGACGACGGCGAGATCGAGATCGAGATCGCCCAGAACGTGAAGATCCACGTGGTCAAGGGCGCGATCACTCAGGTGATGTCGAAGACCGAGCCCGCCGAGGGCTGAGGCCCGCCTGACATCTGACCCCGGGAGATCCCCCCCTCATGATGCACTATCCCCTCTGGCGACGGATCGTGGTGATCGGGCTCGTGGTGCTCGGCCTTGCCGCCGCCGCACCCAACCTGTTCTACCCGCGGGTCGAGGCCCATAACGACGCCATTGCCGAGATCGAGGCGATGGGCGCGACGCCGGAGCGCGAGGCCGCGCTGTCGGCCTGGCCCTCCTGGCTGCCGTCCTCGCTGGTGAACCTCGGGCTCGATTTGCGCGGCGGCGCGCAATTGCTCGCCGAGGTCCATGTCCAGGACGTCTATGCGCACCGCATGGACGCGCTCTGGCCGGAAGTGCGCGATGTGCTGCGCGATGAGCGCGACGCGGTCGGCGCGATACGGCGTCTCGAGGCGCCAGACGGACTGCTTCAGGTGCGCATCGACAACCCGGGAGGCATGGCCGCGGCGCTCGAGGCGGTGAACGGGCTGGCCAGCAACGTCGTCAGCCTCACCGGCATCGGCTCGAAGGACATCGAGGTGGCCGGCGACGGCGACGTCATCATCGTGCAGCTCTCCGAGGCCGAGCAGCTTGCGACCGACGACCGGACGATCCAGCAATCGCTCGAGATCATCCGCCGTCGGGTCGACGAGGTGGGCACGCGCGAACCGTCGATCACCCGGCAGGGAGAGCGGCGGATCCTGATCCAGGTGCCGGGGCTGGGGTCGGCCGATGAGCTGAAGGCGCTGATCGGCACCACCGCGCAGCTGACCTTTCAGCCGGTGGTGGGGCGCACGACCGATGGAAACACGGCGCCCGGCGCCCGCCAGGAGCTGCTGCCCTCGCTCGACGAGGAGGGGGTGTGGTACATCCTCGAACAGACCCCGGTCGTGACCGGCGAGGAGCTGACCAACGCCCAGCCGAGCTTCGACCAGAACGGCCGTCCGGCGGTGAGTTTCCAGTTCAACGTCTCGGGCGCGCGCAAGTTCGGCGAATACACAGGCGCCAATGTCGGCTCGCCCTTTGCCATCGTGCTCGACGAAGAGGTGATCTCGGCGCCGCGCATCAACGAGGCGATCCCCGGCGGATCCGGGATCATCACCGGCAACTTCACGGTCGAGGACTCGACCGAGCTTGCGGTGTTGCTGCGCGCCGGCGCGCTGCCGGCGGAGATGACCTTCCTCGAGGAGCGCACGATCGGCCCGGAGCTCGGCGCAGACAGCATCGAGGCGGGCAAGATCGCCTCGATCGTGGCGTTCTGCGCGGTGCTGGTGTTCATGGCGCTCAGCTACGGCTGGTTCGGGATCATTGCCAACGTCGCGCTGATCCTCAACGTCGCCATGGTCTTCGGGCTGCTGTCCGCCATCGGCGCGACGCTGACGCTGCCCGGCGTCGCGGGGATCGTGCTCACCATCGGCATGGCGGTGGACGCCAATGTGCTGGTGTTCGAGCGGATCCGCGAGGAGCTGAAGGCGGGCAGGGGGCCTGCGCGCGCCATCGAGCTTGGCTACGAGAAGGCACTCAGCGCCATCATCGACGCCAACATCACCACCGTCATCACCGCGTCGATCCTGTTCATGATGGGGTCTGGGCCGGTGAAGGGCTTCGCCGTCACCTTGTTCTTCGGCATCATCACCTCCGTCTTCGCCGCGATCTTCGTCACCCGTCTTCTGATCGTGATGTGGTTCGAACGCCGGCGGCCCAAGACAATCGAAGTATAGAGAGGCTCGGTCCAGACCATGCGCCTGAAACTGGTACCCCACGAGACCAAGATCGACTTCTTCAACCGCTCGGCGGTCACCCTCGGGCTCTCGGGCCTCCTGATGGTCGCCTCGGTGGTGGCCTTCCTCGTCCTCGGGCTCAACTTCGGGATCGATTTCCGTGGCGGCACGACGATTCGCACGGAATCGACCCAAGCGCTCGACGTCGGGCTCTACCGTGACGCGCTCACCCCGCTGGGCGTGGGCGAGGTGGCGATTACCGAGGTGTTCGACCCCGGCTTCGCCGAAGACCAGCACGTGGCTTCGATCCGCATCGAGGCGCAGGACGACGAACAGGCGATCACGCCCGAGACCGTTCAGGCGATCGAAGACGCGCTGATCGCGGTCGATCCCGCCATCGCCTTCCGCTCGGTGGAAAGCGTCGGGCCCAAGGTTTCGGGCGAGCTGATCCTGACCGCGATCTATTCGGTGCTGGCCGCCATCGGCGCGGTGCTGGTCTATATCTGGCTCAGGTTCGAATGGCAGTTCTCGCTCGGCGCGGTGGCGGCACTTGTGCATGACGTGCTCATCACGATCGGCATCTTCGCGGTGTTCCAGATCAAGTTCGACCTCGCCGTCATCGCGGCGCTGCTCACCATCGTCGGCTATTCGCTGAACGATACCGTGGTGGTCTTCGACCGGGTGCGCGAAAACCTGCGCCGGTTCAAGAAACTCGACCTCAAGGACGTGTTGAACCTCTCCATCAACGAGACCCTCAGCCGCACGTTCATGACCTCGGTGACGACGCTGCTTGCCCTCTTCTCGCTGTTGGTTCTCGGCGGCGACACGATCCGCGGTTTCGTCTTCGCGATGATCCTCGGCGTCATTATCGGCACCTATAGCTCGATCTACGTGGCCTCGGCGATCCTGCTGCGCCTTGGCGTCAAACGCGATTGGTCGAAGCCCGACGGCGAAGCCGGGACACAGTTCGCGAATGTCGATGCCTGAGATTGTCCAGGGCGTGCTGGCCACGCCCGGGCTTTTCTGGATCGCGCTCACCTTTCTCGCCGCGGGCCTTGTGCGCGGGTTCACCGGTTTCGGCACGGCGCTGATCGTTATGCCGGTTGCGGCGGTGTTTCTGCCGGTGCCGCTGGCGATTGCGCTGGTGATGTTTGCCGGCATGTTCACCTGGCCGCT
>DQCI01000005.1:0-445 GCA_003545125.1 Paracoccaceae bacterium
CAGAGGGGTCCAATCTTCGGCCCCGAAAGGTCCGAGCCCAGCACCGGCGTCAACGAACAGCGCGATATAGGCGGCTTCACGGTTTTTCATGATCGCGTGCACGAGCGGCGGGCGATTGTCAGAGCCGACGAGGTTGGGGTCCGCCCCGTGCGCAAGCAAAGTGCGCGCGATCGCCGTGAACCTGTTGCTAATCGCTGCCCGCAACAGGGGTGTGTCGCGCCTGTGGTCACGCGCGTTCGGGTCTGCCCCCGCGATCAGGAGCTCTTCCAGGATATGCGGGTGTTTCTGTTCTTCCGCCGCCAAGTGCAAAGGGGCCTTGCCGGCGCTCGCGCGGGCGTCGGGATCGGCGCCGAGGTCGACCAGAGCGGCCGCGATCCCCCGCGCACCCCCGCGGGTCACGGCGATGTAATGCAGGACGGTCAAACCCGATGCGTCGCGGGTATCG
>DQCI01000005.1:479-1330 GCA_003545125.1 Paracoccaceae bacterium
GGCGTGGTGGATCAGCGGCAGGCCGTCGGCATTGGTGCTGTTGGGATCGAGCCCCTCTTCGATCAGCGCGGCGACGACGTCGAGATCCTTGGCCTCGGTGACTGCATGGAACAATAGGCTGGCGCCGTCCTTGTCGGGGACTGAAAGATCGATCCCGGCCGCGATGAGCGCGCGAAAGGCCGCACCGTCGCGGTTGGCGGCGGCAATGAATGCCGGGGTTCGGCCGGCATAGCCCGGCGCCCGGCTGTCGGCGCCAGCTTCGAGCAGCGCCACGGTGACAGCCTGTTGCCCTGGCACGCGAACCGAAGCGAAAAGCGCTGTGTTGCCGGACGGCGCCGGTGCCTCGAGATCCGCGCCCGCCGCGATCAGGCTCTGCGCGATTGCAGCGTCGCGATTGTATTGCGCCGCGAGGTGCAAGGGCTCCTCTACCGACCCGGTCAGGGCGGCGATGTCGGCGCCGGCCCCGTTCAGCGCCGTGACCGCCTCCGGCGAGTGGCCCGACCGCGCCGCACGGTGCAACGCGGTCTCGCGATCGGCGGTCCGGGCAGCGACATCGGCGCCGGCTCGGTTCAGACGGCGCACCAGCTTCGGGTCCGACCGCTCGGCGGCGGCCAGCATCAGCGGCGTCAAACCGTTTGGGTCCGCCACATTCGGGTCGGCGCCCTTCTCGAGCAACAGCGCGGCATGGTCCGGGGCTGGCGCATGGGCGACGGCGAGCAAAAACGGCGTGCGGCCGTCGATCCCGGTGGTGTCAACCGGCATCCCCACAGCCAGGCAGGTGGATACATCGTCCCCGGTTGCCACCGCCCAGAACGCGGGGCTTGGCCAGTCCACGCACTTTGCGTTCGGCT
>DQCI01000005.1:1459-7905 GCA_003545125.1 Paracoccaceae bacterium
CGTGTCACACAGCCGCACCGGCGTCAGCGCGCAAGGCGGGCATTCTGGCGCGGGCAATTGGGCGGAAGGTCTCAACGCAGATGTGCCGCACCCCGACGACAATTGGGTTGGCGTTGGCCAGAAGGCTGTTGGATGCGATGTCGCCAGCACTTGAGGCGAAGGGTCGGTCATTTGGGGTGGGCGCCCGCGCGGGGTCGTTCGCAACAGTTGACGGCGCTTAGTTCAAGGCCTGGGTGTGAGCGTCGCTGGCTTCCGTCGCTTCCTGGCGCCGCAAATGCGGTAAAGGGCAGATACGACGGACCGCGCAGCGGCATCGGACCGCTTCGACCAAGGTCGGGTTTGGGCTGACGGCCGGTATCGGCGTGTCGCCCTCAGACGGTTGCGTCGTTGCGCACCTGAGACGTCCGGCGCGCGCGCGTCGGACGGCCGGTTTGGAGATTGTCGGTTTCTACGCCGGTTTCGAACCGCCAAACGCGCGGAACGCCCCGCGTTGGCCTGCAAAAGGCCGGACTGCCCAACTGGCGCCAACGAAGTGTCTGCGCCCGGTCTGCCAGTCCGCCATCCCGAGGATTGGGTATTGGGTTTTCTGGCGAGAGGGCGGTGATGTCGGGTGGAGAACTTGATCGGTTCGCCCGGGGCGCGAATGGCGGCGAATTGCCACCCCGGCTGGAAACGCGTGGCACGCCGCCCCATTATTGGCAAAGCACTTGCACGATGGGTACGGCATCATCCGCGTACAACAACGGGCTGGGACCACCGATCGCGCCGCGGCGAGTGTGCCCCGGGGGCCTGCATTTATCGGTGGGATCGCATGCCGGACGCAAAATCGGAAATGGAACGGCTGCTGGGGACCGAGGTGCACAAGCGCCGCACACCCTTATGGATCTGGGCGATTGCGCTGGTCGCGTTGGCCGCGGGCGGAACCTGGTATTTCAGCCCTTTCGGCAGTGATGCTGCCCGGACCGAATACGAGAGCCAGGTGGCCGAGATGGGCGTATTGACCGTCACGGTTTCGGCCACCGGCACGATCGAGCCCACAAACCAGGTGGAGGTTTCCTCGGAACTGTCGGGCGCCATGGCCGAGGTCCTGGTCGACGACAACGACGAGGTGGCGGTGGGCCAGGTGTTGGCACGGCTCGACACCACCAAGTTGACGGCACAACTGGAGGTGCAGAAGGCGATGTTGATCGCGGCCGAGGCGCGGGTGGCGCAGGCCCAGTCCAGCCTGGATCAGGCGGCGGAAACCTACGATGCGACGGAACAGCTCGAAGAGCGCGGCGTGTCCTCGCACCGGGCTTTCGTGTCGGCGCGGACAGCCTACGACAATGCCGTTGCCGCGCTCCAGATCGCCGATGCCGACCGTAACCTGGCCGACGCACAGCTCGACATGACCCAGGCGGACCTGGACAAAGCAGTGTTGCACTCGCCGATCCGGGGCATCGTGTTGTTGCGGGATGTCGATCCGGGCCAGATCGTTGCGGCCTCGCTGTCCGCGCCGGTCCTTTTCACCCTCGCCGAAGACCTGTCGCAGATGGAGTTGCAGGTCGATGTGGACGAAGCCGACATCGGCCGCATCTCGGTCGGCGACCGGGCAGCCTTCACCGTCGAGGCCTATGACGAGCGGGAATTCCCCGCCGAGATCACCAAGATCCGGTTTGCGCCCGAAACCGTCGAGGGCGTGGTGACCTACAAGGCCGTCCTGTCGATCGACAATTCCGGTTTGCTGCTCCGCCCGGGCATGACCGCCACGTCCGAGATCACCGTGGCGGATTACGAAAAGGTCCTGCTGGTGCCCAACGCGGCGTTGCGGTTCGCCCCGCCGCAGGTGGTCGAAGAGACCGAGGACGATGGCGGCGGCGGGCTGTTGGGCATGTTGATCCCGGACGGTTCGAACGA
The DNA here is from genome assembly GCA_003545125.1 of Paracoccaceae bacterium. Classification (GTDB taxonomy): domain Bacteria; phylum Pseudomonadota; class Alphaproteobacteria; order Rhodobacterales; family Rhodobacteraceae; genus Sinisalibacter. The sequence goes on from DQCI01000005.1 coordinate 3,356, forward strand.
CGGTCGCGGCGCGGTGGACCGCAACACGGTCTGGCGGCTGCAAGACGGCACCGCGCGTGAGATCGCGGTAGAGACAGGCGACAGCGACGGCCGCTTCACCATCGTCTCCGGCGGCGCGCTGGAGCCCGGGGACCTGGTCGTCACCGATCAGACGATGGGCCGTTGACATGGATGCGCCCGCCGCCACCGTTTTGATCGCGCTCCGGGGCATCACCAAGGTCTACGGCCATGGCGCAGCCGAGGTGCATGCGTTGCGCGGCGTTGATCTGGACATCGACGAGGGCGAGTTCGTGGCGATCATGGGCCCGTCCGGATCGGGCAAGTCGACGGCGATGAACGTGCTGGGCTGCCTCGATACGCCGACCGCCGGGCACTATCTGTTCAACGGCGTCGAAGTTGGGGCGCTGAACCAGGACCAGCGTGCGTTGCTCCGGCGCCACTACCTCGGGTTCGTGTTCCAAGGCTACAACCTGCTGGCCCGCACCCCGGCGCTTGAGAACGTCGAGCTGCCGTTGATCTACAAAGGCCTTGCACGCGCCGAGCGCGCGGCGTTGGCTACCGAAGCGCTGGCCAAGGTCGGCCTGGCCGAACGAGCCCATCACGATCCGTCCGAGCTGTCGGGCGGGCAGCAGCAAAGGGTGGCGATCGCGCGGGCGCTTGTGGGCAAGCCGAAAGTGATCCTTGCCGATGAGCCCACCGGCAACCTGGACACCAAGCGCTCGCACGAGATCATGGAGCTCCTGACCCAGCTCAACCGCACTGAAGGCCTGACCATCATCATGGTCACGCATGAACGGGACATGGCGGCCCACGCCGACCGGCTGGTCTATTTCGTCGACGGCCATGTCGAGCATGACGGCCCGCATCACGAGTTGGACCAACGCCACCGTGAGCGGGGCTGACGGATGTTGTGGGAAACCGTTCGCCTCGCCATCGCGGCCATCTTTCGCAACACGATGCGGTCGTTCCTGACCGTGTTGGGCATCGTCATCGGCGTGGCCGCGGTGATCGCGATGGTCACGGTCGGCCAGGGCTCATCCGATCAGGTCGCGGCGGATGTGGAAAGCCTCGGCACCAACGTGCTGATGGTCATGCCCGGCAGTGGCGAAGGCGGGCCCGGCAGTGGCCTATCGGTACCGCCCCTGGACATGGACGATTCCGAGACCATCGGCAACGAGCTGTCCTTCGTCAAAGCCGCCGCGCCGACCGCGTCGCGGCCGATCACCGTGGTGTTCGGCAACGAAAATCACCGCACCCAGGTGACCGGCACCGATAATTCCTACCTCACCGGGGCGGAATGGCCAGTGGTGCTGGGGCGCGAGTTCAACTCGGCCGAGATCAATTCGGGCAAGCTGGTCTGCGTCATCGGCGAAACCATCCGCCAGACCTTCTTCGGCAATACCAGCCCGCTGGGCGAGAAGCTGCGGCTGAAGACTGTCACCTGCGAGGTGATCGGCGTGCTCGAGGCCAAGGGTGCGTCATCTTTCGGCGCCGACCAGGATGACTTGATCCTGGTGCCGATCAAGGCGTTTCAACACCGTATCGCCGGCAACAGCGATGTCCACCTGATCTTCGTCGCGGTGACGGACGGAACGTCGATGGAAAAAGCGGTGCGCGACGTCGAAGAACTGATGCGCGACATCAGGCGCATCGGCGTAAACGAGGACGACGACTTCGAAGTGATGAGCATGGAGCAGATCGCAGGCATTCTGACCGGCATCACCAACGTACTGGCCGGCATGCTCAGTGCCGTCGCCGCGGTCAGCCTTCTGGTCGGCGGGATCGGCATCATGAACATCATGCTGGTATCGGTCACCGAACGCACCCGTGAGATCGGCATCCGCATGGCCGTCGGGGCGCAGGCCCGCCAGGTGCTGCTGCAATTCCTCGTAGAGGCAATCGTGCTCACGCTGCTGGGTGGGATGATTGGCATCGTGCTGGGGCTGGTACTCGCCGCGGTGGCGTCCAACATGTTGGGGATCGGCTTCTCCCCCGATCCACTGGTTGTGCTGATGGCCTTCGCCTTTTCCGCCGCAGTCGGTGTTATTTTCGGCTACTTTCCGGCCCGTGCCGCAGCCCGGCTGGACCCGATCGAGGCGCTTCGCCATCAGTAGGCCCTCTGCGCGCTGGGCTCCCTTGCAGCGTCCAGGTCCCGAAACACATCCCTTCTGCGCCGGTTTCAATCCGAACCGCGCCTCTCGGATATTCTCGGCCAAGAGAGGCCGTTTGCGGCACTTCACGGATGTCCCGATTTCTTGATGACCGGGAATTGGATCGGCGACGGCAAATCGCAGGATCGTCCACCCCCGATTGCGGACATTCACTGCGCCGCCTCACCTATGTTCCATTTATGTTCCAACCGCGCTATCCTGCCCGAAACCACAAGACGGAATGGGGCAGGGCATGGAAGCGGCGGGCTATCTCGACAAGCTGAATGCGGGCCAGCGCGCGGCGGTGGAATTCGGCGTGGGCGAGGGCATAGCGCCGCCGTTGCTGATCATCGCAGGCGCCGGGTCGGGCAAGACCGCCACGCTCGCGCACCGGGTGGCGCATTTGCTGGTGAAAGGCGCCGACCCGCGCCGCATTCTGCTGATGACCTTTTCGCGTCGCGCGGCGTCCGAGCTGACCCGCCGGGTCGAGCGGATCACCGCCGCGGCCATGGGCACGTCCGTCGCCGCCGAGGCGCTCACCTGGTCCGGTACCTTCCACGGGCTGGGCGCGCGAATTCTGCGCGAGCATGCATTGTCGATCGGCCTGCGCCCGGAGTTCTCGATCCACGACCGCGAGGACAGCGCGGATCTCATGAACCTCTGCCGCCACACGGCCGGCTTGTCCAAGACCGAGGCCCGATTCCCCACCAAGGCCACCTGTCTCGCGATCTACTCGCGTGCCGTGAACGCCGAGGCATCGCTGGCGGAGGTGCTGCGCGACCATTTCCCCTGGTGCGCGCGGTGGGAGGCCGAGCTGAGGCAGCTCTTCAAGGCCTACGTCGCCGCCAAGCAGGCGCAGAACGTGCTCGACTATGATGACCTCCTGCTCGCCTGGGCGCAGGTCATGTCGGACCCCGACTTCGCCGCCCATATCGCAGACACCTGGGACCACGTGTTGATCGACGAGTATCAGGACACCAACCGGCTCCAGGCGCGCATCCTCAAGGCTTTGAAGCCGGACGGGCGCGGCCTGACCGTGGTTGGCGACGACGCGCAGTCGATCTACGCCTTCCGGGCCGCGACCGTGCGCAACATCCTGGATTTTCCCGACGCCTACAGCCCGCGGGCCGAGGTCATCACCCTCGACCGCAACTACCGCTCGACCGGGCCCATTTTGGAGGCCGCGAACGCGGTGATCGAGCAGGCACGCGAGCGTTTCACCAAAAACCTCTGGACCGAGCGCATCTCGGACCGGAAGCCCCGCCTCGTGACCGTGAACAGCGAGGCCGAGCAGGCGAGGTACTTCGTGGACCAGATCCTGGAAATCCGGGAGACCGGCACAAAGCTCAAGGAGCAGGCGGTGCTGTTTCGCACCTCGAGCCACGCGATCCAGATCGAGGCGGAGCTGACGCGGCGCAATGTGCCATACGTGAAATTCGGCGGGCTCAAATTCCTCGACTCGGCCCATGTGAAGGACCTCTTGTCCTTCCTGCGGCTCGCGCGCAACCCGCGCGACCGGGTGGCGGGGTTTCGCGTGCTCCAGCTCATCCCCGGGATCGGGCCCAAATCGGCCGGAAACATCCTCGATGCGCTGGACCTCGCGTCCGACCCGTTCGCGGCATTGCAGGAGGTGGTGCCGCCGTCCAAAGCCGAAGCCGGTTTCGGCTGCTTCGTTGCCGCCCTCACCACGCAAGCGGGTTGGCCTGCCGCGCTCGGCCTTGCCCGGGGCTGGTATGACCCGCATCTCGACCGCATCCACGAGGATGCCGAGGCGCGCCGCGCCGACCTTCTGCAGCTCGAACAGATCGCCGGCGGCTATCCGTCCGCCGAGGCCTTCCTGACCGAGCTCACCCTCGACCCGCCGGACGCGACCAGCGACCAGGCGGGCGTGCCGCTGAAGGACGAGGATTACCTGATCCTGTCGACGATCCACTCCGCCAAGGGTCAGGAGTGGAAATCGGTCTATCTGCTGAACGCTGTCGATGGCTGCATTCCGTCCGACCTCGGCACCGGCACGACACGGGATCTCGAAGAGGAGCGGCGGCTGCTCTATGTGGCGATGACGCGGGCGAAGGACGAGCTGACCCTCGGCCTGCCGCTGAGGTTCTACGTCACCCATCAGGTCAAGAACGGCGACCGGCATGTCTACGCGATGCGCACGCGCTTCATCCCACGCGAGATCCTCGACCGTTTCGAGGCCTTCCATTGGTCTCCGGCAATGCAGGGCGCCGAGGTCCGCCCCGCACCGGCCCCGATCGACGTGGCCGCGCAGATGCGCGAGATGTGGGGGTAGGGGACGGAACCGGTCGCGCAGGGGCCCTGACCGATCCGCTGTTTCGCGGCCCCGAGCTGGCGCGCTTTTTCAACGGGCAGGTATGTCTTGCGATTGTCAGCACAAGC
>DQCI01000005.1:8031-8267 GCA_003545125.1 Paracoccaceae bacterium
CCGCACGTCGCGTCGTCCGCTACGATCTTTCGCAGGATGTGCGGCAGGTCCTTGCGCCGCACCGCGTTGGCGCGCGCGTCGATGAAAGCCTTCGCTTTCTCTGCAAGTTGAGCTGCGACTGCCATTAATCGGTCGGTCTCGGGCCTCGTCGCGGACGTGGTCTCAGGAAATCGGACAGCAAGCCAAGGTGCATCCCGAACCTTTTGGAGGGTACCAGATGGCGAAACACCTGAAGT
>DQCI01000145.1:0-867 GCA_003545125.1 Paracoccaceae bacterium
ATCCTGTTCAAATGCTTCTTCGACGGGGTCTGCGATCCGGACCGGATGAAATGCGAGGCCTCCGGGCTCGACGTCCGCTTCAAGGTCGACACCGAGACAAACGCGGTCGAACGGCTCGGCGGCGACCCCACCAGCGCCTTCAGCCTGATCCTCGGCGACCGGGCGCTGACGGTGCTCGAAGTTCCGTTCTCGGGCGGCACCGTGACCACCACGATCCCGACGGGCGGCGGCTGGTCGGTCCACAGCGATAACGGGTTCAACGGCGCCGATATCGCGCCGAAGCAGTATTTCGGCGAATGCACGGGGGTGTAATGCGGGGGCGTATGAGGCGACAATGAGCAAACCGTTCGAAGAAGAAGGCTACAACCGCGACGCCTCGATCGTGAACCCGAAGGGCCTGGGCCAGCTTCAGGCCGGAGGGTATTCCGGCGAACCGCGCCCCGCCCAGCCCGGCGAACCTTTCCTGGTCGGTGAGACGATGACCGGCGGCTACGGCAAGGCCGGCCCCAACATCATCTTCGATTGCACCATCTCCGTCGACCGCGGCGAGATCGCGGTGATCGTCGGCCCGAATGGCGCCGGAAAGTCGACCGCGATGCGCGCGCTGTTCGGCATGCTCAACCTGCGCGCGGGCGACGTACGGCTCGACGGCGAGGACATCTCGGCGCTGAGCCCCCAGGCCCGGGTGGTGAAAGGCATGGGCTTCGTGCCGCAGACCAACAACATCTTCACTTCGATGACGGTCGAGGAAAACCTCGAGATGGGCGGCTTCATCCGCAAGGACGACATCTCCGAGACAATGGAGCAGGTGTTCGAGCTGTTCCCGATCCTGAAGGACAAGCGCGCCCAGGCGGCGGGCGAGCTTTC
>DQCI01000145.1:904-2816 GCA_003545125.1 Paracoccaceae bacterium
CTGATGCTCGACGAGCCCACCGCCGGTGTCTCGCCGATCGTGATGGACGAGCTTTTCGACCGGATTATCGAGGTCGCCCGCACCGGGCTGCCGGTGCTGATGGTCGAACAGAACGCCCGTCAGGCCCTGGAGATCGCCGACAAGGGCTATGTGCTCGTTCAGGGCGCCAACGCGCATACCGGCTCGGGAAAGGCGCTGCTCGCCGACCCCGAGGTGCGTGCGAGCTTCCTGGGGGGGTGAGATGCGCAGCCTGATCGTCCCTTTGTTCTTCGCCGTTGCGGCGCCCGCCCTCGCCGGCGCGCCCACTTGCCCGGTCACGGAAACCTGCAAGCATTCCAACGACAATTGCCAGCCCGCCGAGGGTCTGGTGGTGCTCAAGGTGCTTGAGGCCGATCCGGTGCTGAAGGTAGCGGTCACCTTGAACGACGCCCTGCCGGTCGAAACCATCGCGGTGCAGGATCCCAAATACACCACCCTGATGGCCATGATCGACGGCACTGAACATCAGTTCCGGCTGCAGCCGGACGGGACGTTCAACTACCTCATCACCACGCCCGATCCGGACGCGCCCGGCGGGCACGACCAGACGCTGTACCGCGGACAATGCCTGGAAGGATGACAATGCGTTTGCTCACCGCCTCGGCGTTCGCCGCCTGTGTCGTGGTCCCCCCGGCGTTCGCCGGGACCACGTGCAATTTCAACATCGAATGCTACATGACCGAGCCCTGCGAGGGGTCGGGTTGGGAGCTGACGGTCGACATGGACGCCGGGACGCTTTCGACAATCTTCGGCGACCTTGAGGTCCTGCATATCGAAGCGGGCCCCGCGCCTCAGGTCTCGGCGCGCGGGGACGGCGCACTCTACCTGCTCACCATCGGCAAAGAGATCAGCTTCCTCACCACACATATCGCCGCCGACCCGGCGACGATCACCTATGTCGGGGAGTGTTTCACCGAATGACCCGCGCCGCCCGCCCCGGCCCTCCGGCTCTGGATATTTCCGCGCTCTTGGCTGCGCTCATGGCCCTGGCCCTGGCCGGCCCCGCCGCGGCCGAAGGCAACCGGCTGGCGCTCGCTTGCGAAGCGTTGGCGCCGGTGCCGGCCGATGAGGCGATCGCCGAAGAGGCCGCCCCCCTGCCCCGGCAACCCACCTTCACGATAGCTCCGCTGCGCACCGCGCGCGACGGATCGGGCACGGTCGAGGCGACGGGCCCGGATGGCCGAACCAATGCCGGCGTGACCGCCTCCCACACCGGACCCTTCGCCTGGACCTCAGGCACCGTGCTCAACACGCTCACGGTCGAGGGCGCCACCGAAGACGGGCGTACGCTCGTGCTCTGGCACCAACTCGACCAGGCACAGGCACAGGTGCCCCCCGTGGGCCAACTCACCAAACTGATCTGCGAGATCTCCTGATGGACTTCCTCAACGCCCTTGTGGCGATTTCCAACTACGTGCTGATCCCGGCCGTCGCCTATGGCTCACAGCTCGCCCTCGGCGCGCTCGGGGTCACGCTGATCTATGGGATCCTGCGGTTCTCGAACTTCGCCCACGGCGACACCATGGCGTTCGGCGCGATGTCGACGATCCTGTTCACCTGGTGGTTCCAGTCGATGGGGATCAGCCTCGCCCCCCTGCCGACCGCGCTGCTGGCCCTGCCCTTCGGGATCGTCTGCACGGCCGCGCTGGTAATCGGTTCCGACCGGGTGGTCTACCGNNTACCGCAACGTGAAGGCGAAACCCATCGTCTCGGTGATGGCCTCGATCGGGGTGATGTTCATCCTCAACGGCATCGTGCGCTTCATCATCGGCCCCGAGGAGCAGCGCTTCGCCGACGGCGAACGCTTCATCATCTCGGCGCGCGATTTCAAGGCCTGGTCGGGGCTCTCCGAAGGGCTGGCGCTGCGCACCAC
>DQCI01000249.1:0-616 GCA_003545125.1 Paracoccaceae bacterium
CTCAGAGATAAGGTGTCCATTTTGATGTCCTCCCTGTCCCCTGATACGGGCACAGGGCCAATTGGATCACATTCGAAGAGATCCGGCGACGGGACAGGACGCGGGTCTTTGGCTGTTTCCCATCCGAAGGCCGGAGCGCCGCGTACCTCTTGCACACATGTTCATATCGGAGCCCTGCCATGCCGAGATCCACCGGCCCCCTGACCCGCTATGCAGGGTTCGCGGCCGTTGTCGCCGCCTCCGGCATTCCGCTCTACATCCACCTGCCCGCTTTCCTGGCCTCCCGCTACGGGATCACGCTCGAAACGCTCGGCGGGTTGCTGCTCGCCCTGCGGCTGGTCGATTTCGCGCAGGATCCCGGGCTCGGCTGGCTCCTGTCGCGGCTCGGACGGTTTCGCGACGCGGCCGTACTTGCGGCGGGCGCGCTCTTGGGCAGTGGCATGGTCGGGCTGTTCGCTGTCTCCGCCCCCGTCGCGCCGCTGATCCGGGTGGTGGGCTGCCTTGTTCTGACCTTTTCCGGCTTCTCGATGCTGTCGACCCTGCTCTATTCCGACGGCATGCAGCGCGGCGCGGCGGCGGGCGCCGAGGGGGGGCCGAGGTGGGGCCGAGGTGGGGC
>DQCI01000249.1:660-2580 GCA_003545125.1 Paracoccaceae bacterium
CGGCTACCGCAGTTTCGCCCTTGTCTTCGCTGTCGCGCTGGTCCTCGCCATCGGCGGCATGCGCGGGCGCTGGATGACCATCTCGCGCCGGGCGGCCCCATTGACGGCCCTGCTCGGCGACCCGGTCGTGCGGCGTTTCCTCCTGCTCGCTTTCCTCAATGCGGCGCCGGTCGCGGTCACCTCGACCCTGTTCGTCTTCTTCGTCGAGGCGCGGCTCGAGCTGGCGTCGCAGACCGGGGTGTTCCTGGTCCTGTTCTTCGCCGCCGCTGCGGCCTCCACGCCGGGTTGGCGGCGCCTCGCGGTGCGGTTCGGGCCGCGCCGGACGCTCGGCCTGGGTATGGGCCTCGCGATCGCCAGTTTCATCTGGGCCTTCACCCTGTGCCCTGGCGACGGCGCCGCCTTCGCACTCATCTGCCTCGCCTCCGGCGCCGCGCTGGGGGCCGACATGCTGTTGCTGCCGGCGATGTTTTGAGCGCACCAGGCCCGGACCGGGGGCGACCAGGCGCTGGCCTTCGGCTTTTGGACCTTCGTCGGCAAGGCGACGTTGGCGATCTCCGCCGGCGTCGTGTTGCCGCTGCTGGCGCGCGCCGGGTCCGCGCCCTCCGGGTCACAGGATCCGGCGGCTCTGGACGCGCTGGCCATGCTCTACGCGCTGGTGCCATGCGGTTTGAAAGCAGGCGCGCTCACGCTGCTGCTCTTGGCCTTCCGCGCGCCAGACGCGCAGCCGCAAACGATCCAATGAGCCCGCCACCGCGTATCCAGCTCAAACACCGGGAGAGACGCATGGCCAAGACCACGATCTATTTCGACGGCGACTGCCCTCTGTGTCGCGCGGAGATCGCCCGGTATGCGCGCGCGGACAGCACCGGCGCATTGGATCTGGTCGATGTGGCAGACGAGGGCGCACAGCTTCCGGCCGGCACAGACCGTGCCACCCTGCTTGGTCGGTTTCACGTCGCCATCGCCGACGACCGGTTGCTGTCCGGCGCGGCGGCCTTTGTCGAGGTCTGGCGGAAACTGCCGGGATGGCGTTTGCTGGCCGGGCTCGCCCGCATCCCCGGCGTGACCCTGGTGATGGAGGGCGGCTACCGGCTGTTTCTGCCGCTGCGCCCGATCATCGTGCGCGCCTTCGTCGGGCTCGCTGGCGCGAGGCGCGCGCCACGACCCGTCGCCTCGCCCTCGCCGCCGCTTTTTTCTACGGCCTGTCGGCTGCGTCGCCCGCAACAGGAGACCCGTTGATGACCGAGGATTTCAGCGATGGCGCGTCGTCGCGCTGGTCCTTCTTCACCGACCAGGTGATGGGGGCGTGTCGATCGGGCAGGCAGCGGTTGAGACCGAGGGTGGGGAGACCATCCTGCGCCTTCAGGGCCGGGTGAGCACCGAGAACAACGGCGGGTTCATCCAGGCGCGCCTGGAGCCGGCACAGCCGGTTGCCGACAGCGCGCGCGGGGTCGAGATCGAAGTTCGCGGCAACGACCAGATCTATTGTCTCCACCTGTGCACGCGCGGCACCCAGCTGCCGTGGCAATTCTACCAAGCACCCGTCGAGGTGTCGTCGGACTGGACCCAATTGCGGATCCCCTTCGCGGATTTCGTGCCCAAGGGGCGGCTTTTGAGCAAGACATTTGCGCCGGGTTTGGTCCGCAGCCTGGCGGTCGTGGCCCACGGGCGCGATCACGCGGTCGACGTGTCGGTCCGCCGCATCGGGTTTTACTTAGGCGACGCGTGCTCAGCGCGCCTTGAGCAGCTTTTCGATCTCGGCCAACCGGGCAATCACGTCGTCGCGGTAGGTGTTGGTCCGTGCATCGGCCTCGGCGGGGTGGGCATCCTGCATCGCGTTGACGACCAGGCCGCCGACCAGGCCAACGACGAGGTTCACCACCACGACCGTGGTGACCAGGATGAAGGGCACGAAATAGA
>DQCI01000249.1:2609-8019 GCA_003545125.1 Paracoccaceae bacterium
TCTCCAGCGTCATGATCTGGAACAAGAGAATAGGCCGAGGCGCCGAGGGTGCCGAACCACGCGGGGAGGGCCGCGCCGAACAGTTTCGTCGCGGTCACCGAACCGCTGTAGAACACGACCCCCATCAGCAGAAACACCGAGCCCATGCCGGGGAGCGCGTTGATGAGCCCCTCGACCACGCGGCGCAGGGTTGGCGCGACGGAAATCACACGAAACAGCCGGAGGATGCGCAGCGCCCGCAAGACCGAAAGCCCTTGGGCGGCCGGGACCAGCGCTATGGCGACGATGACGAAGTCGAAGTTGTTCCAGCCGTCACGGGAGAACTGCCAGCGCGGAACGACGATCTTGGCCGCGAGCTCGAACACGGAAATTGTGAGGCACGCCGCGTCCAACGCCAGCACGAGGGGGCCGGCCCGCGCCATCATGACCTCCGAAGTCTCGACCCCCGGCACAATGGCATTGAACAGGATGACACCCAGAAAGAAGGATCGGAAATGCCGCTGCTCGATCAGGTTTTCCAAACGGGCGCGAAGTGGCAAGGCCAACGTCCCCGGAATGGATCAACGCAAGAGCAGCATTTGGGCGCTCGTTCGGGCCGCGTCCAGACCGCGTCCGGACCGCGACCATGCGCGCGAACGACCGCAATGTCGCTGGTCGGCCGGCCTTGGCACCGAGGCGCGGTGCAACCGGGCCAATGCCGTCCTCGGCCCGCAGCGTCGCGGTGCTAAACCGCCGGATCGTGATGGGCGCGGGCGTAGTCCAGGAACTGCGCCTCGCTCAGGGGTTTGGCGTAGTGATAGCCTTGCAGGACACCGCAACCGGTCTCGCGCAGGATGCGCGCATGGGCTTCGGTTTCGACGCCTTCGGCCACCGTATTAATGCCCAGCGCACGGGCGATATCGACGATCGCGTGGACCAGATCGCGCGCCCGGCGATCGCGCACCACCGGGAAGACGATCCGCTGGTCGATCTTCAGCGCCGTCGGCTCGATCTCCATCAGGCCGATGATCGAGGCGTGACCCGAGCCGAAATCGTCGATCTCGATGTCCACCCCGGCATCGCGGATGATGTTCAGGTTGTCCCGGAAGGCCTGGTTCTCTTCCTCGACCAGGATTGATTCGAGAAGTTCGAAGGTTACCCTGGTGTCGATCTCGGCAAATCTCGAGGCAAAGCCCAGGATATCGGGATCATGCATCCGCCCGGACGAGACGTTGAAGCTGATCTTCGGGACGACCAACCCCTGCGCGCGCCATCGCGAAAGCACATCGCAGGACGCCTCCATCATGGCGCGGTCGATGTCGGGCACCAGGCGCAACTGCTCGGCGACATGCATGAAGGCGCCGGGCGCGAGGATCCCTTCGGTCGGGTGGTTCCAGCGCAAGAGCACCTCGGCGCCGAAGAGGCTGCCGTCCGCCGCCCTGATCTGTGGCTGGAAGTACGGCACCAACTCGTCCTTCTCGAGGGCCTCGTGAATGGCGATGGCAAGGCTTCTGTCGCGGTGGATCTCCAATTGGAGCTGCGGGGTGAAGGCCTCGGTCCGATTGCCGCCCTCGACCTTGGCGCGGTAGAGCGCCGCATCGGCGAACAGGTGGATGTCGTCGCCGGTTTCCAGGATATTGTCGGTGTGCGCGATGCCGAAACTCGCGCCGAAACGGCACTGCCGACCCTCATGGATCAAAGGTTTCGCCAGCTGACGCTGCACCCGGCCGGCAACCTCGCGGGCCTGTTGCTCGGTGGCGCCCGTCGCCATCAGGATCGAAAACTCGTCACCGCCGTTGCGCGAGGGAAAATCACCGACCCGGACGCAATCGCGCAGCACCTCGGCCACCCGCACGAGCACCTTGTCGCCGGCCGCGTGGCCCATGGTGTCGTTGACATGCTTGAACCGGTCGAGATCAAGCCGCACCAGGGTGCAGTCTCCCGGGCCGCCGCGTTGCGCCTGCGTCCTGTGCTCAGCGATGACATCGTCGAAGTAGCGCCGGTTCGGCAGCCCGGTCAGGCCGTCGTGCAATGCCTGTTGCTCGTTGCGCGCGCGCATTTTCTCGGCCACCCGGTGGGCCTGACGCAGGTCGTGTTCGCGTTTGACGTCGCAGGTGACGTCATGGAGTGCCGCGACCCAGGTGAACCCGCCGCCCTCGGCCTTGGGCGCCCCGGCGGAAACCTCGAGCCAAAGGGACCCACGTTCGGGGTGGCGCAGTCGGAAACGCACCTGGATCGGGCGCAGTTCGCGGTGGCTGCGTGCGATCGCCTTGCGCACCCGGGCCAGGTCGTCGGGATCGATCCGGGCCAGAATGCCCTCGCACAATGCACCGATCTCAGCGCTCGTATACCCAATCAGATCTTCGAACCGGGCGCTGGTATAGGGAAACTCCATGCCTCCGTCGGAGCGCATCCGGGTCTCGAACAACCCCACCGTCGCCCCGTCGGTCAGGTATGTGAGCCGTTCGTGGGCATGTGCCAGATCCTCAACCGCCTGCGCGGCCCTGTTTTCGGTTTCGCGCCGCTCGGTGACGTCCACGACGCTGCCGTAGCCCGCCTGGCCGCCATCCGGCTGCGGCACCGTTTCGAAGGCGACCAGCACCCAGCGCACCCCGTCTTCAGGATGCATCACACGGTGGGTAAATTCAACGCGCGCCTGCGTCTCAGCGCTGCGCGCCATCGCGGCGCGCACTTTGTCGCGGTCCTCCTGTGGCACCCGGGCGAACATGTTGGCGGCGTCTGCCCGCACATCGGTCAGCGTTACCCCCATGATGTCGAGCAGGGTGGAACTCACGAAGTGGAATTCCTCGCGGCCGTTTGGATGGCGCCGGTGTTCGAACAGCGCGCCCGGTGCGTTCTCAGTCAGCTTGATGAAACGTTCGTTGGTCTTGCGCACTGCGACCGCCGCCGCGTCCGCCCGGCGTTCGGAAAGCGTGGCTTCGGTCACGTCGAGGGTCGAGCTGTAGATCGTCACTGAGCCATCGGGCTGTTTCACCGGCGTGCCGGCCACCATCACCCAGCGCAGCCCGCGGTCGGGGTGGTCGATCCGGTGTGTAAAGGTGATCGGCTTCAGGCTGCGGGCGCCCTCGGCGATCACGGCCTGGACCATTTCGAGGTCTTCCGCTGGCACGCGCCGCCGGAACGCGGCGGGATCGCTTTCGAGCGCCTCGGCGCTGACCCCGAAAACCTCCGGAAACCGGCTGCTGCAATAGTCGAACCCGACAAATCCGTTCGTGCCGACACGATACTCGTACAGCGCGCAAGGCGCGTTCTTGGCGAGCGTGTTCAACCGCGCCTGCTGCGCCCGCACGGCCGCGTCCGCATCCGCGGCCCGCTCGGCGGTCGCCTTCTGTTCGGTGATGTCGAGAAGGGTACCGTACCAGGTGACCGACCCGTCGTCCTCATCGGCCACGCTTGCGGAGACCATCAGCCACCGCGGCCCCCACGACGGATGCTCGATTTGCACTTCCGTCCGGAACGCCTTGCGGTCGCGGATCGCGGCATGCGCCGTCGCGCGGACACGCGCAAGCTCTTCGGGTGTGACAACGCTGAAGACGGCGTTGGCATCCTGTTCGAACCGGGTCGGGTCGATACCCAAAATCTCGGCGAACCTGGCGCTCGTGTAGTGGAAATGGCCCGCGCCATCCGGCGTTCCATTGAACTCGAACAGAGCCCCCGGGAACGTGTCGGCCAGCGCGTTGAGCCGACCGTGCGCATGACAGATCTCCTCTGAGGCCGCGGCCAGGAGGTGCTCATCATCCTGGAGGCGGTCAATCTCGGTGAAACAACCGCGAACCGGGGGCGGAGGGCCGCGGTCGGCCCCGGCGGCGGCTGCGATTCGCAAGGTGATCCCGCGCCAGCTTCCGTCGCCGGGCTGCTCTTGGAGGTCGTGCCAGAAGGTGCCGGTGTCACCAGGGGGGGCCGGGGCGAAGGTGGCCTGTTCCGGGACCATGTCGTTTGCAAGGGTGATCCCGGCCAGGACCATGGCATCAATCGACAATGCCTCCAAATTGCCGGGCCGCGTTGGCAGGCCTGAAAAAACCCGGCCCGAACCGGTCTGGGGACAGCGGGACCAGGGCACACCGATGGTGGTCTCTGTCATGTGCCACAGAGCCTCCGAGACGTTCGGCGCCTTGACGTCGGCGGCCGCCGCGGCAGACGTAGCGCCCGGGTTCTTCGCCAGGTCGAGCACCACCGCCACCGTCTCGCCATGGTCGCGTACGGCGACGAGCGTGAGACCCACCGGTTCGCCGGACGCGGTCGCGGCACGGCGCCGCACCGCGATTTCGGCGCGGGTTTCCTTGCCCTCAATCAGCGCCTTCAGGGCGGCCTCGGCAACGCCCCTGTCGGGTTCGGCGATCAGGTCGCTCAGCCGTGCGCCCACCGGACAAGCCCCGGTTGGGCACAAAGCTTCGATCATCCCGGGGCCAAAGGTCAGGACCACCCCGTCGCGCGCGAGCAGGCTCACGCCGGCGGGCAATTTTTGCGCAAGATCGGCAGAGACATTCGGATCGGTTTCCATGGGCCCCTCGCAAAACCGGAAGATCACGGTCCAGACGTACCCAACACATGTTGATATTTGCTTACGCGCGGGATGTCCCGCCCGCCCCGTAGCCATTCGGGCCAACCGCGGCAGACCTGCGTTGCCCGGGCGTTCCGAGACCCGGACCCGGTGGCAGCCGCCCGGCTCGCACGAGCGCGCCGCCATCGCGGGTGTTGTTGCCGCTTGCGCCCTGGAGCCGGGTGCTCCTGTTCGCGCCGCCGATCTGGCGCCTGGACGGCCCGAACGCGTCCCATCGCCAGTCCAGCCGCAGAAGCTGTCAGCACCGTCCGGGCCATCGAGCGTATCGTCGCCGTCTCTTCCCTTGATCGTGACTGCGCGACGGCTCCCGGGTTGTGCGCTTGGGGTGGCCTGGAGGATCGAACCACTGCCCAAACGGACCGGGGCATCTCGTCCGGATCGATGAGAACGTGCGAACATTCCGTAGTGAGGCCACGCCGGTCAACAAACCCGCGCGTGCAGTGGCCAATGGCGATGTGCCGCGCGGCTGTGGATCATCGTGGACGTGGCGTCCGACCCTCGCATCGGTCGGTCGGCCTGCGCCCGGCGTGCCGGTACTACGCCGCGCCGACCGGCGGCCAAGCGCCCTGGTCCACCGACACCAGCGCGCCTTTCTGGCCGATGACCTGTTCCGCAACCCGCGCGCCGAACCGGATCCGGTCCGCCATCGTTCCGGGCCGGTCGAGGCGCGCGAAGACCCCGGCGTTGAAACTGTCGCCCGCCGCGGTCGTATCGACAATCCAGTCGACCGCGGGCGGCACGACCTCTGCCCTCTCGTCCCCGTGCCCGTAGCGCACCGGACCCGTTCTTGACGATCACCGTCCGCGCGCCGGCTTCGAGGTATCGGTCCGCCGTCGCCGCCATGTCGAG
>DQCI01000214.1:0-10804 GCA_003545125.1 Paracoccaceae bacterium
GCCAGCGCCGCGTCAGCGCTTTCGGGCTGTCGGCATGGAGCCGGGCGCCTTGCAGGAGGGTGTGGCGTTCAAGTGCGGTGCGCTGGCCGGCAATCTCGGCGGCGAAATCGTCGCGCAGTGCATTGCGCAAGGCGAGGTCGGGCAGGAGCGCGGCCAGGTTCACGAGGTCGTGGTGGTCGCCCAACCGTTCGGCCACGTCCCCGGCCAGCGCCACATGCGGCGCCATCAACTCCGGCGCCATCCCGGCCAGGAGACCGGCATGATACCAATGCGTTTTTGCCCGCTTGCGCCAGTCGTGGAAAGCCTCGGCCGTGCCCGTGGTCTTGGCGCGTTTCATTGCAGTCTTCGCTTGCGCGTAGCGGGTGGAAAGCCCGGCCTCGAAGGCGTCGAACCCCTTGTGCTTCAGCTTCCAATGGCTAACGCGATCCTTGACCCCGGCGAAGATGGCCGCAAACTCGGCGACGAGCGCGGCCTCATTCATCGTGGCAGGGGCGCGGGCCGCGAGGGCATCGCGCACGGGCGCGAACTCCACCGCGGCCGCACCCGGGGCCACCCGGTCGAAGGTTTCGAGCATCGCGTCGCGGTCGCGCAAGGGCGAGACGGCGCGCGCGCCATCGCGGAGCGCGGTATTCTCCGCCGTGTATCCGCGCAGGTCCGGTCCGACGAGCTTGAGAAGTGCGCGCAGTTTCTTGGCATCCTTGCGCGCGCTGTGCAGGGCTTCGGTGGGCGTCTCGTCGCCTGACAGCGCGGCCAGCGCATGCTCGGCACGTTTGCGGGCAAGGCGGCGGGTGGCCTTGGTGATGTCGGTGTCGGAGGCGCGATAGGCGAAGGGCATCGGGGCCGGTTTCGGTTCGTGGGGACGCAGACAGCTTAGGGCGTTTGCGGGCCGACCGATAGCGGCGGCCGGGCTTTGGACGTTTGGCCGCAGCCGCCGCGCGCCCGGTTCCGCATGGCCCGGCCGTCAGGCTATGTTGGCGGCAGGCACAGACCCTCAGCCGGCAAAAGGAACGGGCCATGACCACCACATCCACCGGATACGAACCGCTCGATACCCTGAAGCCGGTGTCCGGGGACGTCTGGCTGGTCGACGGCCCGGCGATCCGTTTCTACGGCATGCCGTTCTCGACCCGGGCGACGATCGTGCGGCTGGCCTCGGGCGCGCTCTGGGTGCATTCGCCGACCCGGCTTTCCCAGGCGCTGGCCGCTGACGTGGCGGCCCTCGGACAGGTTGCCCACCTGGTCGCGCCTAACTGGATCCACTACGCCTATATTGCCGACTGGCAGGCGCGATTCCCGGGCGCCGTGGCCTGGGCCGCGCCGGGGGTGGCGGCGCGGGCGGCGAAGCGCGGGATGAGCTTGCGGTTCGACCACGCGCTCGGCCAGGAGGCGCCCGGTGCCTGGGACGGCGAGATCGACCAGATGATCGTGCGGGGCTCCGAGATCCACCGTGAGGCGGTGTTCTTCCACCGCGCCACGCGAACGCTGATCCTCACCGACCTGATCGAGAACTTCGAACCGGCAAAGCTCGGCTTCTGGTTCCGCTTGGCGACTCGTATCGGCGGTATCCAGGACCCCGACGGGACCATGCCGCGCGACATGCGCGCGACCTTCCGCGACCGGGCGGCGCTGAAGCGGGATCTGGAACGGATGATCGGATGGGCGCCCGCGCGGGTGATCGTCGCGCATGGG
The DNA here is from genome assembly GCA_003545125.1 of Paracoccaceae bacterium. GTDB lineage: Bacteria > Pseudomonadota > Alphaproteobacteria > Rhodobacterales > Rhodobacteraceae > Sinisalibacter. The sequence continues at coordinate 1,690 of DQCI01000214.1, forward strand.
CGCTGGTATCAAACGGATGGCGTGGCGGAACTCCAGCGCGCGTTTCGCTGGGTGCTCCAGGGCTGACGGGGCGCCGACGGATCGGCGCCACCTCGACCGGCAGAAGCGGGGGAGGATTACTGTTCGTCTTCTTCGTAGTGGAGCAGCCAGCCGTTCGGGCCAGCAACCGAAGCGGGCAGCAGGGTGGGCAGCATTTCGCGCAGAGCAGCGGTTGTCAGGATCGCCAGAATAACTTGGTCGACACTCAGGATTTCCAGTACGGCCATTTTCGCCACTCCCCTCTTCTTGTCCGGTCACAATCGTGGCGAAACCGGGCCGGAATTGGGCAGCCACACGGCTTGGTCATGGCTTTTCGGAAATTGCAGGCAACAACCGGATGGCGGCGGGACCTCTGTTGCTATTCCGGAAATCGCATGCCTGCATTCGTCTTGACCCGGATCAAAGCAGGCCGCACGGCTGTCCCGTAAAATCGTTGCCAACAGAACAAAGGGAGAGAACGCATGGCGACACCAACCAGCAAACCGGCAGAGGCGGTGGCCGCACAGGCCAGCAATGACAAGTCGGCCAAGGCGATCACCGCGAGATCCGCGACCGGCGACCAGAAAGCGCGCGCGGCTGAGGCGCCGCAGCGCAAGGGGGGCGCGAAACCGGCGTTGAAACCGGCGATCGCGAAAAGCGCGGCCGACCGTGAGGCCCTGCGCGCGCGGGCCCGCGCGGCGCTCGCCGAAGAGAAGGAGATGGAGGAGGAGCTTGCACACGCGCAGGCCACCGAGCGTGCGGGACGGTTCCCGCAAGTCACCGCCGACCTCATCCGGCAGACCTTCGAGAACGGCGAATACCCCTACGAGGGCAAGATCGACCGCAAGGATTACGAGCGCGAGAAGGCGCGGCTCCAGGCGGAACTGCTCAAGGTCCAGAAATGGGTCAAGGAGACCGGCCAGAAGTTCGTGCTGATCTTCGAGGGGCGCGACGCGGCCGGCAAGGGCGGCACGATCAAGCGGTTCATGGAACATCTCAACCCGCGCGAGGCGCGCGTCGTGGCGCTGGGCACACCGACGATCAGGGAGAAGGGCCAGTGGTTCTTCCAACGCTATGTCGAGCACCTGCCGACGGCGGGTGAAATGGTGTTTTACGACCGGTCCTGGTACAACCGCGGCGGTGTCGAGCGGGTGATGGGCTTCTGCAGTCCGAACGAGTATCTCGAATTCATGCGCCAGACGCCCGAGTATGAACGGATGCTCACCCGCTCCGGCATCCGGCTCTACAAATTCTGGTTCTCGGTCACCCAGCAAGAGCAGCGCCGCCGCTTCAGGTCGCGCGAAGGCGACCCGTTGAAGCAGTGGAAGCTGTCGCCGATCGACAAGGCCTCGCTCGACAAGTGGGAAGATTACACCGAAGCCAAGGAGGCGATGTTCTTCTACACCGACACCGCCGACGCCCCCTGGACGATCGTGAAGTCGAACGACAAGAAGCGGGCCCGGCTCGAAGCGATGCGGCATTTCCTGCATTCTCTGGAGTACCCGGACAAGGATCATTCGTTGGTCTTCGCGCCCGATCCGCTGATCGTGGGCCACGCGAGCCAGGTAATCCACGGCGCCGACCACATTCTCGGCGCGAGCCTGCATCCCGACCAGCGGCGAAAGGGCAACTGATCTGACCGCCCGCGAGGCGTTGCGGGCCGCGCGGGGGGGCGCTTGCGGCGCGGCGGGGCAGAGCCTTGGCGCGCCGCTTTCCGCCCATCGGGTCATTCCCGGTTTGGTGCCTCTGCCGTCTCGGGGTAGCCTGCCCGGCAAACGGGAGGACCATATGGGCGACCCCACGCGCAGAACCGTGACCCTCGGGCTCGCCGCTTTCGGGCTGGCCTCCTGCGGCGCACCGATCGGCGGGGCCGGGGGCCGCGCGGCGCTCGCAGCCTCGGCCGATGAGCCGCCCGAGCCGCGCCCCGATCCGGGCTACCACGCCTGGGTCCAGGGCTTTCGGGTGCGTGCGCTTGCCAAGGGCATCACCGGCAACACCTTCGATACCGCGTTTCGCGGCGCGCGATACCTGCCGAAGGTGATCAAGAACGACCGCGCGCAGTTCCAGGCGCGCCGCACGCTTGAGGATTACATCGCCATCGCCGCCTCGCAAGAACGTGTGCGGATCGGCCGGGCGAAGCTGAAAAAGCATGGTCGGCTCCTCGACCGGATCGCGGCGCGCTACGGCGTCGAAGACGCGGTGCTGGCGGCGATCTGGGGGGTCGAGACCGGGTTTGGCGCCCGGCGGGGCGACACGCCCGTCATCTCGGCGCTGTCGACGCTCGGCTATGAGTCGCGGCGGGCGGAGTTTTTCGAAAGCCAGCTCCTGGCCGCGCTGGCGATCGTCCAGGCCGGCGATATCGCACCGGACAAGATGAAAGGCAGCTGGGCGGGGGCCATGGGCCACACCCAGTTCATCCCCACAACCTACCTCGCCCATGCGGTCGACTCCGCGGGCGACGGGCGGCGCGATATCTGGGCCGACGATCCCACCGATGCGCTCGCCTCCGCCGCCAACTACCTCGCGCAATCGGGCTGGCGCAAAGGCGGGCTCTGGGGGCTCGAAGTGCGCCTGCCAGCGGCGAGCGACGACCTTGTGACACGCGCTGTGCCCGATTGGCGCGCCCGTGGTGTGACACGCGCAAGCGGCGGCGAACTGCCCGACCATGGTGCGGCAAAGTTGATCCTGCCGAACGGGGCGGGGGGGCCGGCCTTCCTGCTGTTTGCCAATTACCGGGTGCTCAGGACCTACAACGATTCGATGAAATACGCGCTCGGGGTCGGGCATCTGTCGGACCGGCTCGCGGGCGGCGGACCGCTGGTCGGCAGTTTCGGCAAGGATGCACAGGGGCTGACCTTCAAGGAGCGCAAGGAGCTCCAGGAGCGGTTGACCCGGGCCGGGTTCGACACCGACGGGGCGGACGGGGTCATCGGCGACAAGACCACCACGGCGATCCGGGCCTACGAGACGGCGCGGGGCCTGCCGGTGACCGGGCTCGCGTCGAAAGCGCTTCTGGTGCATCTCAGAGGCTAGGGGCGGCGGCCGGAGTGTCACGGAAGGTCGAGGCCCGCGACCTGACCTTCGCTTCGATTATTTATGGAAAACAAATGGTTGTACTTACCAAATGCCGGTGGGAAGAGATCTGTCCCTCACGGCGCTTGGGCCCCGGGGGACAGGGGACGTGGACCTGGCACCCAGGGAGCCAGAAACCGAACACGGGCCGCCGTGGCCGGGCAGCGAAGAGCCTCAGGCCGCGCGGGGGCGGACCGACTTGCGGATCGTTTCGCCGATGAAGTGGCGGGCGCGTTCGATGTCGTGCTCGACCTGGAGCTGCAACCAGAAGTCCGCCGCGGTCGAGAAGTAGCGCGCGAGCCGCAACGACAGCTCGGCGTCGACCGCCCGCTCGCCGGCGAGCAGCCGCTCGATGCAGGAGACCGACACGCCGGCCTCTGTGGCCAGCCCGGCAGCGTCGAGCCCGGCGGAGGCGAGGTATTCTTCGCGCAGCACCGCACCCGGGGTGGGGCAGAGGAACAGCGGCGCGACCTTCGCGGTCTCGGCCAGGTCCTCGATGGCTTCCTCGATCGGCAGGCCTGCGGATTTCCAGGCTGTGAGTCCGCCCTCCATGTGCATCACCTTCGTGTGCCCCGCCTGGATGAGCATCCGGGCGGCCGCGGCAGACCGTTTGCCGATCGCGCAGTGCAACACCAGCGGTTTGTCGGTGACCGCCGGGAACAGGTCCGCTTCCAGCGACGAAAGCGGCATCAGCAGGGCGCCTGCGATGTGTTCGAGGTCGTATTCCTTGGTCTCGCGCACGTCGACCAACACGACATCGCCCTCGTCGAGCCAGCGGGTGATGGTGGCGGGGGCAACGGCAACGGGTTCGATTGTCTCGGACATCGGGTGTCTCCTTCAGTTGCCCCAAACCCTAACGAGCGCGGCGGCAAAATGTCCGCCCGAAGGTCGGGGCCGCGGTGCGACACGGTCTTGGCCGCGCGGGTGGGATTGGGAGATTGTTCCGATTCCCACGGTCGGCAGGCGAGAATCGCGGCTGGCGGAACAGAAAACGGCGCCCCGGGAGGGACGCCGTTCTTTCACCCAGCGGGTGGGGTCTAACAAAGGTTCAGACGGCTTCGCCGATGAACTTGACCGCGTCGCCGAAGGTCTGGATGCCTTCCGCCGCGTCGTCCGGGATCTCGATGCCGAACTCTTCTTCGAAAGCCATGACAAGCTCGACGGTATCGAGGCTGTCGGCGCCGAGGTCGTCGATGAACGAGGCCGAGTCGGTGACCTTGTCTTCTTCCACGCCGAGGTGCTCGACAACGATTTTCTTAACCCGATCAGCGACGTCGCTCATGATGTATCCTCACAGTTTTTCAGGCCCTTGGGCCGGTTGTTCCGGCCCGGGGGCCGCTCTGATGTACAGGGAGTGAACGTCCCCGTCCGCCCCCGCCGGAGGCCGAAAACTGCGCTCCCTTTAGCATAAAGCGAAGGGAGGGCAAACGGTTTGTCCGGGCTCCGCGCGATTGCTGCGGAGTCGCGCGTCACAACATCGCCATGCCGCCGTTGACGTGCAGGGTCGCGCCGGTGACGTAGGCCGCTTCCGGCGAAGCAAGGTAAAGGGTTGCGGCGGCGATCTCTTCGGCTGTGCCCATCCGGGCTGCGGGGATCTGGGCGGTGATCTTGTCTTTCTGGTCGTCGGTGAGCTTGTCGGTCATCGCGGTGGCGATGAAGCCCGGCGCGATGCAGTTGGCGGTGATGCCGCGGCTCGCGACCTCGTGGGCGATCGACTTGGTCATCCCGACCATGCCGGCCTTGGAGGCGGCGTAGTTCGCCTGGCCCGGGTTGCCGGTGGCGCCGACGATCGAGGAGATGTTGACGATCCTGCCCCAGCGCGCTTTCATCATCGGCCGGATCACCCCGCGGCACAGCCGCATGGTCGCGGTGAGGTTGATGTCGAGAACCGCCTGCCAATCCTCGTCCGACATCCGCATGAACACCTGATCGCGGGTGATGCCGGCGTTGTTGACGAGGATGTCGATCGCGCCCATCGCCACCACGGCCTGTTTTGGCAGGGCATCGACGGCGTCCGGGTCGGAGAGGTCGCAAGGCAGCACATGGGCCCGGTCGCCGAGCTCGGCCGCAAGGGTGTCGAGCGGCTCCTGGCGGGTGCCGGAGAGGCCGACGGTGGCGCCGGCGGCGTGGAGTGCGGTGGCGATGGCGCCGCCGATCCCGCCCGAGGCGCCGGTGACGAGGGCGGATTTCCCGGTGAGGTCGAACATGGGGTGTTTCCTTCGGTCTTGGCCCGGCCAAATCCCTTCGAAGGGATTTAAGCAAGGCTTTTCGAAAAGCCTTTGGCGCTCAGACGGCGATGTGCTCCACGGCCGCCTTCACATCGTCAGGCGTGCCGACCTGGCGAGTGGCGATCTCGCGGTTGATGCGGCGGATCATGCCCGACAGCGCCTTGCCCGCGCCGATCTCCCAGATCTCGTCGATACCATGCGCGCCCATCCAGGACACGCTTTCGCGCCAGCGCACCGCGCCGGTGACCTGCTCGACCAGCAGCGAGCGCAGGGTGGGCGGGTCGGACAGTCCGGCGGCGCGCACGTTGGCCACAACCGGCACCCGCGGGCGCTCCAGGGCGACATGGCTGAGCGCTTCCGCCATCGCTTCGGCGGCGGGCTGCATCAAGGAGCAATGGAAGGGCGCGGAGACCGGCAGCAGCATCGCGCGCTTGGCGCCCTGTGCCTTGGCGAGCGCCACCGCGCGCTCGACAGCCGCCTTGTGGCCGGAGACCACGACCTGGGTCGGGTCGTTGTCATTTGCGGCCTCGCAGATCTCGTCCTCGGCGGCTTCTTTGGCAATTCTTGCCACGGTGGCGAAATCGAGCCCGAGCAGGGCGGCCATGGCGCCCACACCGACCGGCACCGCCTCCTGCATCGCCTGGCCACGGGTGCGCAGAAGCCGCGCGGTATCGGCCACCGTCAGAGACCCGGCGGCGGCAAGCGCGGAATACTCGCCGAGCGAATGGCCGGCGACATAGGACGCCGCCTCGATCGTCACGCCTTCGGCCTCGAGCGCGCGCATCGCGGCCAGCGAGGTGGCCATCAGCGCGGGCTGGGCGTTCTTGGTAAGCGTGAGCGCGTCCTGATCGCCCTCCCAGATCAACGCCGAAAGTTTCTCGTCCAGCGCGTCGTCGACCTCGTCGAACACGGCCTTCGCCTGCGGGTAGGCCTCGGCGAGGGCCCGGCCCATGCCGACGGTTTGTGCCCCCTGGCCCGGGAAAACGAATGCGCGGGTCATGACCCCTCCCTTTGTCGCGGTACGCTAGCGCGTCGATACCGGAGGCGGGGCGAAAAGGGAAGCGCCGCACCGCCGGGCAGATCGGCGAAGCGGCGCGGGGACGAGGGCGGCCCTTGTGGAGCCGCGCAGGCGGCGGAGAGGCGTCGTGGAATGGTTCGGACCAAGGAGCCCGGATCAGGCCGCGACGCGCTGGTGCCGGCCGAGCTGGCGCACGACCGGTTGGTGGATCTGGCCGGTCAGGTCGTCGGTCAGGCGTTGTTTCAGAGCTTCCATCCGGACCCGGCTGCCGGCGGTAATCTCGAGACCGGTGTTGAGGTCGGCGAGGCGCAGGAACAGGCGGGTGGGGCGGTGGTCCTTCGAGCGCAGAAGGAAGACCGAGCTGACGTTGGCGAAGTCGATGCGGGCCGACTGGTGGAACCCGTTGCCGGCGCTGCGTTGACCGATGCGGATTTCGTGGTGCTCGAGGTCGATCCGGTACTCGGGGTGCAATGCGTTGCGCCCGGCCCAAAAAAAGTAGCCGCCGAGCACGCTGAACATCACCATCGCGGCAAGTTTAATGCCGAAGAGCTCGGCGCCATAGACGGAATCGGGCATCAGCCAGAGGCCGGCGGCGGCCAACAGCAGGATCGCGCCGACGAAGCGGCCGGCGACGCTGCCGGCGGCGCGCAGGCTCTGGCTGGCGTCGGTTTCACGGATGATGTAGCCCCATCCGGTTTCCTCGATGACCGGGCCGGCACCAGTTTCGGCGGCGTCCGGGGTGTGTCTATCCCGGATCTCGAAGTCTTCTGAGGACATCGTCATTGCTGGTCGTCCTTGATGCTTCCATTCCCTGGGCCACCTTAAGTATGTGACGGTGGCAGGAATGGGGCGTGTGCCCGGCGATTTTGGGAAACTCCCGGGACGGTTGTATGGGACAGACGCGCGAATGCGGATAGCGGCATGGGCCCTGCGGCGCCGCTGCCGCCCGCGCCTCTTGCATCGCGGGCGCAGGCGTGTATAAGGCCCCGTCCTTCCGCACGACACGAACCGCGCGGCCCCTCGTGGGTGGGCGCGGAAGGTTCCGCCCGCCCTTTGAAGCCCGCCATACAGAACTGGAGAGAGCATGCCGCTGTACGAGCATGTCATGATTGCGCGTCAGGACCTGTCCAACGCGCAGGCCGAAGGCCTTGTCGAACACTTCGGCACCGTCCTCAAGGACAACGGAGGCAACGTCGTCGATTCCGAATACTGGGGTGTCAAGACGATGGCCTACAAGATCAACAAGAACCGCAAGGGCCATTACGCCTTCCTGCGCAGCGACGCGCCCGCGACCGCGGTGCAGGAGATGGAGCGGCTGATGCGGCTTCATGACGACGTGATGCGGGTGCTCACCATCAAGGTCGGCGCCCATGCCGAGGGCCCCTCGGTTCAGATGCAGAAGCGCGAAGAGCGTGGCGACCGCCGTGGCGGCCGCGACCGTGATCGCTAGGATAGAGAGAAGGAGCTAACACATGGCTGCGAAACCGTTTTTCCGCCGTCGCAAGGTCTGCCCGTTCTCCGGCGACAACGCGCCCAAGATCGACTACAAGGACACCCGTCTCTTGCAGCGATACATCAGCGAGCGTGGCAAGATCGTGCCCTCGCGCATCACCGCCGTTTCGGCCAAGAAGCAACGCGAACTCGCGCGCGCCATCAAGCGTGCCCGGTTCCTCGCGCTGCTTCCCTATGCCGTGAAGTAAGGAGGAAGAGACATGCAAGTCATTCTTCTCGAACGTGTGGCCAAGCTCGGCCAGATGGGCGAGGTGGTCGAGGTCAAGCCCGGCTACGCCCGCAACTTCCTGCTGCCGCAAGGCAAGGCGCTGACCGCGAGCCAGGCGAACATCGCCCAGTTCGATGCGCAGAAAGCCCAGCTCGAAGCGCGCAACCTCGAGACCAAGAAAGAGGCCGAGGCGCTCGCCGAGAAACTCGCGGGCCAGCAGTTCGTGGTGATTCGTTCGGCTTCGGATTCGGGCGCGCTCTACGGTTCTGTCACCCCGCGCGACGCCTCCGACGTCGCCACCGAGGGCGGCTTCACCGTCGACAAGAAGCAGATCTTCGTCAAGGCGCCGATCAAGGAGCTCGGCCTGCACGACGTCGAGGTGCGCCTGCACCCCGAGGTTGAGGTCGAGATCACCCTCAACGTGGCGCGCTCCGAAGAAGAAGCAGCACTTCAGGCTTCGGGCAAGTCGATCCAGGATCTGGCCGCCGAGGAAGAGGCCGAGGCCGATTTCGAGATCGCGGAGCTGTTCGAGGACATCGGTGCCGCGACCGAGGAAGACGAAGACCTCGCGGTGGCCGTCGACGAGAGCGGCGAGACCGTGGAACAGCCGGAGTAATCGGGGCCACGTCTCAGAATCAGGGCCGCGCGGGGCAACCCGCGCGGCCTTTTTCATTGCCGCGGTGTTTGGAATGCGTGCATGGCTGTTTCGAGCCCGAAGCAACAAATGTTGCTTTAGAGGCGAATGTCGGTTCTTTCCATTTGTGCTTTCGGCCGTATTACAACGGCAGGCGATTTTATATAACCTGAAGAGTTTAGGTCTTGCCCCATTTCGCCGTCGCAGTTACGCGATTTCCATGACCAATACATGCAGGCAACACGATCTTTCTTTATCCGGCCGACTGAGGCCAAAACAGCTTCGCGCCCTGGTCCCAGCTAACGGTGTCAAAAGGCTCACCGTGTCTGGTGAGACTTTTTTTTCACAAAGAGCTAGCGGACGAGCTTGGGCGATGGCCACAGATTAAAGAAATCCAGCTTTGGGGCACGGCAAGCAAAGCGGCG
>DQCI01000214.1:10921-13343 GCA_003545125.1 Paracoccaceae bacterium
GTTGAGCGCTCAGAATTCATCAGTCAACCAACGAGTTGCGGAACAGATTTCCCGGATGAATGCCTTGGAAAACTTGGACCTAGAAGCGTCGAATCTTGATGGCGAAATGGCAAAAGTCTTGGCGACATCGAGCAAAATTGCGCAACTGGATGTTGGTGCAACACGAATGGGTCCGAGCGGGTTGCAGGAGATCTGCAAGATGAAACAACTGCGCGAACTGGATATTTGGGCATTGGATTTGAATGAGGGTGATCTTGATTGTCTGGAAGCGCTCCCAAATCTAGAGTATTTGTCGGTCGGAGGTCACGATGGTCAGAAGCGTCTTACGTCCAAAGGGGTGTTGCCGCGACTATCAAGGCTGCGCTCTTTGAGGCGAATCTGGCTTGATGGCATACCTGTGTCAGAAAAAGAATCTTCACAATTGAAAGAACGCTACGAAAAAGCGCAGATCACATTCGTTGAGTGAGTGCCAAGCCGAATTTGACGACGAGCAATCAGTATACCAGATTTCTTCGCCTCCCGCCCGTGCGCCATACCAGCTGTTCCGTCCAGAATGTTAGACGGCATGTCTGTCCGCGAAGCAGACCAACCGGGAACGGGGGCATTGTGTTGGGGCTGCGCGAACCGAGATACATTTGGGGCGCAGGGTGCCAAACGGCTTTCTTGGGGAAGCAGACCTTGCGGTCCCTCTACAACGGCAAGGCCGTGGTGAACTTGATCTCTTCCATTGACAGCAGGGCGGTGACGTTGAAGATCTTCACCTCGGAAATCAGCGTCTGGTAGAAAACGTCGTAGGCGCGGGCGTTCTTCACCCGGACCTTGAGGATGTAGTCGATCTCACCCGCGAGCCGGTGCGCCTCCATCACCTCGGGACGGGCCTTCAGGGCGCGCAGGAATGTCTGCTGCCAGTCGGCCTCATGCTCCGAAGTGCGGATCAGAACGAAGAAACAGGCTTCGATCCCGAGGCTTTCCGCGTCAACGATGACCGTTTGTGGCCCGATCACGCCCGCCTCGCGCATTTTTCGGATCCGGTTCCATACCGGGGTCTTGGAGGAGCCGACCTTGGCGGCGATGGTGTCGAGCGACTGGCCGGCGTCGGCCTGAAGCTCGGCCAGGATCTTGCGGTCGATCTCGTCGAGACGTGCGGGCATTCTGGTGTGCCTCCCTGATGTGGGCGGATGTTCTCGGGTCGCCGCCCTGAAGGGCGGATGTTCTTCAGTTGCCACGGCTGTTGCGGCCTGGAGGGAGAATGTTCCATGGGCCGGCCGGTGACAACCGCAAAGACCGCGGCGGACAACCCGCCCGTGACGGCCTGTGCGGCCGCGTGCCGGTTGTGCGCGCTGGCGCGGCCGGGCTGACAATCCGTCGCGCCCTGCTCGCTGGCTTTATTCCTGCATCCGATATACAGGTTTTCGCGAAACGGCCGGACTGCTATGGCCCTTCAAGAGACATAATGGCGAGACAGACGTGACCGAGACCAAGACAAAACCCGTGCCCACCTTGCCCGATGCCCAGACCGTGACCGAGGTCGAGCACTACACCGACCGTCTGTTCCGGTTCCGTTGCACACGGTCGCAATCGCTCCGGTTCCGCTCGGGCGAGTTCGTGATGATCGGACTGATGGACGAGGCGCGGGGCAAGCCGCTTCTGCGCGCCTATTCCATCGCCTCGCCGTCCTGGGACGAGGAGCTGGAGTTCTACTCGATCAAGGTGCCGGACGGGCCGCTCACGTCCAGGCTCCAGCACATCAAGGTCGGTGACCAGATCATCCTGCGCCCCAAGCCGGTCGGCACGCTGGTGCTCGACGCGCTCCTGCCGGGCAAGCGGATCTGGTTCTTCGCCACCGGCACTGGCATCGCGCCGTTCGCCTCGCTGATGCGCGACCCCGACACCTACGAGCGCTACGAGCAGGTCATCATGATGCACTGCTGCCGGGACGCGGCCGAGCTGGAATATGGCCGCAAACTGGTCGAAGACCTCGAGAACGACCCGCTGATTGGCGAAATGGTCGACGGCAAGCTGGTCTATTACCCGACCACCACCCGCGACGACTTCCCGCACAAAGGCCGGATCACCGACAACCTGACCTCCGGCAAGGTGTTCCGCGATCTCGGGCTCGACACCGACAAGCTCGACCCGGCGACCGACCGCGGCATGGTTTGCGGCTCGCTCGCCTTCAACCTCGACATCAAGGACATCATGGAAGGCTGGGGATTGCGCGAGGGGGCAAATTCGGAGCCGGCGGAATACGTGGTCGAGAAGGCCTTCGTCGACTAGAGGCGCGTTGTTTTCTGCCGGTTGCCGGGCGGTGCGGTTCTACGCGCCGCCCTTTTCATTTATTAATGCCGCCGCGGCCAAATGGCGCGTCGCGTGGAGCAAGGCTCTGAAAAAGCGAAGATTAAACCGGGTCTTGATGATCCTA
>DQCI01000214.1:13369-16110 GCA_003545125.1 Paracoccaceae bacterium
GGTGATGCGCCAACAGGCGCGGCGCCGAAAAGGCGCACCCACGGCGTCGAGGCGCCGGGCCCCGACCTGCGCCCGCCGATCGCCGGCGTCGCGCCGCATTCCGCCCGGAGGACACGCTCGCGACGGTTTCTCCCTTGCCCCACGTTGGGTGGACAGGGTAACAAGCGCGCGTTGTTACAAGAGCTTTGAACAAGGGGGCAAGCATGATGCGTCGCGTGGTCGTTACTGGGCTCGGGCTGGTCACGCCGCTGGCCTGCGGTGTCGAAGAGAGCTGGAAGCGTCTCATCGCAGGTGAGAGCGGCGCCGGGCCGATCCGCCGGTTCGACGCGTCGCGGGTCACCACGGGCTACGCCTGTGAATTGCCCGTCGGCGATGGCACCGACGGCACCTTCAACCCCGATGATTGGATGGAACCGAAGGACCGGCGTAGGGTCGACGATTTCATCCTCTACGCGATGGCCGCCGCCGACCAGGCCGTAGCCGACGCGGGCTGGACCCCGGACGACAAAGAAGAGCTCGAGCGCACCGGCGTGATGATCGGTTCCGGGATCGGCGGGCTTCAAACCATCGCCGACACCGCGGTGTTGATCCACGAACGGGGCCCGCGCCGGGTGTCGCCGTTCTTCATCCCCGGTTCGCTCATCAACCTCGCTTCCGGCCAGGTCTCGATCCGTTACGGCTACAAGGGGCCAAACCATTCGGTGGTGACGGCCTGCGCCACTGGCACCCATGCGATCGGCGATGCCGCGCGGCTCATCATGCTGGGCGACGCCGACGTGATGGTGGCGGGCGGGACCGAGAGCGCGATCTGCGAGATCGGCATGGCCGGGTTCAACGCCACCAAGGCGCTGTCGACCAAGTACGGCGACGCCCCGAAGACCGCCTCGCGGCCTTGGGACGAAGACCGCGACGGCTTCGTCATGGGCGAGGGCGCCGGCGTGGTGGTGCTCGAGGAATACGAGCATGCCAAGGCGCGCGGTGCGAAGATCTACGCGCAAGTGCTGGGCTACGGCATGTCGGGTGACGCCCATCACATCACCGCGCCGTCTGAGAACGGCGAGGGCGGTGAACGGGCAATGCGGGCGGCATTGAAGAACGCCGGGCTCGCGCCCTCCGCGCTCGACTACATCAACGCCCACGGCACCTCGACCATGGCCGACACGCTGGAGCTTGGCGCCGTCGAGCGGTTGCTGGGCGACCATGCGCCCGATGTCACCATGTCGTCGACCAAGTCCTCGATCGGGCACCTGCTGGGCGCCGCCGGTGCGGTCGAGGCGATCTTCTCGATCCTCGCGATGCGCGACCAGATCGCGCCGCCGACGATCAACCTCGACAACCCCGCGATCGCGCCGAAAGTGTCGCTCGCGGCAAACGCGGCCGAGAAGCGCAAGATCGACATCGTCATGTCGAACTCGTTCGGGTTCGGCGGCACCAATGCCTCGCTGATCCTGGGCAAGGCCCCCGCATGATGTGGCGCAACCTCGCATCGACAGCGCTGTCGATGATGGTCCTGTTGCTGATCGTGGCCGGCGGGCTCATTGCCTGGGGCAAGACGCAGTATGAGGAGCCGGGACCGCTCGAGGTGGCGATCTGCCTGCGGGTCGAGCCGGGCTCCAATTTCAACCGCGTCTCCGAGGCGCTGGCGGTGGACGGGGCGATCTCGTCGCCGGCGATCTTCCGCATGGGCGCCGAATACTCAGGCAAGACCGACGCGCTCAAGGCCGGCAGCTTCCTGGTGCCCGAAGGCGCGTCGATGGCACAGATCGCCGACATCGTCACCCGGGGCGGCGCTTCGACCTGCGGCACCGAGATCGTCTACCGGATCGGGATCACCCAGACCGAGATCCAGCTGCGCGAGCTCGACCCCGAGACCCAGCGCTTCGTGACCCAGGCCGAATTTGCGCCCGACGACGAGAGCATCCCCGCCGACTACCTGCGGCTGCGCGACGCCGCCGGCACGCGGTTCCGCGTCTCCATCGCCGAAGGCGCGACCAGCTGGCAGATCGTCGATGCGCTCGGCAAGGCCGACTTTCTCGCGGGCGGCGTGTCGGCGCTGCCGGACGAAGGCATGTTGGCACCCGACAGCTACGAGGTGGTCAAGGGCGAGGAACGCAGCAGCCTGGTCGGCCGGATGGTGACGGCGCAGGAGGCGCTGTTGGCCGAGGCCTGGGCGAACCGGGCCGACGATCTGCCGTACGGCACGCCCCAGGAGGCGCTGATCATGGCCTCGATCGTCGAGAAGGAGACCGGCATCGCCGACGAACGGCGCGACGTCGCCAGCGTTTTCGTCAACCGGCTCGGACGCGGTATGCGGCTGCAGACCGACCCGACGGTGATCTACGGGATCACTGGCGGCAAGGGCACGCTGGGCCGGGGGCTGCGCCAGTCGGAACTCAGGGCCGACACCTCCTACAACACCTATGTGATCGACGGGCTGCCGCCGACCCCCATCGCCAACCCCGGTCTCGCCTCGATAGAAGCGGCGCTCGTTCCGACGCAGACCGACTACATCTTCTTCGTCGCCAAAACCCTGAACCCCGCCGATGGCCATGTCTTCGCCACCACGCTGGAGGAGCACAACGCCAACGTGGCGAAATTCAGGGCGCTGGAAGCGGAACAGGGGAGCCAGTAGCTCTGGCTGCGGCGGGCGGGGCACAGCCCCGCTTGCGCGCGCCGCGCCCCGTCGCCCCGAAGGGGCGCCACCGATAGCAACGAGAGCGGCGCCCGTCGCCCCGAAGGGG
>DQCI01000214.1:16195-22834 GCA_003545125.1 Paracoccaceae bacterium
GTCGCCCCGAAGGGGCGCCACCGAGACGCGCGGGGGGCGGAGCCGCCCGGCAGGGCCATGTTTCTGCATCTCGGAACAGGCCGGATCGTCGTTCCACCGCGCGCGCCCTGCAGATGCGGAGCCCCTCCGGCCCCATGAGCGGTTCCCTTGCCACATGGGGGAAACCCCAACTTCCGGCACCTGCACAGGCGCGCTAGGGTCCGATCATCTCCGGGGTGGTGTCGCGGTTCTGCGACCGTCGCCGGGTGGTGTGGATAACGAATGACCCGCCACAGACAAGTGGCCGTTATCGTTACGAGTTTCGGGCCGTGCCTTCGGGCGCGGCCCATGTTGTTTCGGCGGGTGTTGCGCGCCTCAGTTGCCGTGCGATTTTGCGAAGGCGCCGGCGGTCTCTGCCGCGCGGGCGATGGCGCGCGACTTGTTCACCGTCTCCTGGAACTCGGCCTCGGGGTCGCTGTCGTAGACGACGCCGCCGCCGGCCTGGATGTAGAGCTTGTGGTCCTGCACCACGGCGGTGCGCAGCGCGATGCACATGTCCATGTCGCCTTGCGAGGAGAAATAGCCCACGCCGCCACCGTAGACACCGCGCTTTTCCGGTTCCAGCTCGTCGATGATTTCCATCGCGCGCACCTTGGGCGCGCCCGAGACGGTGCCGGCGGGCAGCCCCGCGAGCAGCGCCGACAGCGCGTCCTGGTCCTCGGCCAACTCACCGACGACGTTGGAGACGATGTGCATCACGTGGCTGTAGCGCTCGATGATGAACTCTTCGGTCGGGTGCACGGTGCCGATCTTCGACACCCGGCCGGTGTCGTTGCGGCCCAGATCGAGCAGCATCAGGTGTTCGGCCAGCTCCTTCTGGTCGGCGAGCAGGTCTTCCTCCAGCGCCTTGTCTTCTTCGGGCGTGGCGCCGCGCGGACGGGTGCCGGCGATTGGCCGGATCGTCACTTCGCGGCCGAAGACACGCACCAGGATCTCGGGGCTGGCACCGACGAGTTGGAAACCACCGAAGTTGAAGTAGAACATGAACGGCGAGGGGTTGGTACGCCTGAGCGACCGGTAGAGCGCGAAGGGGGGCAGGGTAAAGTCCTGCGTCCAGCGCTGCGACGGCACCACCTGGAAGATGTCGCCCGCGACGATGTACTCCTTCGCCTTCTCGACCGCCGCGAGGTAGTCGGCTTTCGCGAAGTTCGACACCGGGGCGCCGACCCCGTCACCGGCATCGCCGAGATCGCGCGGCGCGTGCGGCTGGCGTTCAAGATCTCTGAGCGCGTCCATCACCCGTTCGGCGGCCTGGGCGTAGGCCGCGCGGGCGGTCAGCCCGGAGCCCTGGAAGGCGGGGGAGACGACGATCACCTCGCCCTTCACCCCGTCGAGGACCGCCACGACCGAGGGCCGCAGCATCAGCGCGTCGGGCAGGCCGAGCGGGTCGGGGTTGACGTTCGGCAGGTGCTCGACCAGCCGGATCATGTCGTAGCCGAGGTAACCGAAGAGCCCGGCGGAGGCGGCGGGCAGATCGTCGGGCAGGTCGATCGCGCTCTCCGCCAGCACGCTGCGCAGCGAGGTCAGCGGATCCTCGTGCAGGTCCTCCCAGGCGGTCGGGTCGAACCGCGCCTGGCGGTTGATCCGGGCCGTCGTGCCGTCACAGGACCACACGAGGTCGGGTTTCATGCCGACGATGGAGTAGCGCCCGCGGACTTCGCCGCCGGTGACGCTTTCGAGCATGAAGCTGTCCTTGCGCGCGTCGGCAAGCTTCAGCATCAGCGAGACGGGCGTGTCGAGATCGGCGGCCAGGCGGGTGTAGACCACCTGGTTGCGGCCGGCGTCCCAGCCCTTCTCGAACGTCTCGAAACCCGGTGTCAGTGCCATGGACGCCTCACTGGAACTGCGCGTTGACGGCGTTGATCATACCCTGGTCGAGGGTGATCCCGGCCTGGGTCTCGAAGGCGGCGGCGACGGCGTCCTGCAGGTCCTGGCTCATCGCCAGGGCGATGGAATCGGCAAAGCTCGATTTCACGCTCACCGCCTCGTCGCTGTCCTGGTCGGCCGCGTTGATGGCGTCAAGCCGCAGGACCACGGCGCCGCCGGGGGCGTCGACGACGGTCCAGCCGCCGGGTTCGAGCTCGAAAGCGGCGGCCGTCAAGGCGGGCGGGGCGCCCGCGACCTGGTCTTCGCGCAACAGCCTGGTTTCGGCCGCTTCGGTAAGGCCGAGGGAGGCCGGGGTTTCACCGGCGGCGAAATCGTCGAGCATGGCCTCGGCACGCGCCTTCACCCGGGCCGCGGTCTCGGCCGCCTGCCAGCCGGCGATGGCCTCATCGCGCACGTCGTCCAGCGGTTGCAGCGCGGGCGGCACGATCTCGTCCAGCCGGAGCGCGAACAGCCCGCCATCGGACAGGGTTTCGACCGCCGGATAATCGTCCTCGGTCACCTCGGTCGCGGTCTTGGCAAATTCGTCATAGGCGGCGATGCCCTCGAAGCTCATGCCGGTCCAGTCGAGCGTACCGGTGGTGACGCCGAACTCGGCGCCGAGGTCTTCGATGGTCGCGCCGCCTGCCAGCGCGTCGTCGAGATCGGTCATCATGTCTTCGAGATTGCGCCGGGCGGTGTCGAGGGCAAGCGCCTCGCGCAAGGTGTCGCGGGCGTCTTCGAAGCTGGTCTCGCGCGCCGAGAGCACCGCATTCACGCGGAAGATGGCGGGGCCGAGATCGGTCTGGGTGAGGCCGGTGGTGCCGGGGCCGTCGAGGGCGAAGACCGCCGCGCCGGCCGCGCCGAGTTCGGCTTCGGTCATGTCGCCGAGGTCGATATCGGCCAGCTCCAGGCCGCGACCGGCGACGAGGTCCTCGAATGTGGCCGTCCCGGCTTCGAGCCGGGTGGCGGCGTCCTCGGCGGCGGCTGCGTCCGGATAGATCAGCCGCTCCACCAGCCGCCGCTCGGGCTGGTTGAAGTCTGCCGTGCGTTCCCCGTAGGCGGTGCGCAACGCGTCTTCGCTGACCTCGACCTCGCCGGCGAGATCTTCGGGCCGCAGCCAGCCATAGGTGATCTTGCGGGTCTCGGGCAGGGTGAAGGCGTTGGGGTTGGCCTCGTAGTATTCCGTGAGCTGGGCCTCCTCGGGGTCGCCGACCGGGGTGTCGAGCACACTGTCGTCGAGCGCCGCCCAGGTGACGTCGCGGGATTCGCGCGCCCAGCCGTAGAGCGTGGTCACGTAGACCGGCTGCACGGCGACCCCGTTCGCGACGGCGCCTTGCAGGATGGTGCGGGCAACCTCGGACCGCAGGGATTCCTCGAATTCGCTGGCGGTGAGGCCGGATTGTTCGAGCACGAAGTCATAGGCATCGCGGTCGAATGTGCCGTCGACGCCGGAAAAGGAGGGGATATCGCGGATTCGGCCCGCGAGCTCTTCGTCGCCGACCGAGATGCCGAGGCGGGCGGTTTCGTTTTCCATCGCCACCTGCGAGAGCACAATGGCGAGCGCCTGCTGGTCGACCCCGAAAGCCTGGGCCTGGGCGAAGGGCAGGCGCTGGCCGAACTGCTGTTCGATCGCGTCGAGTTGAGCGTTCACTTCACGGAAGTAGCGGTTGGTGCTGATGGGCGTTTCGCCGACCTTGCCAACCGACTGGCCACCGCCGCCGAAGTTGAACGACCCGAAACCGACGAGGCCGACCACGACCAGGCCCATGATGACCCAAACGGCGCCGCGCGCGATCTTGTTCTGACCCATGGACATGGCTGTTCGTCTCCCCGTTTTCGGTCTTTCGGGTTCTACGGTGCCGGCGTGGGATTGCCAACAGCGAATGGGCGGGGAAACGCGGGCGCGCGCCCGCGTGTGACGGCGCCGCGCGGCGCCGTGAGCCCCGTCCCAAGCGGGGGCGAACGGTTGGTAAGGGGCAAAAAAGCCGTTTCGAAACGGCTTCCAACGCGGTTTCGAAACCGCGTGGCACGGCGTTTCGAAACGCCGTTGCCTAAGCCGCCGACGAAGTGACCCGGGCGAGGCCTTCGATCTTCGCCTTTGCAGCACCGCTGTCGATGCTTGCCGCTGCCATGTCCACGCCTTCGCGCAGGGTGGCGGCTTTGTCCGCGACGACCAGGGCGGCGGCGGCGTTCAGGAGCACCGCGTCGCGGTAGGCGGAGGGTTCGCCTGCGAGCAGGGCGGCGAAGGCCTTGCCGTTCTCTTCGGGTGTGCCACCGAGGATCTCGGCCAAACGCCGCACCGGCAGGCCTGCGTCCTCGGGGTGGATCTGACGCTTGAAGACCTTGCCGTCCTCAAGGGCGGCGACCTGGGTGGGGCCGGTGATCGAGACCTCGTCGGTGCCGTCGTCGCCGTGCACGAGCCAGGCTTTGTGCGAGCCAAGCGCCTGCAACGTCTCGGCCATCGGGAAGATCAGATCCGGTGCGAAGGCGCCGGTGAGCTGGCGTTTGACGCCGGCGGGGTTGGTCAGCGGCCCGAGGATGTTGAAGATCGTCTTGCAGCCCAATTCCTGGCGCACCGGCATGACGAATTTCATCGCCGGGTGGTGCATCGGCGCCATCATGAAGCCGATGCCGACTTCGGCCAGGGCTTTTTCCACCACCTGCGGGCCGACCATCACCTCGACCCCCATCTGCCCGAGCGCATCCGCCGCGCCCGATTTCGACGACAGGTTGCGGTTGCCGTGCTTGGCCACGACCACGCCCGCGCCGGCGACGACAAAGGCGGTTGCGGTGGAGATGTTGAGCGTGCCCATGCCGTCGCCGCCGGTGCCGACGATGTCCATCGCGCCGTCGGGCGCTTTGACGGGGGTGCATTTCGCACGCATCACCGCAGCCGCGGCGGCATATTCGGCCACCGCCTCGCCGCGCGCGCGCAGCGCCATCAGAAAGCCGCCGATCTGGGCCGGGGTCGCGTCGCCCTCGAACAGGATACCGAAGGCCTCTTCCGCCTGGGCGCGCGACAGCGGGCCTTCGGAGGCGGCGAAGATCAGGGGTTTCATCGCATCGCTCATGCCGGTTCGCGCTCCTTCTTCTTGTCGGGCTTCTTGTCGGGCTTCATGTTGGGCACGCGGCCAAGAAAATTCCTCAGCATCGCGTGGCCATGTTCGGAGCGGATGCTTTCGGGGTGGAACTGCACGCCCTCGATCGGCTTTTCACGGTGCCTGAGCCCCATGATCGTGCCGTCTTCGAGCCAGGCCGTCACCTCGAGCGCATCGGGCAGGCTGGCGCGGTCGACCACCAGCGAATGGTAACGGGTGCCCAGGAGCGGGCTCGGCAGCCCGGCGAACACGCCTTTGGCTTCGTGGTGGATGGTGCCCATCTTGCCGTGCACGATGTCGTTCGCGCGCACGACCTTGCCGCCGAAGGCCTGGCCGATGGTCTGGTGGCCGAGGCAGACGCCGAGCAACGGCACATCCGCTTCGCTGGCGGCCAGTGTCAACGGCAGGCAGATCCCGGCCTGGTCGGGATCGCAGGGGCCCGGAGAGAGCACGATGGCGTCGGGGTTCAGGCCCATCGCCGCCTGCACATCGAGCGCGTCGTTGCGCCGGACCGTGACGTTTGCGCCCAGCTCGCCGAGGTAGTGAACGAGGTTGTAGGTGAAGCTGTCATAGTTGTCGATCAGCAGGATCATGCGCGTACCCGCCATTCAGGGGTTTTCTGATGTCTTGCTCGGGGTATACATGTTGCAGCGCCCGAACAAGGGCGAATGGGGCGGGTGTGACGGAAAGGGAGCCGAGTATGGCACGGGGCAGTCTCGCCGGAATCGTATCGGGCGTCGTGGTTTCAGGACTGGCATTGGGCGTTGCATCGCTCGGTTTGCCGCCAGTGGAAATGGGCGCGCCGCCGCCCGGGGCCGGGGCCGGGGCCGATGGCCCCGCCGTTGTCGAGGCGGAGGATGCCGACTCGCCGGGCGCGACGGACGCGCAGGGCGCGGTCGATCCGGAAAGGGCACCGGAGATCGGGGCCGAACCTGCACCCGAACCCGGGGCCGGACCCGTGTCGGACCCCGAGGCGTCGGCCACGCCGCAAGCCGGGGAGGCCGCGGAGGCCGCTGAGCCCGATGCGATGCCGGAGGCTGGGGGCGCGGCTGCGGATTCCGAGGCGGCGCCCGAGACAGACCCGGTCGCCGCACCCGAAGCAGACCCCGAGGCCGAACCGCTCACCGGCGACGAGACCGGAGCGGACCCCGCCTCCGCGCCTGCGCCAGGTGAGGACGCGGCTGCGCAAGGCGAAGACGACGCGCCCAAGCGGGGCGAGGCGGCCGAGGCCGAGATCACGGCGCAGCCCACCGGAACGCCGCTGCCGGAGACCGACCGGGCACCGCAGATGGAGAGCGACCCGGTCAAGGTGCCGATGGCGGAGCCGGAGGAGCCGGACGCGATCCCGGGCATGGAGCTGGTGGAAAAACTGCCGCCCGCGTTGCCGCCCGCCAACGGGTCCGACGATCTGCCCGCAGCGGCACAAGGACCGGACGCCGACGCCACCGAGCCGGCGATGGCCCCCGACACCAACCCCGACAGGGCCCCTGAAACGGGCCCCGACACCAACCCTGATACGGGCCCCGATACGGGTCCCGACCCCAGCCCCGATACGGGTCCCGACCCGGACACGGGCGTCGAAACCGACCCTGACGTCACCCCTGATACCGGCCCCGACACCGGCCCCGACACCGGC
>DQCI01000164.1:0-1248 GCA_003545125.1 Paracoccaceae bacterium
CAGATGCTGCACGAGATCGGCCGCGAGCCGACGCCGGAAGAGCTGGCCGACAAGCTGCAGATGCCGCTCGAGAAGGTCCGCAAGGTGATGAAGATCGCCAAGGAGCCGATTTCGCTGGAGACGCCGATCGGCGACGAGGAGGATTCGCAGCTCGGCGATTTCATCGAGGACAAGAACGCGGTGCTGCCGCTCGACTCGGCGATTCAGGAAAACCTGAAGGAGACCACGACCCGGGTGCTGGCCTCGCTGACGCCGCGCGAAGAGCGGGTGCTGCGGATGCGGTTCGGGATCGGCATGAACACCGACCACACGCTCGAAGAGGTCGGCCAGCAGTTCTCGGTCACCCGCGAGCGGATCCGGCAGATCGAGGCGAAGGCGTTGCGGAAGTTGAAGCATCCGTCGCGGTCGCGGAAATTGCGGTCGTTCCTGGATCAGTAACTGCCACGCCCGCCGCAACCCGGCGGGCGTTTTTCCTGACGAGTGCAAAACGTGGCAAACCCTGAAGCAAAGACTCTCCCCGTCATTCTGAAGGACCTATGCTGGCTGCTGAGGATCGCGATCATCGCGGGGCTTGTTGTGCTGGGGCTCGGTCTGGTCACGATCCTCGCGCAGATCCTCGGCATCCGTGTGCTGCCGACTGAGGATTGGGTGGCGCGGGCTCGGCCAGTCGCACTGGCGATCGGCGTTGCCGCAGGGTTGGGGACGGTCACCTTGGTCCGGCTTGGATTCAAGGTGCAAGGACAGCGCATGACAGTGAAGAACTGGTTGGTGCTCGCCTTCTCCGCGTTGATGGGGTTCTGGCTGGGGGCGGGGCTGGTCTACACCGGGCCGGCGCTGATCGGGGCGACGGGGCAGGCGCGGGTGACCCATGTCTACGTTGTGAGGGACGTGCCGCGGTCCTCCGATCGGCGCTGCCGGGACGCGGTGAAGCTGGATCGGATGGTATTCATTGCCGACGAGATCTGCGGCGTGCCCAGCGAGGTGCGCAGCCTTCTGGCTCCGGGAATGCGGGTGGAAGTGACCGGCGCAGGCAATGCGCTGGGCCTGCGCCCCGGCCTGATCCGGCCGCTACCCTGATCCAGGCGCGCCCTTGAACCGACCGCGCGCGCCGGGGCCTCCGGTATCGCGCTCCCGGTCAATCTTGTGTATTGTCGCTGCCAATACCCTTCCCATCAGGCAACCGGAGTGGTTCATGTCCTTGTTTTCAAAGCTTTTCGGCGGCGGTGCCGAGAAGAAACCCGAGGCGGA
>DQCI01000164.1:1374-9455 GCA_003545125.1 Paracoccaceae bacterium
TCGGAAGACGAGGCGCGGCAGTATTCGCGCGCCAAGGCGAAGCAGATGATCGACGAGCAGGGCGAGGGGCTGTTCGGCTGAGACCCGGGCGGGCGCCTGCGCAGCAGCCTGTGCAGCGGGCCCGCCACCTGCGTGCCGTGAAGAAACCCCGGGGCCGCCTTTGCCCGAATCACCGGACGCGTTCTAGCCTGCAAGCGAATGCATCGGGAGATCTCCATGAGACCCACGTCAGCCGCCCTCATCCTGTCCCTCGCCGCGGGCGGGGCAAACGCTCAGGACGTCGCATCGGCGACCGACCCGCAATCGCTGCTCGACCAGTTCGAGGGTCTGGGCATGGCCGCCCGTCTGGAGCCTTACGAGTCCGGGCGGCAGCGGATCCGCGCCAAGGTCGCGGGCGTGAACTACGCGCTCGCTTTTTATGGCTGCCTTGACGACATGACCGATTGCCGGGGGATGATGTTCACCGCCGGCTTCGACATGGCGGAGCCGGTCGGCTGGGAGGTGGTCAACGACTGGAACGAGACCCGGGTCTATTCGCGCGCCTTCATCGACGAAGAGGGCGACCCTTACGTGCAGATGCCGGTGCCGACCGCCGAAGCGCTCAGCGAGGACGAGATCCGCAGGCTGGTCGACATCTGGGAAAGTGCTGTGATCAAGTTCACCGACACGATCGGGTTCGAGCGCTCCGAGGACAGCGCCAGCGCGGCAACGCCGGCGCCGGGCCAGCCGGTGGCCAGCGGGCAGCCCGCCACGGGCGCAACCGCCACCACCCCCAGCGGCCGGGTGGCGCCGAACAAGGCGGCGGGCGCCGGCGCGCTGGGTGCGAAAGATCAGTGACGGGACGGGGTGGCATGGCCGTGAGGACGTGTGCCGGGTGTGCAGAGTGAAAACACATCTTAACCATGGGTTTACACGAATCGCGCCTCGTGCGAGGTTTCCGCAGGCTTTCCCGGGAGTTGACATGAGATTCGCATCTACAATCCTTACCGCGGCGCTGGTGGCTGGGGCGGCCAACGCGCAGAGTTATGTGACCGCGGCTGACCCGCAGACGGTCATAGATCAGCTCCAGACCATGGGATATCGGGCCTCCTACGAGCCCTATGATTCCGGACGCCCGCGCGTCCTGACCGGCATCGCCGGGGTCAATACGTCGATCGCGTTTTACGGTTGCCTCGACGACATGAGCAGTTGCCAGACGCTGATGTTCACCTCCGGCATGGACATGCCTGATGGGTCGAGCACGGCGACGATCAACAACTGGAACCAGTCGCGGATCTACACCCGCGCATTCCTGGATGAAAACAACGATCCCTATTTTGTCATGCCGATCCCGCGTGGCCAGGACATGAGCGCCGAGGATTTCTCGCGGCTCATGAACATCTGGGAAGATGCGGTGATCGACTTCACAGACGAGATCGGCTTCGAACGCTGAGGCGGGGGCCCGGCCCCGGCCGCGGTCTTTGAACGGCCTGAGTGGAGGCGCCCAAGCGGGCGCCTCTTTCGTTTGGGGCGTGCGGTGTTTGGGGTGTGCGATGTTTGGGTTATGCAGGGCGGTGGTGCCATCGTGACGATTGGCCTGCGTCGCGCCGGACCCGCCGGTTGGCAGGCCCGGTCGTCGGTGCCCGTGGTTTGGCGCACGCCGACCGGGTGCTCAGTTCGGGCGCTCAGTTCAGGTTTTGGGTGAAGAAGGCGATGGTGCGGTCCCAGGCGGGGGGCGTCGCCGCATCGTCGTAACGCGGCGTGGTGTCGTTGTGGAACCCGTGGTTGGCGCCCTCGTAGACATGCGCGGTGTAGGTCTTGCCGGTCGCCTTCAGCGCGGCCTTGCAGACCGGCCAGTTTGACGAGGTAACCGCGCACCTCGCCGTGGCCGTTCGGGCTCGGGTAGGGGATGTATTCCGGCACGATGTCGGGGTCGGTGAAGCTCACCTGGCTGGCCAGCGCGTCGTCGGGGCTGAGCATGTCGAGGAGCGCCACCGCGGTGAGTCCGTCAACCGTTTACTTGCCCGCACGGTCGAGAAACGCGCGCTTCGACATCAGCCCGTGGGCGAAGACGTCGTAGAGCTCGCGGAGCCCCTGGTCGAAAGTCCTGGCCGTCATCCGTGTCAGGGTCTGTCCGCTCCGCCGCGGAAATGTGACCGGCCGAAGCCCGAGTTTACCATGGCGCCGGATGCGCCCTTTTGACATTGTCGTGCGTGCCCGGGGGCGTGTCTGCCCGGGGTCGTGTGTGCCCGGACGCGCCGGGGGAGGGCGAAAAATGCACAAGGTTTTCACCATCGAGACCCGCGGGGCGGGGCTCTACGAGGTCACGCGCGATATCGCGGGGTGGGTGGCCCGGGCCGGGCTGGACGAGGCGGTTCTGACCCTGTTCATCCGCCATACCTCGGCCTCGCTGGTGATCCAGGAAAATGCCGACCGGGATGTGCAGACCGACCTCGAGGCCTTCTTCGCGCGGCTGGTGCCGCCCGCATCCGACCCGTCGATGCGCTATCTCAGGCATACGCTGGAGGGGCCGGACGACATGCCGGCCCATATCAAGGCAGCGCTGCTGCCGGTCTCGCTCACCATTCCGGTGACAGCCGGGCAGGTGGCGCTCGGCACCTGGCAGGGGATCTACCTGTTCGAACACCGCAGCGCGCCGCATCGGCGCGAGATCGCAGCGCTGTTGCGCTGATCGGGGCCGGGCGCGCGTCTCGGGGCGCTATTCGAGGACGAAGGTCACCATCATGTTGACCTGGTAGCCGACGATCTTGCCGTCTTCGACGCGGACCTGCTGTTCCTTGATCCAGGCCGAGCGCACGTTGCGCAGGGTCTCGGCGGCGCGGGTGACGCCCTGTTCGACAGCATCTTCGAAGCTCTTCGTCGATGTCGCGGAAATCTCGGTAACACGTGCAACGCTCATTTTGTCCTCCCTCGGTTCTCTTACAAAGTGTTATGTGGTGTGTGTCCGCCGACTTTGTAAGCCCGGCCTGGCCCGGGGCGCCAAAGGCCCGGGTGTTGCAGCCTTGTCCCCGCATCTGGTAGGCCGCAATTCGGGCTACCCAAGACCGGGGCAAGCCCCTATAGTGCCTGTGGATAAGTGGGCGAAGACCCACTATCCGAGGTACCAGGCAAGAAGGAAGGGACAGGCATGCGCTGCCCGTTTTGCGGAAATGTCGACACGCAGGTGAAGGATTCGCGCCCTGCGGAGGATCATGTTGCGATCCGGCGCAGGCGGTTTTGTCCGGCGTGCGGCGGTCGTTTCACCACCTATGAGCGGGTGCAGTTGCGCGATCTCGTGGTCATCAAGACCAGCGGACGCCGCGAGGATTTCGACCGCGACAAGCTCGAACGCTCGATCCGGATTTCGATGCAGAAGCGCCCGGTGGAGCCGGAGCGGATCGACCAGATGATCTCGGGCATCGTGCGGCGGCTCGAGAGCCTTGGCGAAACCGACATCGCCTCCAAGATCATCGGCGAGATCGTGATGGAGACCCTGGCGCGGATCGATACCGTCGCCTATGTCCGCTTCGCCAGCGTTTACAAGAACTTCCAGGCGGCCGACGATTTCGACAAGTTCGTGAGCGAGCTGCGTCCGATCGACGTGACCGGGGAGGCGTGACCGGGGAGGGCGTGACCGGGACTGGCTCGACCGAGGCGGGCGACCTCGCGCTCGACCGGCGCCACATGGCCCACGCGCTGGCGCTCGGACGCCGCGGGCTCGGCAACACCTGGCCCAATCCGGCCGTCGGCTGCGTGATCGCGCAGGGTGCGCGGATCGTCGGGCGCGGCTGGACACAGCCCGGCGGTCGGCCGCATGCCGAGGTTGTGGCGCTCGCCCAGGCGGGCGCGGCGGCGCGGGGCGCGACGGCTTATGTCACCCTCGAACCCTGCGCCCATCACGGCAAGACCCCGCCCTGCGCCGACGCGTTGATCGCGGCCGGGATCGCCCGCGTGGTGGTGGCGCTCGGCGATCCCGATGCGCGGGTCAACGGACAGGGGCTGGCCCGGTTGCGGGCGGCCGGGATCGGTGTGCGCGAAGGCATCGGCGCGGTGCAGGCGCGCCAAGACCAGGCGGGCTTCCTCTCGCGTGTCACACGCGGGCGTCCGTTTGTCACATTGAAGCTCGCCAGCTCCGTCGACGGCCGCATCGCCACCGCGAGTGGCGAGAGCCGGTGGATCACCGGTCCGGAGGCGCGCCGGGTCGTGCACGCGCTCAGGTTGCGTCATGACGCGGTGATGGTGGGCGCCGGCACGATGCGGGCCGACGATCCCGCGCTGACCGTGCGCGGGTTCGGCACAGCCCGTCAGCCGGTGCGCCAACCGGTGCGGGTGGTGCTGTCGCGTCATCTCGATCTGCCGCTTGACAGCCGGCTCGCGGCCAGCGCGACCGAGACGCCCGTCTGGCTGCTGCACGGCGACCGCGCCGACCCGGCCCGGGTCGCGGCCTGGGCGGCGGCCGGGGCGGCGCTGTTCGCGGTGCCTGTGCGGCACGGTGCCATCGACCCGCGCGCCGCGTTGGAAACGCTTGGCGAACAGGGCCTTACACGGGTGTTCTGCGAAGGCGGCGGCAGCCTTGCGGCGGCGCTGATCGCAGAGGGCCTGGTCGACGAGTTGGTGGGCTTCACCGCCGGGATCGCGCTCGGCGCCGAGGGCCGTCCTTCGCTCGCGGCGCTGGGGGTGGGTGCGCTTGGCGAGGCGCCACGGTTTGCGCTGGCCGAAACCCGCGCTGTCGGTGGCGACGTGATGCACCGCTGGGTCCGGGCCGTCTGACGCGCGCGCCTGCGGCGGTCGGTATTCCCCGGGGGCGCAGCCCCCGCCCTGCCCGCCGCAGGCGCGCCGCCGTCAGGCGGCCCCCGCCCGCCGCCGGCGGTGCACCCGCAGGGTGCACTCAGTCCTTCGCCATCAGCCGATCGGCCTTCTTGCGCACAAGCACGGTGCGCAGATCGTGCATCGCCAGCAGGAGCGTGTCGGTCACCGCGTCGAGATCGGCGTCGGCGGCGCGGGTCTGGGCCCAATGGGCGGTGAGGTTCAGGTGATCGACGGTGCGCAGGATGTCGTCGATATCGCGCGCCGCCAGCAGCGCCTTGCGCTCGGCGATCCAGGTCTCGATCGCGGCCCGGTCCTGGTCCGAAAGCTCGCGTCCCCCGTGCGGTTTGACCTCGCCGTTGCGTATGTTGATGACCGCGATCTGGTCCATCTCGATGCGCCGGTGGCGGTTCTGGGTATCCACGCGGTAGGCGATGGCGCCGTTCTCGCGGACCCGGAAGTAATAGTCGGGGAGGGGAAGTGTCATTGGGTGTCTGCTCTCGGTTCGCAACCGCCGTGGCGCACGCGGCCTGCGTTCAGGGGGTAGTAGACCCCCCGGCGGGCGGCCCTGCAAGCCCGTGTCGTCATTTGAGCCCGGCCGTGAAGCCCTGGATCCGTGTGCAGGCTTCCTCCAGCGCCGCGTCGGAGGTGGCGTAGCTCACCCGGAAATTCGGGCTCATCCCGAAGGCGGCGCCGAAGACCACCGCGACGCCGGTCTCCTCCAGGAGCGCGCGCGAGAAATCCTCGTCGGTCTCGATCCTGGTGCCCGCTTTGGAGGTTTTGCCAAGGCAGCCGGCAATCGAAGGGTAGACGTAGAACGCGCCTTCGGGAGTGGGGCAGGTGAGGCCGTCGGCCGCGTTCAGCATCTCCACCACGAGGTCGCGCCGCCGCTGGAACAGGGCCTTGTTGGCCTCTATGAAATCCTGCGGGCCGTTCAGCGCTTCGACCGCCGCCCACTGGCTGATCGAGCAGGGGTTCGAGGTGGATTGCGACTGGATCTTGCGCATCGCCCCGATCAGCTCTTGCGGCCCGCCGGCATATCCGATCCGCCAGCCGGTCATCGCATAGGCCTTGGACACGCCGTTGACGGTGAGGGTGCGCGCATAGAGCCCGGGCTCGACCTGGGCGGGGGTGGCAAAGGTGAACCCGTCGAAAACGAGGTGCTCATACATGTCGTCCGTCATCACCCAGACATGGGGGTGACGCATCAGCACATCCGTCAGCCCCCGGAGCTCCTGGGCGGTGTAGCCCGCGCCGGTCGGGTTCGAGGGCGAGTTGAAGATCAGCCATTTGGTCTTCGGTGTGATCGCGGCTTCAAGCTGGTCCGGCGTCATCTTGAACCCGGTCTCGAGCCCGCATTCCACGACCACCGGCTCACCGCCCGCGAGCAGCACCATGTCGGGGTAGCTCACCCAGTAGGGGGCGGGGATGATGACCTCGTCGCCGGGGTTCAGCGTCGCCGTCAGCGCGTTGTAGAGGATCTGCTTGCCGCCGGTGCCGACGCTGATCTGCTTGGTCGTGTAGGTGAGCCCGTTTTCGCGCGCGAACTTGTCGACGATCGCCTGTTTGAGCTCGGGCATCCCGTCGGGTGCGGTGTATTTCGTGTGTCCCGCGTCGATCGCGGCCTTGGCGGCGGCCTTGATGGTGTCGGGCGTGTCGAAATCGGGCTCACCCGCGCCGAGCCCGATCACGTCGCGCCCCTGGGCGCGCAGTTCGGCCGCGAGCGTGGTGACGGCGATGGTCGGCGAAGGTTTGACCCGTGCAAGGGTCGCGGACAGGAAGCTCATGGTCGGTCCCGGGTTTGTGAAAGGCGCCGGGATCTTCTAGGCTCCGCGCGAGGCCCGATCAAGAGATATGCCAATCGGTGTTTCTGGGACCGGGCAAGAGGGAGACCCCGATGAGCGATGATATGGGCGAAGCGATGGGCGAGGCCGGCCTCGAAACCGGCCTCGAAANNTCGAAGCCGCGACCGAAGCTGCCACCGATGACTGGTACTCGGAGGAGCGGGCCACGTTTGGCGACCGGCTGGCCGCCGCCCGTGAGACAGCAGGCCTCAGCCAGAAGAACCTCGCCAAGCGGCTGGGTGTGAAAGCCAAGACCGTCGCGGCCTGGGAAAACGACGTTTCCGAACCCCGGGCCAACCGGCTGCAGATGCTGGCCGGGCTGCTCAATGTCTCGCTCATGTGGCTCCTGAACGGCGAGGGCGACGGGGTGGCGCCGCCAGGCGAAGAGGCCCCCCTGAGCAAGGATGCGCGCGCGATCCTGCTCGAGATGCGCGAACTCAAGGGCGATATCTGCGATACCGCGAACCGATTGGCGCGGCTCGAGAAGCATCTCAAGCGGATCCTCGAGGGAGGGCCGGCATGACGGAAACGGCCGGCAACCGCCTGAAGCGTTTGTCGATGCGCTCGCATCGTCGTGGCACCAAGGAGATGGACATCATCCTCGGCCGCTTCGCCGACGACCGGCTCGACGGGCTCGACGCGGGCACGCTCGACAGCTACGAGGCCCTGCTTGAGGAGAACGACCAGGACCTCTACCTCTGGGTGACCGGGCAGGGGGCGGCGCCGGGGGCGTTCGCGCCGCTGGTGGCGGAGATTGCCGAACACGCAAACGCGCGCGCGCGCGGTTAACCAATTCACCGGTTTGCGACAGATTTTCGTCCGATTTTCACGCTGCGCTTAACGATATGTTCGCCACTTCCAGCGCAATCTGCGGCCCGAACCAGACCAGGTGGAGAGCCGCATGAGTTTCCAGATCCCGATCGAAGAGGGTGTGCGCCCCGCATACACCGCCCAATATCTCGACACGCTCGGTCTTGTCGAACGGCTGCACCGGCTGCTGCTCGACGTGATCAAGGATGAGTTCGAGCGTCTCGGGCTGCTCGAGATCAACGCCGTCCAGGCGCTGTTGATCTTCAATATCGGCGACAACGAGGTGACCGCCGGCGAGTTGAAGTCGCGCGGCTATTACCAGGGCTCGAACGTGTCCTACAACCTCAAGAAACTGGTCGAGATGGGCTTCATGCACCATCAGCGGTCCGAGATCGACCGGCGCTCGGTCCGGGTCCGGCTGACGCCCAAGGGGCGCGCCGTGCGCGACGTGGTCGCCAAGCTGTTCGCGCGCCATGCCGAGGGGATGGAGGCGCGCAACGTCATCAGCCCCGACGGGCTCGAAGAGATCAATACCTCGCTGAAACGGGTGGAACGGTTCTGGACCGACCAGATCCGTTATATCTACTGACGGCCAGGGACCGGCACCCGGGGCCCTGGTGCCGGTCGGGGCAGCGTCACGGC
>DQCI01000164.1:9484-10295 GCA_003545125.1 Paracoccaceae bacterium
GCCTTCAGGGGGCCGTCAGAGAACGCCGTCAGGGGGTCCGTTCGAGCGCCAGTGGCGGATCCCGGGACGGCACCGGTGAGAGGACCTGCGCCGTGGCCGGATCGGCGTGCCGCGCAGGCGCGTCGGGGCGGGCGGCCCGCAACTGGGCGCCGCCGGCGGGATCCACAGCGCCAATCACCATTCCCTGCAATTCCTTGAGCAACTTGCGCACCATCGCCGCCTCGTAGGCGGCGAATGTTTCGGCGTGTTCGGCAAAGGCGCCGGGGCCGCGGATCACGTAGGTCTCGAAATACCCCAGGAGCCCCGTGGCCACCTGGGACGGGTCGTTTGCCGCCGGCCCGATCACCAGCGCGTTGATGGTGATGTCTGCCAGCTCGGGTTCGCCGCCGACATCCTGCGGCCTGGGTCCGGTGTTGGACCCGCCGTCGCCGGAAATGTCGAGCGTGCGTTTCCAGCATCCCGGCCTCTGGGCGAGCAAGCGGGCGCCGACGACCAGCGCGGTGCCGAGTGCGGTCGACGGGTCGGCTGGCGTGCGTTTGTTGGCGCGCAGGCGGGCGGTGACCCCGGTGAGCGCGGCGATGTCGGTGATCTCGGTCCAGTCGACGATCAGCGCCTGGGACGTTGGGCCGGACCATTCGTAGACCGCGATGCTGACCGGCGCACCTGCGGCGGCGAGCAGGGCGTCGGTCACATCCGGGTGGGTGAGCGCGGCGGCGAGCCCATCGAGCTGCAACCGGTATTCGGCGCCGTCGACCGAGCCCGACACGTCGAGCCCCAGCGCCAGCGCCTGCCGACAGGGGCGGTCCTGAGC
>DQCI01000164.1:10335-10843 GCA_003545125.1 Paracoccaceae bacterium
GGTGAGGGCGGCGAACCGGAGGGGCAAACGCATGGGGCTAACACGCCAGAGAGCCGGGGCCCGCGTCAAGCCCGCGCCGTGCTGCACCGGGTTGCGGTGTAGGTGCACCCGGGCGTGCCCCAAGATATAGTGGGTCGCAGCAGCCAGGAGAGAGATTCGCCATGCCCCTCAGCCCCGAGCAGAACGCCGAGATCGACGCGCAACGCAGCCAGCCGCAGGAGACCTTGCGCAGCACCGCGCCAGGGATGGAGGCGCATCTCTACACCGCCCACCAGGTGCTCGACCACGGCTTCGTGCGGGTGATCGACTACATGGGCGACGACGCGGCGATCTGCCAGGCGGCGCGGGTGTCCTATGGCACGGGCACGAAATCGGTGACCAACGACGAGGGGCTGATCCGCTATTTGATGCGCCATTGGCACTCGACGCCGTTCGAGATGTGCGAGGTGAAGCTGCACGTGAAGCTGCCGGTGTTCGTCGCGCGGCAATGGATCCGCCACCGGACCGC
>DQCI01000189.1:0-7446 GCA_003545125.1 Paracoccaceae bacterium
GAAACGCTTGGGCTCACGGGGCCTTCTGGATCGGGCAAATCGTCTCTCCTCATGCTCATGGGCGGGCTCGAACGCGCCACCGGCGGCCGGGTGACCGCGCTGGGGCGCGATCTGACCGCGATGGGCGAAGACGCGCTGGCACGCTTCCGTCGCGATCATATGGGGGTGGTGTTCCAATCCTTCCACCTCATTCCCACCA
This sequence comes from Paracoccaceae bacterium, assembly GCA_003545125.1. Taxonomy (GTDB): domain Bacteria; phylum Pseudomonadota; class Alphaproteobacteria; order Rhodobacterales; family Rhodobacteraceae; genus Sinisalibacter. Next base: position 200 of record DQCI01000189.1, read on the forward strand.
TGACGGCTCTGCAGAACGTGGCAACCCCTCTGGAGCTCGCGGGGGCGGGGGACGCCTTCACGCGCGCCGCCGAGGAGTTGGAGGCGGTGGGGCTCGACGCACGGATGGATCATTTCCCGGCCCAGATGTCGGGCGGGGAGCAACAGCGCGTGGCGCTGGCACGCGCGGCGGTGGTGCGGCCCGAGGTGCTGCTGGCGGACGAGCCGACCGGCAATCTCGACGGGGCGACGGGCAACACGATCATGGAGTTGCTGTTCGGGCTGCGCGACCGCCACGGGGCGACGCTGGTGCTGGTGACCCATGCGCCCGAGCTTGCGGGGCGCTGCGACCAGGTGTTGCGGCTCAACGATGGGCGGGTCGACGCGTGAACTGGGCCCGTCCCAATTGGCCGATTGCCGCGCGGATCGCCTGGCGCGAGCTTGGCGGCGGGCTGAGGGGGTTTCGGATCTTTCTTGCCTGTCTGGCGCTCGGCGTGGCGGCGATTGCCGCCGTCGGAAGCGTGCGCACGAGCATCGAGGCGGGGCTGGCACGCGAAGGCGCGATGCTGCTCGGCGGCGATGCGCAGGTCGAATACACCTATCGCCGCGCGACGGCCGAGGAGCGCGCTTACCTCGAGCGCGTCGCCACCCGGGTTTCGGAAGTGATTGATTTCCGGTCGATGGCGCAGACGGCCGACGGGGCCGACCGTTCGCTCACCCAGGTGAAGGCGGTGGACGCGGCCTGGCCACTGCTTGGTGCGGCGGAGCTGGATCCGCCGATGTCGCTCGCGGCGCTGTTTGCCGGACAGGACGGTGTGCCCGGTGCGGCCCTGAGCCCGCTGCTCATGGACCGGCTGGAGCTTTCGCCCGGTGACACATTCCGTCTCGGCGACCAGGATTTTCTGGCCATGGCCGCGCTGGTCTCGGTGCCCGACAACGCCACTGCGGGCTTCGGTTTCGGCCCGCCGATGCTGGTGCGCACGCAAGACCTCGCCGCCTCCGGGCTGATCCGCGAGGGCACGCTGTTCAACGCGCTCTACCGGCTGGACCTGCCCGAGGGGACGGATCTGTCGGCCGCGGAAGCGGATCTGGAGCAGGCGCTCGGGGTGGGGGCGCCCCGGTGGCGCGATGCGCGCAATGGCACACCGGGTGTGTCACATGCGGTTGAGCGGCTGGGACGGTTTCTGGTGTTGGTCGGGCTTGCCGGGCTCGCGGTCGGCGGCGTGGGCATCTCGGCGGCGGTGCGGGCCTATCTTAGGGAGAAGACCACGACTATCGCCACGCTCAAGGTGCTGGGCGCGGGCCGGCGGATGATCTTCGCGATCTACGGGATCCAGATCGGCATTCTGACGCTCGTCGGCATCGGGTTCGGGCTTGTCCTGGGGGCGGGACTGCCGCTCCTGTTCGGGCCGCTCATTGCCGGCGCGCTGCCGGTGCCGGTGGCGATGGGGCTGCATGTCGCACCGCTCTTCGAGGCGGCGCTCTACGGCCTCCTTGCTGCGGCGCTGTTCTCGCTCTGGCCGCTCGCGACCACCCAGGACATTCGCGCCGCGGCGCTCTACCGCGATGCGGCGACCGGCGCACGGGCCTGGCCCCGGCGGGCGACGCTGGGCTGGACACTCGCGCTCCTCATCGCGCTCGTGGCCGTGGCGGTGCGGTTTTCCGGTACGCCGAGGATCACGCTCGGGGCGGCGGGTGGCATCTTCGCGGCCTTCCTCCTGCTGGTGGCCCTGGGCTGGCTCGTGCGCGGTGTCGCCGCGCGGGCTGCGGGGTCGGGCATGTTTCGCGGACGGCCAAACTTGCGCATGGCGCTGGCCTCGGTGGGCGGTCCGGGCGGCGAGGCGGCTTCGGTCGTGGTCTCGCTCGGGCTCGGGCTCTCGGTGCTCGCTGCGGTCGGCCAGATCGACAACAACCTGCGCGGCGCCATCGCGCGCGAACTGCCCGCGGTCGCGCCCAGTTTCTTCGTCGTCGACATCCAACCCGACCAGATCGACGCCTTCACCGCCCGGATCGAGGGCGACCCGGGCGTTTCGGCGATGGACAGGGCGCCGATGTTGCGCGGCCTGATCACCACCATCAACGGTCGTCCGGCGTCGGAGGTGGCGGGCGATCACTGGGTGGTGCGCGGCGACCGGGGCGTGACCTATTCGGCCACCCTTCCCGAGCGCACCACGCTCACGGCGGGAGACTGGTGGGCCGAGGACTATGCCGGGCCGCCGCTCATCAGCTTCTCGGCCGAGGAGGCGGCAGAGATCGGGCTGCGGATCGGCGACGAGATGTCGCTCAACATCCTCGGCCGCGAGATCAGCGGCACGGTGGCGAGCTTCCGCGAGGTCGATTTCTCCAATGCGGGCATGGGGTTCACCATCGCGATGAATCCTGCGGCACTGACAGGCGCGCCGCACAGCTGGATCGCCACGGTTTATGCGGACCAGGCCGCGGAAGGGGCGTTGATGCGCGACCTCGGCCGGACCTGGCCGAACATCACCGTGATCTCGGTGCGTGACGCGATCGCCCAGGTGACGGGCCTCATGGGGAAAGTGGCGGCGGCGATCACCTACGGTGCGCTGATCACGCTGGTGACGGGGGCTGTGGTGCTGATCGGGGCTGCGGCGGCGGGAGAACGCGCGCGCACCTATGAAGCGGCGGTGCTGAAAACGCTGGGCGCGTCACGCGGCTGGGTGCTTGCCAATTTCGCCCTGCGCTCGGGGCTGCTCGGGGCTGCGGCGGGGATCATGGCGGTGCTTGCGGGCGGCGTCGCGGGCTGGGCGGTGTCCTTCTACGTGATGGAGACCGACTTCGTCTTCGACCCGGTCTCGGCGTTCATCATCGTTGCGGGCGGGGTGGTGCTGACCGTGGCGGCAGGGCTGGCGTTTGCCTGGCGGCCGCTCTCTGCGAGCCCGTCGCAAGTGCTCAGGGGGCGGGAATAGGCGGGGAAAAGGCGCTTCGAAGCGCCTTCGCGAACGGCTTTCGAAAGCCGTTCCCCCGGCTCACCCCTCGCGCAGTTCCTTGCGGATCACCAGCTTGAGCCCGGACCAGACCTCGTCGACCGCGCAGACCTTCACGTCGACGAGCGGCCCCGCGAGCGCCAGGTCACGCACGACGTCTTCGGTCACGTCGGAGGGCACCTTGGAGGCCTTCTTCGGCCAGCTCACCCAGATCATGCCACTGGGGTCGAGGCGGTTGCGGGCTTCAGCGAGGTCGGTTTCGAGCACCGACCGGCTGGCGGTGAAGACGTGGATCATGTCGAAGGGGCGCGCGGTGAGGTCGCGGGCGCGCGTGACAAGTTCGGCGCGCGCGAACCGGTAGCTCAGCGCAAGCCCGCTGAGATTTCTCGGCAGGCCGACCCAGCCGGCGCGCTGGCCGTGCGCGAGTCCGAGTTTCTTGTCGAGCGGCGTATTCGAATATCCCGCCATGTGGCCTCCCCGGGGATTTGGTCTGGATGATGGTCGCCGGGTGGGCGCGCCCGGTCAAGCCGGGAATTCGCCTTTGGATCGTCGCGATTACGGCATAGATCCGCCCGGGTCATCGCAAAACTTGGCCGCGCGAAAAGCATCGCGGATTGTTCTGGAGGTATGCATGGGGTCCCGTTTCTCCTTTTTGGTGGCTGCAACGGCTGTGGCGATCTGGTCGTTGCCCGTAACGGCGGCCCAGTACGAAAAGACCGGCAGTTGGGTGTTCAACAGCACGGCCTTTGCCGAGGACGGCGAGGCGATGTTGTATGCCTGTGCCGCCAGCACCGTGAGCGCTGAGGGCACGGAGCTATCGCTCAGCCTCGAACCGGCCGCCGACGACGGGGTCGACGCCCGGATGTCGCTGACCAACGACGCCTGGGCGCTCGACGCGGCGCCGGTGCGGGTGCGGTTCGACATCGGCACCGATCACTGGGTGCTGCCGGGACAGAGCGGGGGCAAATCGGTCGCCGTGATCTGGACCGGGGATGCCGCGCTCTTGACGTTTCTCGAAGACCTTTCGTCATCGAGCTTCGCCGGGTTGACGGGCCGGAACGGTGCGACGGTTGCGCAGTTTTCGCTGAATGGGTCGCGCGGTGCGATCGAGGCGATGACCGCCTGCGTCGAGGCGCAGATCGGGCAGGGGCTCGGGGAGGTGTTGCGGGCCGGGTCCGGCGGTGCCGAGAACCCCTTCTGACCAATGCAACGGGCGCCTTGGCGGGGAGGCTCAATGCAGGGCCAGTTGTCCGGCGAATCCGAGTAGAAACCCGCCCACCGCGCCCAGCGGCGGGCCCCAGTTTTCTTTAAGCGGAACCTGTGGCGCGATATCCTCGAAAACGAGATAGAGAATGCCACCGGCGGCAAAAAGCATGATGCTTCCGAGCAAGCCTTGTGCACCCTCAAGGAAAAGCAGGCCAATCGTCGCCGTCAGGGGACCGATCAGTACGATCAGAAGAAACAGGCCGAGAATCCGGTTTTTTGACAGCGACGTGCCAAGCCGCAATTCTCGATAGGCATTGAAGCCTTCGGGAAGGTTTTGAAGAGCGATCATGGTGGCCAACAGTAGCGCAAGCTCCGGCGCGCCGGCCAACAGCGCCCCGAGCGCGAGGCTTTCGGGCAAGAAGTCCAGCAACATTGCCATCAACTGGGCGCCGCGCCCGCCGTTTCTCTCAATGGCGCGGTCGAGCAGGAAGAACAAGATCCCACCGGCGGCAAAGGACACCAACGCGGCGGTAGCCGGCACCCGCTCGGATCCTTCGGGCACCAGAACCAGGGCCACCGCCGACATGAGCACGCCGCCGCCGAAGGCGGTCACGCTGTGGCGAAATTCCTCTTCCATCCATCCCGGGACCAGGTGCGGGAAGCTTGCGATCCACCCCCCGAGGGGGATGCTCGCCCCGGCGAGGGTAGCCAGCAACAGGGCAAGGCCCAGGCTTTCCTGTGCCATCGGATCACAAAGTCCGCGCGACCTGAAGTTTCTTGATCTCGGCGATGGCTTTGGCCGGGTTCAACCCCTTGGGGCAGGTCTGGGTGCAGTTCATGATCGTGTGGCAGCGGTAGAGCTTGAACGGGTCTTCGAGATCGTCGAGCCGTTCGCCGGTCGCTTCGTCGCGCGAGTCGATGATCCAGCGGTAGGCATGGAGCAGGGTGGCGGGGCCGAGGTAGCGGTCGGAATTCCACCAGTAGCTCGGGCAGGAGGTGGAGCAGGAGGCACACATCACGCATTCATAGAGGCCGTCGAGCTTTTTGCGGTCTTCGATCGATTGTTTCCACTCGCCCTTCGGTGCCGGGCTCTCGGTGATGAGCCAGGGCTTGATCGAGGCGTGCTGCGCGTACCAGTGGGTCAGGTCCGGCACCAGGTCCTTCACCACATCCATGTGCGGCAGCGGGTAGATCTTCACGTCGCCCTCGATCTCGTCGAGCCCGTAGATGCAGGCGAGGTGGTTCTGGCCGTCGATGTTCATCGCACAGGAGCCGCAGATGCCCTCGCGGCAGGAGCGGCGGAAGGTCAGGCCGGGGTCGATCTCGCTCTTGATCTTGATGAGCGCGTCGAGAACCATCGGGCCGCAGCTGTCCATGTCGACGAAGTATGTGTCGACGCGCGGGTTGTCGCCCGAGTCCGGATCGAACCGGTAGATCATGAACTTGCGTGTATTGGTGGCGCCCGCGGGCTTGGGCCATGTCTTGCCGGTGCGGATCCGCGAGTTCTTCGGAAGGGTCAGTTGAACCATGTCGCTACCTTTCGGGTCCTGTGCCGGGGCGGGGCGCCTCGGAGGGGTCTCATCTTGGGTCGCCGGGCGCGTCGGGCGCTTCGGCAAGGCTCGGCGCGAACAGCGCCTGGTTTTGTGTCACAAGCTGCATCACCTTGGTGCGGGGCTTGGGCGCAAGCCCGACCCGGTTGATCTGCCGCATGAATTCAAGGGCGCCTGGGTTGAGGCTTTGGTTCGCGCGCCAGGTGAGCGGATCCAGTGCGGCGATCTCCGCGAAGCTCAGGCCCGCGTGGGCGAGGAGCTGCTGGCCGGGGCGCATCGGGTCGGGTTCGTCTTCGAGGCGGAAGAAGGCGGCGTTGTCGGCGCCGACCGCGGCCACGACACGGGCGCGCATCTCGTCCCAACTGCCGATCCCGGCGGTCTCGGCCTCGAATTGCGCTCGGGTGCCGCCGTAGCCGTCGGTCTTGACCGCCTGGTTGTAGACCGAGCTTTTCCAGGTGCGCATGTCGCGGGTGTAGAAGACGAACCGGGGGGTGAAGGGCGCGAGGTGCTCGGCGAGCAGCTTCAGGATGACGCCGATCTCGGGGTAAAGCCGCACCTCGCCGCCGTTGCCGGGCATCGCACCTGCGAGGTTTTCATGGCTGACGAGGATCGGCGTATCGCCGGTTGCCAGCAGCTCGTCGCGCAAGGCGCCGATGCGATTTGCAAGCGCGGCCCGGTTGGCGGCGTTGGGCGCGAGGCTGAAAGCGATGGCGGCGCGGGCGGCGGCGCGGGTCGGCGAATTGGGCGCGGGGGTGCGCAGCGTCAGCCGTTCGGCCAGACGTCCCTGGTTGCGGTGCAGGAGGTGGTGGAAGGCGGTCGAGGCCGTCTTCTGCACCCCCAGATGCACCGTCAACGCAGGCGTGTTTATGCCGTTGTCCGCCGCCATTCGGTCAGAACGTCCGAACCTTGGGCGCGATCTTGCCAAGCTCGATGCCGCCGTCGGCTTCCGTGGTGAGCGGGTCGAGCACGACCGGACGATAGGTGAGCGCCACGTCCTTACCCTCGATGTGGGCGATGGTGTGGGTGCGCCAGTTCTCGTCATCGCGCTCGGCGAAGTCCTCATGGGCATGCGCCCCGCGGCTTTCGTGCCGTGCCTCGGCGCCGGTGATGGTGGCGAGCGCGTTGGGCATCAGGTTGGTGAGTTCCAGCGTCTCCATCAGGTCGGTGTTCCAGATCAGCGACCGGTCGGTGACATGGAGATCGTCGAGCTTGCCGGCGATGTCGCCCATATTCTTGACGCCCTCGGCGAGGGTCTTCGAGGTGCGGAACACCGCGGCGTCCGCCTGCATGGTGCGTTGCATCTCGAGCCGCAGCTCGGCGGTGGGGGTGCCCCCGGCGGCGTTGCGCAACCCGTCGAACCGGTCGAAGGCGCTGTCAATCGAGACCTGGTTGAGGGTCGGGTTGTGGCCGCCGGGCGTGAGGATCTGGCCCGCGCGGATCGCCGCGGCGCGCCCGAACACGACAAGGTCGATGAGGCTGTTCGAGCCGAGGCGGTTGGCGCCGTGTACGGAGGCGCAACCGGCTTCGCCGACCGCCATCAGGCCGGGCACGGTGGCGTTGGGGTC
>DQCI01000189.1:7578-14509 GCA_003545125.1 Paracoccaceae bacterium
TTGAGGTGGATGTGGTCGCCGCTGTCGCCGACGCCGCGGCCCTCGCGGATTTCCATCGTCATCGACCGCGAGACGTAGTCGCGGGGCGCGAGATCCTTGTAGTGGGGCGCATAGCGCTCCATGAAACGCTCACCTTCGGAGTTGGTGAGGTAGCCACCCTCGCCGCGGGCCCCCTCGGTGATCAGGCAGCCGGAGCCGTAGATGCCGGTCGGGTGGAACTGCACGAATTCCATGTCTTGCAGCGCGAGGCCGGCGCGGGCCACCATGCCGCCGCCGTCGCCGGTGCAGGTGTGGGCGGAGGTGGCGCTGAAGTAGGCGCGGCCGTAGCCGCCGGTGGCGAGCACGACCATCTTGGCGGAAAAGACGTGGAAGGTGCCGTCGTCGAGCTTCCAGCACAGCACGCCCTGCACCGCGCCGTCGTCCGACATGATGAGATCGAGCGCGAAATACTCGATGTAGAACTCGGCGTTGTTCTTCAGGCTTTGCCCGTAGAGCGTGTGCAGGATGGCGTGGCCGGTGCGGTCGGCGGCGGCGCAGGTGCGCTGCACCGGGGGACCGTCGCCGAACTCGGTGGTGTGGCCGCCGAAGGGACGCTGGTAGATCTTGCCTTCCTCGGTGCGCGAGAACGGCACGCCATAGTGCTCGAGCTCGTAGACGGCATCGGGGGCGGAGCGGGCGAGGTATTCCATCGCATCGGTGTCGCCGAGCCAGTCGGAGCCCTTCACGGTGTCGTACATGTGCCATTGCCAGCTGTCGGGGCCCATGTTGCCCAAGCTGGCGGCGATACCGCCCTGGGCGGCGACGGTGTGGCTACGGGTGGGAAAGACCTTGGTCACGTTGGCAGTGCGCAGGCCTTGCTCGGCCATGCCAAGCGTGGCGCGCAGACCCGCGCCGCCGGCACCGACCACGACAACGTCGTATTCGTGGGTTTGATATTCGTAGGAAGCCATGTGTCGTACCTCAGCCAGTGAAGGCGATTTTCAGGATGGCGAAAGCGCCGATCAGGGCGAACAGTGCGGAGAGAAGGCGCGTCGATATGATGAGCACGAGCCCCCAGCGGCCGTGGACGTAATCTTCGATCACAACCTGGACACCCTGGAAGAAGTGCAGGAAGGCGGTGATGAAGAAGGCCACGCCGATGATGGCGTTGACCGGGTGGGCGTAGGCTGTGCGCACGCCTTCGTAGCTGTCGCCGAGGGTGTAGGCGAGCGGGAAGAGGAAGAGCGGGGTCAGCAGGGCGAGGGCAATGGCGGAGAGCCGCTGTTCCCAGAAATGCTTGGTGCCCGACTTGGCCGAGCCGAGGCCCTGGGCGCGTTTGCGGTCGGTGAGGTAGGCCATGTTGTCTCTCCCTTACCAGGCGATGGCGACGATGAGGGTGACGAGGGTGGCTAGCCCTGCGAAGATGATCGTGTTCATCGCCGAGCGGGCCACGCGCTTCTGGCCGAACCAGGCGCCGGTGTCCCAGATCAGGTGCCGGAGGCCGTTGAAGAAATGAAACCAGAGCGAGGCGGCGCCGGCGAGCAGGATGAGCCAACCGAGCCAGGAGGTGACGAACCAGTCGATGGCGTTGAACACCGGCTCGGACCAGGCGGCGCCGAGGAACCAGAGCGCGATCAGCATGGTCACGCAGCCGATCGCGACCCCGGTCGCGCGGTGCAGGATCGACACGACAGCGTTGAGCGGCAGCTTGTAGATATCGAGGTGCGGCGAAAGCGGGCGGTTGCCCCGTTCCACGTCGGCCATGACATGCCCTTTCGATCTGTTGGCGGTCGGGATTATCCATAGTGAATTTCTGCCTGCTGTCACGCCCCGGGGCCCGGAAAAAAACCGATTGTGAGCGGAAACGCGGCTGCAAATCTTCACCTGTGATAACAAATATCGCCTTTGTGATCGCAAATCTGGCGCCTCTGATCACATTGCGGAATCACCCGCGCGGGACGGCGATTCTCAAACACGCTGCGGCGCCGCATGGTGCGGGGCAAAGCGCTGAGAACGGGCGGGATTCCCGGCTTTCACATGCAGAAAGATGGATTTATGAATGTCAGGCCGCCCCGATCCGGGGTACGGCGCCGCAGCCGCCCCGACGGCCAATCTGCCCGCCCGCGCGGCATCCGGACCCGGAGACCAGAGCCTCGCGCGGGCGGGCCGAGGTCAGTTGGGCATCAGCGCCCAGACGTCGAGGTCGAGCAGCACATGCGGAAGATACTTCCCGTCTTCGCCCCTCAGCGCAAACTCCGGCGCGCCGTGGCGGGTTGCGACGAGACGCAGCCGGATCGCGCCGACGCCGGGATGGGTGGTGTCGGCGGTGTCGAGAACTTCCGACCAGGCCCGCAGAGTGTCGCCGGCGAAGCAGGGGTTGGCATGGGCGCCGGCGTTGAGGCCGACGATCATCTGCGCGTTGGCGAGGCCGTTGAAACTCAGCGCACGGGCGAGGCTGATGACGTGGCCGCCGTAGATCAGCCGCTTGCCGTCGTCGCGGTTGGTGGCGTCGAAATGCACCTTGGCGGTGTTCTGCCACAGCCGGGTCGCGAGCATGTGCTCGGCTTCCTCGATGGTGACGCCATCGACGTGGTCGATCTTCTCGCCGATCACGTAGTCGCCGAGGCGGTGGCGCTCGCCGGCGAGGGTGAAATCGTAGCGCGCGAAATCGAGCCCCTCCGGGATCACCAGGTCTTCCGCCGCGAGGGCCGGTTTCAGCTCCGGGATCAGCGTGTCGGGCGCTTCCCGCTCGAGGTCGCGTTTGCGCACCATCACCCAGCGGATGTAGTCGAGCACAACTTCGCCGTCCTGGTTGGTGCCGGTGGTGCGCACCCAAACGACGCCGGACTTGCCGCCCGAGTTCTGCTTGAGGCCGATCACCTGGCTTTGCGAGCGCAGCGTGTCGCCCGGGTAGACCGGTTTCAGCCAGCGCCCCTCGGCGTAGCCGAGGTTGGCGACGGCGTTAAGCGAGACGTCGGGGACGGTCTTGCCGAAGACCAGGTGGAAGGCGGCGAGGTCGTCGATGGGGGCGGCGGGCAGACCGCAGCCCCGGGCGAATTCATCGGACGAATACAGCGCGTGGCGGGCCGGGTAGAGCGCATGGTAGAGCGCGCGCTCGCCTCCCGAGACGGTGCGCGGCACCGCATGGGCGATCACTTCGCCGATGCGGTAGTCTTCGAAGAAACGTCCCGGGTTGGTCTTGGCCATCATGGATCTCACTGGTTGGTGTCGTTGCGGCCGGTCAGCCGAAGGCCGCGTAGCCGAGCAGGTAATGGACCCAGGCGATCAGGCCGAAGACGACGAGAGAGGCGCCGGCTGCGATGATCTCCTTGCGGGTCTCGAACGGGCCGGTCGGGCGGGTGTCTTCGGTCTGGCGGTTGATGAGGATGACCTCGGCCACCGCCCATGCCAGCAGCCCGCCGAACAGGATGAAGGAGGGCAAGTCGCCGTTCACCAGCAGATGGGCGACGGCCCAGGCTTTCATGGCGGTGAGCTGGGGATGGCGGATCTTCGAGGTGATCCAGGTTTTCATCCCCGAGGCGGCGAACAGGTAGACCGCGAGCAGGTTGAGCAGGTTGTTGATGCCCACCGTGGCCGGGTGCCGATCCCAAAGGATCGCGGCGTCGGTCATGCGGAAGCCGATCACCATGAGCACGACGGAGGCGAGCAGGGCAAGCGCGACGATGCCTTGCGCCTTGTCGCCCATTTGCGCCCGTTTGGCGGGGGCGACACGTTTGAAGAAATGGGCGGCGGCCCACAGAAGAACGCCGAGGATGAGCAGGAGCATGGTTTATCCTTCCAGGTTGGCTATGGCCTCCGCTTTTGCCAGCAGGGCCTTCGCCGTCACGATATGCAGATTTTCGACGATCTTGCCATCCACGACAGCAACACCCTTGCCTTTCGCCTCTGCCTCTTTGAAGGCGGCGATCTGGCGGCGGGCGAGATCGAGGGCGTCTTCGGACGGCGAAAAAGCCTTGTTGGCGATGGCGAGCTGGGCGGGGTGGATCAGGGTTTTGCCGTCGAAACCGAGGCGGCGGCCCTGGTCGCATTCGTTCCAGAGCCCTTCGTCGTCCTTGAAGGCATTGTAGACACCATCGACGATGGGGATGCCGTCGGCGCGGGCGGCGATCAGGCTGAGTTGCAACGCGGTCATGATCTCGGCCCGGTCGGGGCCGGGGTGGGCGCCGAGCTCCTTCACCAGATCGTTGGTGCCCATGACGATGCCGGCAAGGCGGGGATGCGCGGCGATCTCGCGCGCGTTCATCACGCCGGAGGTGGTTTCCATCATCGCCCAGATCGGCACGTCGGACATCATCTCGGCGAGGGTTTCGACGTCGAGCGCGGAGTTGACCTTGGGCAGCAGGATGCCGTCGCAATCGACGCTGCGGAAGGCCTGGATGTCGGCATTGCCCCAGTCGGTGTCGAAGCCGTTGATGCGCACCAGCTTCGCGCGGTTGCCGTAGCCGCCCTTGTCGAGCTGTTGGCGCAGCAGGCTCCGCGCCTCGGCCTTGGCGTCGGGGGCGACGGCGTCTTCGAGATCGAAGATGATCGCGTCGGCGGGGAGGGTGCGGGCCTTGTCGAGCGCACGTTCGTTCGAACCGGGGATATAGAGCACCGACCGGTAGGGGCGGATCGACTGGGTCATGATTCTGTTCCTCGATTCTGGACGGCGGGCAATTTTGTTGCGCAAACGAACACCGGCGCGCACGAATGCGCAAGAGAAAAATGCCGCGCTGCAGCGGAAATGCCAACAATCCGAGGCATCGTCCGGGCGTTTAACTTTAGGGAAGGCTTCCGAGGCCAAGGTTTTTGACGTGCCGGGGGAGCAAAGGGCTCCCAGTCCGGCTCCGACCGAAAGGACATGCGATGAAACCGCAGATTTTGACCCTCGGTCTCTGGATCGGCGCCGCTTGCCTTGCCGGGGCCGGTCATGCGGAGACGGCGGTCTGCGCCGAACGCGCGACCGTGGTTGACCGTCTCGCTGCCGAATACGGCGAGACGCGTCAGGCCATCGGGCTCGCCTCGGCAAGCCAGGTGGTGGAGGTTTTCGCCTCGGAAGAGACCGGCAGCTGGACCATCACCGTGACCCGGCCCGACGGGATGACCTGTTTGATGGCGGCGGGCTCCCATTTCGAGGCGTTGGATGAAGAATTGACGCCGGCTGCGGTCGGCGACCCGGCCTGAGGGCACGGCAAGGTATTTCGACGCCTTCGGCGTCGACCCACGCGGGGCGTTGCCCCGCACCCCGGCGTGTGTGCGCCAAGATGAAGGCGCGCGCGTTGGCGGAGAGCCGATGCCGGCCTCAGCCCATCACCCCGTCCCAGACCAGTTTGAGCGACAGCACGAACAGCGCGCTGTAAATCAGCGCGTAATAGAGCTTCTCGCTCATCACCTTCACCAGCCAGACCCCGAGGAAGACCGCGAGCGTCGCCGGGAGCGCCAGGACCGCGGCGATGCGCAGGCTTTCGAGGTTGATCTGGCCGAGGAAGAAGTAGGGCACGAGCTTTAGCGCGTTGATATAGGCAAACGCGATGGTCGAGGTGCCGGCGAACACCGCGCGCGGCATCTTCAGGGGCAGCGTGTAGACTTGGTAGGGCGGGCCGCCGGCATGGCTGACGAAGCTGGTGAAACCGGCAATTGCACACCAGAACAGGCCGGGCAGGAACCGGGCGGGTTGGGCCTCGCGGACCTTGCGGTGTTGGCTCAGCCGGTGGGCGACGAACGCGAGCCCAATGAGCCCGACGATCAGGGTCACCCAGCGCTCATCGACCCAGGCTGCGGTCGCCCATCCAAAGCCGATGCCGACCGGTGCGGCAACGGCGACGATTTTCAGCACTCTCAGATCGAAAGCCTTGCGGTAGGCCCAGAGCCCGAACATGTCGGACACGATATAGACGGGCAGCAACAAACCGGCGGCGGTCACCGGGCCGATCTGGAGCGCGAGGATCGGGACGGAGACGGCCCCGGCCATCGCCAAGCCGCCCTTGGCGAGGCCGACGAACATCGCGGCGAGGATCGCGAGCAACCAGAACGTCGTGCCTTCCATGTGCCCCTCCACAGCCGGGAATCACCCCGGGCAGGACTGGGCTTCGGCCCATTCGGCGTGCCCGTGCGACCGGGACCGATCCCGGATTAGCGCAAACATCCCCCCTCAGCCAGACGGAAACGCTTTGCCGCGATGCGGCGGGCTTGCGTCAGGGGTGTGACAGGGTTACGCAGTCGGCCACCTGATAACCTGATCGGAGATCAATGAACCATGGCTCGACCCAAGATTGCCCTCATCGGCGCTGGCCAGATCGGTGGCACGCTGGCCCACCTCGCCGCGCTCAAGGAACTCGGTGACGTCGTTCTGTTCGACATTGCCGACGGCACCCCCCAGGGCAAGGCGCTGGACATCGCGGAATCGGGCCCTGTCGAAGGCTTCGACGCCGCGCTCAAAGGCACCACGGATTACGCCGACATCGCCGGCGCCGACGTCTGCATCGTGACCGCCGGCGTGCCGCGCAAGCCCGGCATGAGCCGCGACGACCTGCTCGGCATCAACCTCAAGGTGATGAAATCAGTCGGTCAGGGCCTCAAGGCGCATGCGCCCGACGCCTTCGTGATCTGCATCACCAACCCGCTCGACGCGATGGTCTGGGCGCTGCAGCAGTTCTCGGGCCTTCCGGCCGAGAAGGTGGTCGGCATGGCCGGGGTGCTCGATGCCGCGCGCTTTCGCCACTTCCTGTCGCTCGAGTTCGATGTCTCGATGAAGGATGTCACCGCCTTTGTGCTCGGCGGCCACGGCGACACCATGGTGCCGCTGACCCGGTATTCGACCGTCGCCGGCATCCCGCTGCCGGACCTTGTCGAGATGGGCTGGACCACCCAGGACAAGCTCGACGCGATCGTTCAGCGCACCCGCGACGGCGGCGCCGAGATCGTCGGGCTGCTGAAGACCGGATCGGCCTTC
>DQCI01000010.1:0-1463 GCA_003545125.1 Paracoccaceae bacterium
CGGCAGCGGAAAGCCCTGCGCGCCGCAGCGGATCACCGCGCGCCGGGCCGCCTCGTAGGCGCCGCGGGTCGCGGTCGGCGTCGCCCCGTCCGACGAGAGCATCTCGACGCTCTCGGGCTTGCCGTCCGCCGCCATGCGCACCAGCACGACCACGGTGGTCGACAGCGCATCGGTCGACAGCGAGCCGACGTTCCAGCACGCCTGCACCGCGATCCGCAGCCCGTCCTGTTCGCCGCGCGTGAGCGGCGGGCCTGAGGGGGCGTCGGCGGTCACGGGCGCGGTGGCCTCGCCCAGCGCCTCGGCGAGCGCGCCCTCGATGGCGTCATCAAGTGCCGGCTCCGGCTCGGGTTCGGGCTCGGGATCGGATGCCGGCTCCGCGACCTCCACCGGTTCCGGGGGCGGCGTCGGCTTGGCGCGCGGGCGCGGCGAGGCGGTCGGGGCCGCCGTCGGGGATTCGGTCGGGGTTTCGGTCGGCGTCTCGGCTTCGGTGACGATCTCGGTCGTGGTCGCCTCGGGCGCCTGCGTGGGCAGCTCGGTGACCGGCTCTGGCTCCGGCTCCGCCACTTCGTCGGGCACAATGTCCTCGATCAACGCGGGCCCCGGCGGGGCCGGTTCCTCGGGCGGCGCGATGACCTCGTCGGCCACCCGGGGCGCCTCGGGCGGGGTCTCGGGCTCGGGGGCCGGCGGGGCGGGTTCGGGCTCCGGTTCGGGCTCAGGTTCGGGCTCCGGTTCGGGCGCCGGCGGTTCCGGGCGCGGCGGCGGCGGCGTCGGCTCAGGCTCCGGTTCAGGCTCCGGCTCCGGGCGCGGCGCGGGCCGCACGCCGGCGGGTGCTGCCGGCGTCTGAGCCCCTTCCATAAGCGCCGCAAACTCGGCGTTCGAGACCAGCGACACCTCGGCCACCCGGAGTGTGGGCTCCTCGCGTTGCCACGCGATCAGCCCGCCCACCAGCAGCCACAGGAGCAAGAGCCCATGGCCGATACCGGAGATGATGTAACCCGTTCTCATGTCACGGTCTCATGTCGCGGTCTCATGTCATCGGCGCGTCAGCGCCCATCCGTTGCCGGTTCCCCGGTCATCGTTGGCCCGCCGGTGTCCGTCACCAGGCCAATGTTCGAAAACCCGCCCGCATTGAGCGCGCCCATCACCTGGGCCACGACCGCATAGGGCACCTTGCCGTCGGCGCGCAGGAACACCTTGTCGTCGTTACGCTCGGCGGCGATCGCCCTCAGCTTGGCGACAAGCTCATCGCGACCGATCTCGGTCTCCATCAGCGCGATCGTCCCGTCGGCGGAAATGGTGATGGCGAGCGGTTCTTCGTCGGCCGCCGGCAACGGCGTCGCCGCCGTTTTCGGCAGCTCCACCGGCACGCCCACGGTCAACAAGGGGGCGGCCACCATGAAGATGATGAGCAGCACCAGCATCACGTCGACCATCGGCGTGATGTTGATCTCGGCCATCATCGC
>DQCI01000010.1:1493-11810 GCA_003545125.1 Paracoccaceae bacterium
CCCATGTCAGCTGTCCAGCTGGCGGCTGAGGATGGTGGCGAACTCGTCGGCGAAAGCTTCCCAACCGGCCACCACGCCGTCGCTGTCGGCGGTGAGCTTGTTGTAGAAGATCAGGGCCGGGATCGCCGCCATCAGGCCGAGGCCGGTGGCGAACAGCGCCTCGGCAATGCCCGGCGCCACCACCGCGAGGTTGGTGTTCTCGTGCTGGGCGATCTCGATGAAGCTGTGCATGATCCCCCAGACGGTGCCGAACAGCCCGATGAACGGTGCCGATGAGGCGACCGTGGCGAGGAACGGCAGCCCCCGGTTCAGCTTCTCCGCCTCCTTGGCGATGGCCACGTCCATCGACCGGTCGATCCGCGACCCTGCGCCCGCGATCAACCCGCCGTCGGCCCGGTGCGACCGGCGCCACTCCAGCATCCCGGCCGCGAAGACCTTCTCTGGCGAGCCCCGGGGGGTCGGCCCGACCTCGTCGAACAACTCGTCGAGCGGATCGCCCGACCAGAAGGCGCGGTCGAACACCGACGCCTCGGCGCGCGCGCGCCGGTATTGCCGAAACTTGGCGACGATGATCGCCCAAGAATAGAACGACGCCGCCAGAAGCAGGAGAATAACCAGCTTCACGATCAGCGTTGCCCGGAAGAAAAGCGCCCAGATTGAAAAATCAATCGCTTGCGCGGCTGCAAGTGTTTCCGTTTCCATGTGCCTGTGCCCGCCTTAGGTCCCACCCCCTCGTTCAACGGGGGGCTCTTTCGGGGGAAACTAGACGATATCGCGGCAAAAGGCCAATGAAACCGGCGTTTGCGTTGACCCGGCGGCGGCTCAGGTGAGCAAGCGGCGGATATCCGCCGGCAACCGCACGGCTGTGCCCGCCGCGCCGATCGCCACCAGCACCACGCGGGCCGCGAACAGGACCTCGCCCGCACGGGTCACCCGCTGGTTCATGACCAGGCTCGCCCCCTTCACCGCCTCGACCTCGGTTTCGACGCTGAGGTCGTCGCCGAACTTCGCCGGTGCGAGGTAATCCGCCTCCACCCGGCGCACGGCAAAGACGATCCCCGTCGCCTCCATCAACGCCGCCTGGTCGATCCCGCGTGCGCGCACAAACTCGGTCCGTCCCCGCTCGATGAACTTGAGATAGTTGGCATAGTAGACAATGCCGGCGAGATCGGTGTCTTCGTAGTAGACGCGGACGGGGAAGCTGTGGGTCATGAACCCCGTCTAGCCGTTCAACGGAAAACTGGCCAGAGGCTCATACTGCGCGCCATCCTGAGTGAGGTGGGAGCGACAGAGGCTCACCGAAAGCGCCGGTTCCGGCGGCAGCGCGAAGGTGCCGTTGAGCGCCAGGAACTCGCCCAGCCGCGCCTGTTCCTTCGGACCCATCTCGCGCGGGAAGCGGGCAATGGTCACATGCGGGCGGAACCGCTCGCGGCGCAGATCGACACCCGTCTCACGGGCGATCCGCATCACCTTGGCGTGCAGCGGCGCGAGCCCCGCCCCGGTCGCACCCACGGCCAGCACCGCCGGCCACCGCCCGCCGAACAGCGTGAGCCCGGACAGCGCCACGGTCAGACCCGGCAGCCGCGCGCCGTCCAGCGCCTCGGCCACCTCGTGGGCCGTGCCGTCGGCAACGTCCCCGAGGAAAGCCAGGGTCAGGTGCAGGTTCTCCTCCGGCACCTGCCGCCCCACGCCGAGCCCCGCCTGCAACCGGGTGAGCGGGTGCAGCATCGGCTCGGGCAGGTCGAGGGCGATGAAAGCGCGCATCATCCCACCTTGCGCAACACCGGGAACTGAAACCGTTGCGCGCTTCCTGCGGGCGTCACATGCAGGTGACGGCGGCTCTCGACGGGCGTGCACACCCCCGGCAGATGCGCCTCGATCTCGGCGGCGAGTTCTGCGGGCGCGTAGCGCCGCACCGGCAACCCGGAACATGTCTCCGGCCCGTCCTCGGCAAAGGTGGCGATGATCGCGACGGCCCCCGGCGCGGTCGCGGCGTCGCGCCCCCGCGCATAAGCCGCCCGCGCACCCGGGTCGGTCAGGAAGCGAAGCACCGCCCGATCATGCCACAGCCGGGAACGCCGGGGCGGTGTCCAGGCGGTCACGTCGCCCACCACCCAGTCGACCGCCGCCGCCCGCGGCCCCAGCCGAGCGCGCGTCACCGCCAGCCCTTCGGCGGAGCTATCGACCGCGGTGACCGGCGCGAACCCCTTGTCGAGAAGATGGTCGACCAGCCGCGACGCCCCCGCGCGGACATCGACCGCGGCGCAGGCGCGCACATGGTCCTCGATCAACGCCGCCGAAAGCCCCGGCGCCGCCTCGAACCAGCTCAGGCTGTCGTCGGCCTTGTCCGCATAGACCCGGTTCCAATGCGCCCGGTCAGTCATGCTGTGCCATCCGCGCGAACACCCGCAGCGCGTGGCTCGGATCATCCGCCGCATCCGGCAGCACCGGATCGTAGGCGAGCTGGATCAGCCGGGCGATCTCGGGGCGCAGGATGGTCGCGCCGGTCTCGGGATGCAGCGCCAGCGGCGATGTGCCCGCGAACGCCGCCTCGCCCCAGCTCAGCACCGTCTCCACCGCCTCGCCGAGCGCCACTGTCTCGGCGGGAAGCGTCTCCAGCCCGCCCCGCATCGCGAGAAACACGAAGGCCGCCTTGATCGCGCCGGCGTTGTCATACCGAAAGGCCCGGTATCGGTTGGCATCGGCCGCCTTCAACCGGACCACGGTGGCCGCGAGATCGGGGATCATCTGACCGAGGTCGGGCACGTGGAGCAACTCGTCCCAGTCCCGGAAAAAGAAGATCATCAGGTTGGACCCGAGTTCGGGGTCGGTCTCGGCGATCTCACGGCCCGCAAGCCGTCCCACCGCTTCCAACGCCCCCTTGACGACCCCGAGGGTCGCCTCGTCCACACCGAACACGACCGGCGCGATCGGACGGCCCCAGCGCGCGAAGGCATAGGCCCCATTGCGGGTGAACAGCTTTTCGATGTCTTCGGGGGTCACGGCCTGGCTCCTCTCGTCTCAAACCGAGATAGGCGGGCGAAGCGATCGGGGCAAGCGCCGGACCTGGCCGCCTTGGCGAAACCGGGCGAAACCGGGCGAAACGGGGCGAAACGGGGCGTCGAAACAGCGCGCGCCCCCGCCCGGAACCAGGACACCGCACCCCGCCGCCCGGGCAAACGCGGTTTCGAAACCGCGTTCCACGCCGCTTCGAAGCGGCGTCCCCTAGCCCTCGAACAGATCCGTCTGCCCCGGCGGCGGCGGCGGCGCCATGCCGAGATGGGTCCAGGCGCGTGCCCCGAGCATCCGCCCGCGCGGCGTGCGTTGGATCAGCCCCTGCTGCAGCAGATAGGGCTCGATCACCTCTTCCAGCGCGTCCCGGCTTTCGCTCAGCGCCGCCGAGAGCGTCTCGATCCCGACCGGACCACCCTGGTAATGCTCGGCCATCAGCCGCAGGTAGCGCCGGTCGGCGCCGTCGAGCCCGAGGTGGTCGACCCCCAGCCGCGTCAGCGCCCCGTCCGCAAGCGCGTGGGTGATCTGACCGTCGCCCTCGACCACGGCGAAATCGAGCACCCGGCGCAACAGCCGCCCGGCGATCCGCGGTGTGCCGCGCGCCCGGCGCGCAATCTCGCGCGCGCCCTCCGGCGCGGCCGGGGCCCCCAGCTTCTCGGCGTTTCGGGTGACGATCTGATAGAGCTCGTCCTCGGTGTAGAATTGCAGCCGAACGGGGATGCCGAACCGGTCGCGCAATGGCGTGGTGAGCAGGCCGAGCCGTGTCGTCGCGCCCACCAGCGTGAACGGCTGGAGCTCGATCCGCACCGTGCGCGCCGCTGGCCCCTCGCCGATTACCAGGTCGAGCTCGTAATCCTCCATCGCCGGATAGAGCACCTCCTCGACCGCCGGGTTCATCCGGTGGATCTCGTCGATGAACAGCACGTCGTTGCGCTCGAGGTTGGTCAGGATCGCGGCAAGATCGCCCGCCTTGGCCAGCACCGGCCCGGAGGTCATCCGGAACCCCACCCCCAGCTCACGCGCCATGATCTGCGCAAGCGTGGTCTTGCCCAGGCCCGGGGGCCCATGAAACAGCGCATGGTCCATCGCTTCGGCCCGCGTCCTGGCGCTTGCGATGAACACCTTGAGATTTGCCCGCGCCTCGGCCTGGCCGATGAAATCGGTCAGATATTGCGGCCGCAGCGCCCGGTCATTGTCCCTGGCTTTGTCTTCGGGCTGCGGCGCGGGGCGCAGGGTCGGGTCCGGTCCGGTCATGCTCGTCGCTCTCTTTCAGAGGCTCCTCGCCGGGTCAGGCGAAAACCGAACGGGCGAAGACGGCCAGGCGCGGCGTGAGCCCCCATCCTTCCTACCCTTTCGGCGCCAGCAGGCGCAAGGCGGCCCGGATCAGCGCAGGCGTGTCGGCACCCGGCTCCTCGCCCAGCGCCGTCGCCACCGCAGAGGCCGCATCTCCGGGGCCATACCCGAGGTTCGTCAGCGCCGACAGCGCCTCGGACTGGGCCGCAACATTCACGGCCGGCGCGACGGGGACCGCCGCCGGCGCGCCGCTGTCGGGCTCCACCAACACCATGTCGTCCCCCTGCGCGACCGTCGCCGGCGCCGCCGCCGACATCGCCATCACCGCCGGCGCCTTGTCCTTGAGTTCGTTGACCACCCGTTGCCCGGTCTTGGGGCCGATCCCTTTCGCCGCCTTCACCGCGTTCCAGTCGCCGAGCGCGATCGCCCGGCTTACCCCGTCGGCCCCGAGCGCGCCGAGGATTGCAAGTGCCGCCTTGGCCCCCACCCCCTGCACGCTCATCAGGAGCCGGAACCATTCCTTTTCCGCCAGCGTCGCAAACCCGAAGAGCTGGAGCAGGTCTTCGCGCACCAGGAGATCCGTGTAGAGCGCCACCGCCTCGCCGGGCCCGGGCAGCGCCGCCAAGGTCCGGTCGGTCGCAAAGACCACGTAGCCCACCCCGCGCACGTCGATGAGCGCATGGTCCAGCGTCTTGTATTCGAGCCGCCCGGCGATGCGCCCGATCATGCCGGGGCCCTCTTTGCAGCCGCTTCGAGCCGCCGCCCCGCGCGGGCGAAATGCGCATGGCAGAGCGCGATGGCGAGGGCATCGGCGGCGTCGGTGCCGGCGATCTCGATACCCGGAAGCTGGAGCCGCACCATGTGTTCCACCTGCCGCTTGTCGGCATGCCCGACGCCGACCACGGTCTTCTTGACCTGGTTGGGCGCGTATTCCCCGACGTCGAGCCCGGCCTGTGCCGGCACCAGCATCGCCACGCCCCGGGCCTGGCCAAGCTTCAGCGTGCCCGCGCCGTCGCGGTTGACGAAGGTCTGTTCAATCGCGGCAGTGTCCGGGGCGAACCGGGCGATGACATCCGTAAGCCCCTCGTAAAGCGCCAGAAGACGCGCCGCGAGCGCCTCTCCGGTGCCATGCACGATCCCGTTGGCCACGTGCGACATCCGGTTGCCATCGGTGTCGATCACGCCCCAGCCGAGATTGCGAAGCCCCGGGTCGATCCCGATTACCCGCATATGCTGCCCCTGCCCTGTTCGTTCGTCGCGGTTTTCGCCCGCGCTTTCGGTCCGCGCCTTCTGACGGTGGCCCATGAGGCCGACCGCCGTGCCGCGATCTAGCACGAAACGCGAACATCCGCCAGTGCTTTCCGCGCCGGCCGGCCCTCCCGGCCCCGCCCCGGGGCGCGTGCGCCTTTGCGATCTGTCGGCAAGTGGAGTGACCCATGCATCATCGGCATGGAGAATGCACCGACACCAGAATCACCTATGCGCTGAGGTCATGACGCCATGCAATCGACGCGCCTTCTCAGACAACCGGTACCGGACTATCTGCCCATCGTAACACAGGCAAACTTGCAAACAGGAGCAAGACCATGAGCACCTTCGACACCGGCGCCGCCCCGCGGTTTTCCACCGGATTCTCGGCCCCCCGGCTCTCGCGTTTCGTTGCGCGGATCCTCGAAGCGCGCGCGGCGCGCGCCGAGCGCCTCGCGACCTTCCGCGCGCTCAGCCGTCTCACCGAGCACGAGCTCGACGACATCGGGCTGACGCGGGCCGATGTGAACGCTTTGCGCTGACACCAGCCCACACGAAAACGGGCCGCACCCAGTGGCACGGCCCGCTTGAGGCCCCCGGGAAACGCCCGGGGGCTTTTGTTTTTCGGGTTACTCTTCGACCGACAGGGCCACGAACCGCGGATCGCCGTCGCGGCGCACCAGCAGCAGAACCGACTGCCGGCCGCCCTCGCGGGTCGCTTCGAGCCGGGCCTCGAAATCGACGATCGAGGCGACGCGGGACTGCCCCGCCTCCTCGATCACGTCACCCGGACGCAAGCCTTTTTCCCAGGCAGCACTCGCCTCGTCGACCTCGGTGATGACGATCCCCGCGGCGTCCGGGCCAAGCCCGAGCTCATCGCGGATCTCATCCGTCAGCTCGCTGAGGTCGAGCCCCAGCACCGATTTCTCGACCGGCGCCTGCGGAGCTGCTTCCGGCGCGTCCTCGGCGTCGTCGGCAAGGGCCGCTTCACGCCGCCCGAGCGTAACCTTGAGGGTCTGGGACTCACCATCGCGCAGGATCACCACCCGCACCGTCTCGCCCACCGGCGCGTCGCCGACGATCCGCACCAGCTCGCGGGTGTCGTCGACGTCCTCACCGTTGAAATTGGTGATGAGATCGCCGGATTCGATACCGGCATCCTTCGCTGGCCCGTCCGGCACATCCGTGACCAGCGCGCCCTCGGTGGTCCCGAGCCCCATGGCCTCGGCCACGTCCGGGGTCACGTCCTGGATGCGCACGCCGAGCCAGCCGCGCCGGGTCTCGCCAAACTCCTTGAGCTGATCGATCACCTTGGTCACCACGTTCGACGCCATCGAAAAACCGATGCCGATCGACCCGCCCGAGGGCGACAGGATCGCGGTGTTCACGCCGATAACCTCACCGTCCATGTTGAACAGCGGGCCGCCCGAGTTGCCGCGGTTGATCGCCGCATCGGTCTGGATGAAGTCGTCATAGGTGCCCGACAGTTCGCGGCCCCGGGCCGAGACGATCCCGGCCGAAACCGAGAAGCCCTGGCCCAGAGGGTTGCCCACGGCCATGACCCAGTCGCCCACGCGCATCACGTCGGAATCACCGAACGGCACGAACGGCAGCGGCTGGTCGGCCTCGACCTTGAGCAGCGCAATGTCTGTGTTGGGATCGGTGCCCACGACCTCGGCCGGGAGGATGCCAAGCCCGTCGAAGAACTCGATCATAATCTCGTCGGCGCCGTCGATCACGTGGTTGTTGGTGACGATGTAGCCATCTTCCGAGATCACGAAACCGGACCCCAGCGCATTCGAGCGGCGGGTCTGCGGCGCGCCGTTGTCCTCTCCCGGCTCCTGGTCCAAGAAGTCACGAAACAGCTCTTCGAACGGCGAACCCTCCGGCACCATCGGGTGGGTGTCGGTGTCTTGGGCGATCAGCGTCGCGGTGGTGATGTTGACCACGGCCGGGCTGGTGCCCTCGGCGAGATCGGCAAAGCTCTCCGGCACGCCCCGCGCGACCGCGGCGCCTGTGCCCAAGAACATGGCCACCACCAGCATGAGCGCCATGAACGCGCGCGCCGGATGGGTTTCAACCACGCCCAGTGCCCGGGCCTGGCCCCGGGAGTGGGTTTGAGAAATGGAAAAAGTTCGAACCTCTGCCGTCACTGCAGCCTCCTGTTACTTGTCCGGGTCAAGAACCCGTTGTGTCGAACATGGAGATAGGGTGGCTGGGACGCAACACAATGGGGGTCGCGCCGCGTCACATCGAAGTGAATTGGCGGCGAACCGCCTCGCGGCGAAAGCGGGAGCGGTTTCCGGTGCGGAAACCGACACAAAATCCGCGGCGGATTTTGTCACGAAATCCGCAACGGATTTCGCCGCCGCCCGACCCGGTCGCGCCGCGCTCAAACGCCGAGCGTCTTCGCCAGCCAGACCAGCCCGACCCCCAGCGCCACCGCCACCAGGCCGATGCTGCGGCGTTGTTCCGGCGTCAGCTTCGCCATGATCTCGACGATCTCGTCGAGACGCGAAGGGGCCAGTGCGAACACCAGCCCCTCGATCACGAGCACGAGCCCAAGCCCCAGCGCGATCCACGCCATCGCTTATTCGGCCGGGCCGTCTGTCGGAGCCTTGTTCGACTTCAGGTAGTCGAAAAACTCGCTGTCGGGCGTGATCACCAGGGTCGAGTTCTCGGCCTTGAGGCTGTTCTCGTACGCGGTCAGCGAGCGGTAGAAGGCGAAGAACTCCGGGTCGCGCCCGAAGGCCCCGGCAAAGATCGCGTTGCGTCGCGCATCGGCCTCACCGCGGGTGATCTCGGCCTGTTTCTGCGCTTCGGACGTGGTCTCGACCACCGTCCGGTCGGCTTGCGCCCGCACCCGCTGCGCCGCTTCCTTACCGCGGGCGATCTCGTCCGCCGCTTCGCGTTCGCGTTCGGCGCGCATCCGCTCGTAGGTGGCCTTGAGGTTCTGCTCCGGAAGGTCGGCCTTCTTGATCCGCACGTCGATGACCTGGACGCCAAGCGCATTCGCCTCGGCCCGGGCCTTGTCGCGGATCTGGTTCATCAGCGCGGCCCGGTCGGTCGAGAGGATCGCACCCGAATCGACCCCGCCCAGCACCGCGCGCAGCTGCGCGTTGAGGATACGCTGGAGACGCTGGCGCGCGCCCTCGATCCCGCTGGCGCCCACGGCGCGGCGAAACTGGGTCGCGTCCGAGATCCGCCAGCGCGCGAAGGCTTCGACCACCAGCCGGCGGTCGTCGGCCGGGGTGACTTCGAGCGGTTGCGTATCGAGCGGCAGGATCCGGTCATCGTACTTGGCGATCTCATGGAACACCGGGATCTTGAAGTAGAGCCCGGGCTCGGTGATCTCCGCCGTCACCTCGCCGAACCACAGGCGCAGCGCCTTTTCGCGTTCGTCGACGATGTAAAAAGCGTTGAGCGCAATGAGCACCACGGCCACGGCCCCGGCGATGAGTATCTGGTTGCGTCGCATCAGTTCTGCCCTCCCGAAGTGGCCGTCGTCGCGCCATCCGTGCTGGTGCGTGAGCGCTGCACCTCGTTGAGCGGCAGGTAGGGTACCACGCCGGACCCGCTGGCACCGTCGTCGATGATGATCTTGTCGACGTCACCGAGCACCCGCTCCATGGTTTCGAGGTAGAGACGCTTGCGAGTCACCTCCTCGGCCTTGGCGTATTCGTCATAGACCGCGATGAAGCGCTGCGCCTCACCCTCGGCCTCGTTGACCACGCGGGCGCGGTAGCCTTCCGCCTCTTCGAGCAGCTGCGCGGCTTCACCGCGCGCGGCGGCGATGACCCGGTTGGAATAGGCGTCGGCCTGCTTCTGGAGCGTGTCGCGGGTCTGTTCCGCAGCCTGGACGTTGCGGAAGCTGTCGATCACCTCTGCGGGCGGGTCGGCGCGGTCGAAGTTGACCCGGACGATGTTGACCCCGGAGGCGTAGATGTCGAGCGTCTGCTGAATCAGCGTTTGCAGCTCCTGGGCGATGACGCCCCGGTCCCGGTTCAGGATCGGTGCGAGGTCGGACCGGCCGATGATTTCGCGCATCGCCGATTCCGACACTGCGGTGATCGTCTCGACGGGGTCGGCGAGGTTGAAGACGAAGTTTTGGATGTCGCCGATGTTCCAGACCACCTGGAAGTCGATATCGACGATGTTCTCGTCGCCGGTCAGCATCAACCCGTCCTTGGTGCCGGTGCCGATGTCGATCGTGTTCTCGCGCGTCACCGGGTAGACCTCGTAGGTCACCACCGGCCAGGGCGCGAAGTTGAGGCCTTCGGTGCCGACATCGAAGCGCTCGCCGAACAGCAGTTCGACCGATTGCTCCGAGGTGTCGACCCGGTACAGGCTGGCAAAGACCCAGGCCGCCAGCACGCCCAGCAGCACCAGCGCGATGCTGCCGCGCCCGATGCCACCGCCACCGGTGCCGCCATCGCCGCCATTGCCGCCGCCGCGCCGGGTGGTCTTGCCCCCCATCAGCACGCGCAGCTGCTCCTGGCCCTTGCGCATCAGATCGTCGATCTCGGGGATCTGCGGGCCGTCCTGGCCATTGCCGGGTCGGCGTCCGCCGCCCTTGTCGTCTCCCCCGCCACCGGAGCCGCCGCGGTTGCCACCGCCGCCCCAGGGCCCGCCATTGTCACTGGCCATAAGGTCAAATCCTCTCTCGTCTCAATCGGGACACAGTCGGTGATTTGTGACTTGGTCCCATGGTTTTCAACCCGTCCGCCGCCACCTGGTGAACTGTCTTCTGTCGAAGACACCCAC
>DQCI01000010.1:11841-13125 GCA_003545125.1 Paracoccaceae bacterium
CCGCTCAGTGGCTGCGGGTCGGCTGTTTCATCAGCACGATCTCTTCCGCCATCGTCGGATGCACCGCAACCGTCTGGTCGAAGTCCGTCTTGGTCGCGCCCATCTTGATCGCCACCGCCGCCAGCTGGATCATCTCCCCCGCCCCGTCTGCAACGATATGGCAGCCGAGCACCTTGTCGGTGGCCTTCGAGACGATGAGCTTGAACAGCACCCGTTCCGCAGAGCCGATGAAGCTCTTCTGCATCGGCCGGAACGCCGCGCAATAGACGTCGACAGGCTCCTGCTCGCGCGCCCCCTCCTCGGTGAGCCCGATCGAGCCGTATTCCGGCCGGGTGAACACCGCGGAAGGCACAAGGACGTGATCGGGCTTCGTCGGGTTGCCGTTGAACACGGTCTCGACGAAGGCCATGCCTTCGCGGATCGCGACCGGGGTGAGCTGGATGCGATTGGTCACGTCGCCGACCGCATAGATCGACGGCACCGAGGTCTGACCGTAGTCATCGACCTCGACCTCGCCCCAGCGCCCGAGCTTCACCCCCGCTTCAGCGAGCCCCATGCCCTCGGTCTTGGGGTGGCGTCCGGTCGCGTAGAGCACCTGGTCGAAAGTGTCCTCGCGCCCGTCGGTGCCCTTGACCCAGATCCGGCCCCGGCGCTTTTCCATCCGCTCCACCTCGGCGCCGACATGCAGATCGACCCCGTGACCACGGATCAGCTCGGCAAGATGCCCGCGCACCTCGTCGTCGAAGCCGCGCAGGATCTGCGCGCCCCGGTACCACTGCGCCACCTGCGCCCCAAGCCCCTGGAAAATCGTGGCGAATTCGCACGCGATATAGCCACCGCCAACGATCAGGATGCGCTTCGGGAACGTGTCGAGCGAGAAGATGTCATTGGAGGTGATCGCCAGATCGCAACCGTCGAACTGCGGCACGTAAGGTGTGCCGCCCATCGCCAGCAGGATGTGCTTGGCGGTCACCTCCTCGCCGGTGGACAGCGCGACCCTGTGCGCGTCCTTCACCGTGGCGCGGGCGTTGTATTCGGTCACACCGGCCTTGCCGAGGTTGCTGCGGTAGATGCCTTCCAGCCGGTCGAGCTCGGCGGCCAGCTTCGGGCGGAACTTCTCCCAGTTGAAGCTGCCGCCCTCGTAGTCCCAGCCATATCCGCGCGCCTCTTCGGCCGCCGGGCCGTAGGTCGAGGCGAGGACCATCAGCTTTTTCGGCACGCAGCCCCGGATCACGCAGGTGCCGCCCATGCGGTATTCCTCCGCCAGCGCCACCTTGGCCCCGG
>DQCI01000278.1 GCA_003545125.1 Paracoccaceae bacterium
CTCGGCGCGCGCCTTGTGGCCGATGATCGCACCCGGATCGTGGCGCGCGACGGCTGGCCCTGGCTCATCGCCCCCGAGCGGCTCGAAGGCGTTATCGAGGCGCGTGGCGTCGGGCTCATCCAGGTCCCCTCCACGGCCGCCGCACCGCTGCGGCTGATCGTCGACATGGGGGCCATCGAGCCCGCGCGCTTGCCCCAGCCGGCCACGCGCGACGTCCTGGGCCAACGCATCCGTTACCTTCTCAGGGTTGACGGCCCGCACTTCGCGGGGTCCATAATCGCCTTGTCCAAAGGCGGTTGGTGGCATGACGGATGAACCTGTAACAGAAGCCGCGCCCGGAGCGGCAGTACGCGCGAACGCCAACGGCGCCTCGCAACATGTCGTGCTGGTCTCGGGCGCGTCCGGGGCGGGCCGCACGACGGCGATCCGGGCGCTGGAGGATTTCGGCTACGAGGTGATCGACAATCTGCCGTTGCGTCTGATCCCGCGGCTCTTGTCCGGGGGGCGGCTCGATCATCCGCTCGCGCTCGGCATCGACGTGCGCACCCAGGGGTTCTCGGCGCAGGCGATGGTGGAAACGGTCGATGCGCTGGTCGCAGACCCCGATGTCGACGTCGAGTTCCTGTTCCTCGATTGCCGCGCGGAAGTGCTGGCGCAGCGCTATTCGGAAACCCGCCGCCGCCACCCGCTCAGCCCCGACGAAAGCCCGATCCGCGGGATCGAACGCGAGATCGGCTTGCTGATCCCGGTGCGCGCCCGGGCCGACGTGCTGGTGGATACCTCCGATCTGACGGTGCATGAGCTGAAAGCCGAGATCCAGCGCTGGCTCGGGATCGGCAGCCGCGACGCGCTGCAGGTCACGGTGCAGAGCTTCTCGTACAAACGCGGCATGCCGCGCGGCCTCGATCTCGCCTTCGACGTCCGGTTTCTGCGCAATCCGCATTGGGTGCCGGAGCTGCGCCCACTGACCGGGCGCGATCCCACAGTCGCCGCGCATGTCGCCGGCGACCCGCGCTACGCGGAATTCTATGAACGGGTCACCGGTCTGGTCTCTTTCCTGATGCCGGCCTACGCCGAAGAGGGCAAGTCTCACCTGTCGATCGGATTCGGCTGCACCGGCGGGCGTCACCGTTCGGTCGCACTCGCAGAAAGCCTTTCCAAGACCCTTGCGGCGGCTGGCTGGCAGGTGTCAACTAGGCATCGTGAAGTGGACAGCGCGTTGGCACAGGGCGCGACCATTAAGGGAGAGACGGGGGGAAGACCCGGGTGATCGGGATCGTTATCGTCGCGCATGGCGGGCTGGCCGCGGAATACCTCGCGGCCGTTGAGCACGTCGTGGGACCGCTGAAACATGTCCGCGCGATTGCCATTGCGGCCAATTTCGACAAGGCGCGCAAAGCGGCCGAGATCATCGACGCGGCCGATGCGGTCGACACCGGCGATGGCGTGATCGTGGTGGTCGACATGTTCGGCTCCTCTCCGTCCAATCTGTCCCTTCCCGCCTGCGCCGACAGCGACAGGAAGATCCTCTATGGCGCCAACCTGCCGATGCTGGTGAAACTGGCGAAAAGCCGCGAAGGAAACGTCGAAACCGCGACGAAAGCGGCAATGGCGGCGGGACGCAAGTATATCGACGTCATCGACGGCAAGCCCGGGGGGAGAGAATGAGCATGGTCGAGACGGTGTCGCGCCAGATGAAGATCGTCAACGACAAGGGCCTGCACGCCCGCGCCTCGGCCAAGTTCGTCGAAACCGTGGAACAATTCGATGCCGAGGCCCGTGTCGGCAAGGACGGGATGGAGACGGACGGCGATTCCATCATGGGCCTGCTCATGCTCGCCGCCTCCTATGGAACCCAGATCGAGGTTGAAACTTCCGGCCCGGACGCGCAGAAGCTCATGGATGCGCTCGAGGCCCTCGTGGTCGACAAGTTCGGAGAAGGATTCTGAGCCATGGCTTCGCTCACTGGTCTGACCCGGGCCGGGGCTTCGGACCCGCCGAAATACGACAAACGGGATCTGACCTACGCGAATTCGTTCGAGAACGGTTTCCAGGCGTTCTTCATCAAGGCGGTGGAATGGCTGACCGGAAAGCCCAGCCTGGTGCGCATGGTGCGCGAGTTCGAACGCCGCGGCGGGGCAGAAGGGCTCGAGTTCTGGGGCGCGGCGCTGGATGTCATGGGCATCGAGATCACCACGCCGGCTGAGCAATTCGGCAACATTCCGAAGCAAGGGCCGGTGGTGGTCGTGGCCAACCACCCGCACGGGCTGGTCGACGGTATGGTGATGGCGGAGCTGATCGCCCGGGTCCGGCCCGATTTCCAGATCCTGACCCGCGAAGTGCTCACCGGGCTCGACGAGGCGGCCTCCTCCTACCTGATCCCGGTGCCTTTTCCGTACGACAAGGATGTGCAGAAGAAGAGCGTCGAGATGCGCGCAAAGGCGATGGACAAGCTGAAAGCGGGCGGGCTCATCTGCATCTTCCCCTCGGGCGTGGTGGCAACTTCGCAAACGGCATTCGGCCCGGTCGTCGAGGCGGAATGGAACGTGTTCACCGCGCAGTTGATCCGCCGCTCCGGGGCGACCGTGGTGCCGATCCGTTTCCGCGGCCATAACTCGCGCACATATCACATCGCCAACCGGATATCGGCGACGTTCCGGCAGGCGATGCTGCTGCACGAGGTCGTCCATGTCTGCAACAAGCCGCATGGCCCGGTGATCGGCACGCCGTTCACCGAGGCGCAGATGGAAAGCTTGATGACCGACCCGCGCGGCTGGATCGCCTGGGCCAGGGAACACACGCTGTCACTGGAAGACTGAGCTATCCGGCGGGCGAAGCCGCTTGCAAGCGGCTTTTCACGCGGGCGCGCGCCCGCGTCCCACGGCGTTTCGAAACGCCGTCTGCCAGCGCTCCGATCAGCGCGTCGGCACCGGCGTCTCGCCCCGGTAGTCATAGAACCCGCGACCTGTCTTGCGCCCGAGCCAGCCGGCATCGACGTATTTCGTAAGCAGCGGGCAGGGGCGGTACTTGGTGTCGGCCAGCCCGTCGTAGAGCACGTTCATGATCGCGAGACAGGTGTCGAGACCGATGAAATCGGCCAGTTCGAACGGCCCCATCGGGTGGTTCGCGCCCAGCTTCATCGCCTGGTCGATCGACTGCACCGACCCCACGCCCTCGTACAGCGTGTAGACCGCTTCGTTGATCATCGGCACCAGGATGCGGTTGACGATGAAGGCCGGGAAATCCTCGGCCGGCGAGGCTGTCTTGCCGAGGCTTTGCACGACGGCAAGGCAGGTGTCATAGGTCTCGGCGTCGGTGGCGATGCCGCGGATCAGCTCGACGAGCTGCATCACCGGGACCGGATTCATGAAGTGGAAACCCATGAACTTTTCGGGCCGGTCGGTACGGCTCGCGAGCCGGGTGATCGAGATTGATGAGGTGTTGGAGGTGAGGATCGTCTCCGGCTTCAGATGCGGCAGCAGGCTTGCGAAGATCTTCTCCTTGACCCGCTCGTCCTCGGTGGCGGCTTCCACCACCAGGTCGGTGGTGCCGAGATCGGCGATCTCCAGCGTCGTCGAGATCCGCGCGAGCGTTTCGTCGCGTTCGGCCTCGCTGATCTTCCCGCGCGTGACCTGACGGTCGAGGTTGTGCCGGATCGTCTCGGTCGCGGCATCGAGCGCGCCCTGGTCGATGTCGTTGAGGAGCACGTTGTAGCCTGACAGCGCCATCACGTGGGCAATGCCGTTGCCCATCTGGCCTGCGCCCACGACCCCGATCGTCTCGATTGCCATTCGCATGTTCCCTCACCTGTTTGCGCGACCATAGAGCAAAACGGGGAAGGGTGGGAATGGTCTAGGCGGAGAATTTTGCAGTTGCAGCATTCCCCGGTGCCCTGTCGCGCGAGGCAAGGCGTATTGGTCTGTCGAGACCCGACCCGCAGCGGGCGGGATCGTTCAAGTTTTCGGTTTAGCCTTTTGGCAAACTTTGTCTGCAAGTCTTTGCTTTGGGTAAGAGAAGGAATGGGTGGATGATCTACGACAACCTGGGCGAAGGCGCCCTCGACTATTTTCCGTGCCGCTACGGTAAATCCAAGCTGACCTTCCGTGGGCCGCGTCGGCGGCTGGACGGGCGTTATTACGCCGTCCTTGGCGGGACCGAGGCGTATGGCAAGTTCGTGGCGCGGCCCTTTGCGAACCTGGCCGAAGAGATTTCGGGCACCAAGGTGGTCAACCTGGGGAACATGAACGCAGGCATAGATGTCTATTCCGGTGACCAGACCGTGTTGGATGCCTGTGGCGGCGCCGCTGCGACGGTGTTGCAGGTCTCCGGCGCGCAGAACATGTCGAACCGGTTCTACGCCGTGCACCCGCGCCGCAACGACCGCTTCCTGCGGGCGTCGAGCCTGCTCAAGACGATCTACCGGGAAGTAGACTTCACCGAGTTCAACTTCACCCGTCACCTGCTGGGCCGGCTCAAGGACATCAGCGAAGACAAGTTCGTCATGGTCGAGCAGGAGCTCAAGGAGGCTTGGGTCGCCCGGATGAAGATGCTGGTGTCAAGGATCGAGAGCCCGGTGGTCCTGTTGTGGCTCGCCGACCATTCGCCCGACGACGTGACCTCCTGCACGGCAGAGGGGAGCGACCCGCTGTTCGTCGACCGGCAGATGCTGCACGAAGTCATGCCCTACGCGGCCGCCACCGTCGAAGTGGTGATCGATGCGCGAGCAATCGAGGACGGCTTCGCGGGTCTGGTGTATTCGGAAATGGAAGCCCCCGCGGCGCGCGGCATGTTGGGGACGGTGGCCCACGAAAGGGCGGCCGAGGCGCTTGCACCGGTGCTCGACGCGATCGGCTGATGGTGTCGGGCGCGCGGTCTGAGACAGAAAGCAAAAGGCCCGCCGGTGTCGGCGGGCCTTTCGCGGTCCGGGGTGCGCCGGCTCAGAGCTTGTCGGTCAGCTCCGGCAAGGCCTCGAACAGGTCTGCGACCAGGCCGTAATCGGCGACCTGGAAGATCGGCGCCTCTTCGTCCTTGTTGATGGCGACGATGATCTTGGAATCCTTCATCCCCGCGAGGTGCTGGATCGCCCCCGAGATGCCGACCGCGACATAGAGCTCGGGTGCCACGACCTTGCCGGTCTGTCCGACCTGCCAGTCGTTGGGCGCAAACCCTGCGTCCACCGCAGCCCGCGAGGCACCGACAGCGGCGCCGAGCTTGTCGGCAAGCTTCTCGATCAGGGCGAAATCCTCTTCCGACCCCACGCCGCGGCCACCCGACACGACGATGCCGGCGGAGGTAAGCTCGGGCCGGTCGGAGGCGTGCACATCGTCCTTCACCCATTCCGAGAGGCCTGGGTCGCGCGCGGCTGCAACGGTCTCGACCGGGGCCGCGCCACCGGTGGCGGCGGCCTCGAAGGTCGCGGTGCGCACCGAGACGACCTTGGTCGCATCGACCGACTTCACCACCTGGATCGCGTTGCCGGCATAGACCGGGCGCTCGAACGTGTCGGGTCCAAGCGCGGCGGAGATGTCGGAAACCACCATCACGTCGAGCAGAGCCGCGACCCGCGGCAGCACGTTCTTGGCATCTGCCGTGGCCGGCGCCACGATGTGGCTGTAATCGCCCGCCAGCGAGACGACGAGATCGGCCACCGGCTCGGCCAGCGCGTTCGCGTAGATGGCATCCTCGGATACCAGCACCTTGGCGACACCGTCGAGCGTGGCGGCCTCGTCGGCGGCGGATCTGGACCCGCAGACCAGGATGGTGACGTCACCGCCCATCGCCTTGGCCGCGGTCAGCGCCTTGGCGGTCGCGTCGAGGTGAAGGTCGTGGCCGGCAGTTTCGGCAAGAAGAAGAACGGCCATCAGATTGCCCCCGCGTCTTTGAGTTTCGTGACCAGCGCGTCGACCGAGCCGACGATCTCGCCAGCCTTGCGTTCGGCGGGTTCGGTCGTCTTCACGATCTCGAGGCGCGGTGTCACGTCGACGCCGAGATCGGCCGCCGACTTCTCGTCGATCGGCTTCTTCTTCGCCTTCATGATGTTCGGCAGGCTCGCGTACCGCGGCTCGTTGAGGCGCAAGTCAGCCGTGACCACGGCGGGCAGTTTGACCTTGATGGTCTGCAACCCGCCGTCCACCTCACGGGTGACGCTGGCGGCGTCGCCGTCCACATCGAGCTCCGAGACGAAGGTCGCCTGCGCCCAGCCCATCAGCGCGGCCAGCATCTGGCCGGTGGCGTTCATGTCGTTGTCGATCGCCTGTTTGCCCATGATGACGAGGCCGGGCTGCTCTTCGTTGACCACGGCCTTGAGGATCTTGGCGACCGCCAGCGGCTCGATGTCGGTGTGCACATCTTCGGCGGCGATGACCAGCACGCCGCGGTCGGCGCCCATGGCGAGGCCGTTGCGGATGGTCTCCTGCGCCTGTTTCACGCCGACCGAGACCAGCACGACCTCGTCCGCCTTGCCGGCTTCCTTCAGTCGGATCGCCTGTTCGACAGCGATCTCGTCGAAGGGGTTCATCGACATTTTCACATTGGCAAGATCGACCCCGGATCCATCCGCCTTGACGCGGACCTTCACGTTGTAGTCGATCACGCGCTTCACAGGCACAAGCACCTTCATTGGCGTGTCACTCCCATTGGCAAGCCCGCCGGGTTGGCGGCGGGTGGACAGTCTGGGGGTGTGTTTAGCGGCCTTTGCACCCGCAGAACAATGCAAAACCGACATATTGTTGCGCGGGCCGCCTGCGTTTTTTGCCGCATCCGCGGCGTTAGCGATAACGCTTCCCGGGCGCTTGGGGTTCTGGCATTCTGGCGGTCGGAGGCTTGCCATGACCGACCTGCCCGATCCCGAAATCGTCGACAGCGACGGCCAGACATTCGTCGGGCTCGCGGAGACCTTCGACATGACCCGGCGCGGCGAGATCCCCGCACTCTACGACCGGTTCGCCGCGGCGCGCGACGGTATCGGAGGCGAGGTCAAAGGCGCGCTCTACGGTCTTTCGCTGGACGCAAAGCCCGACGGCACGTTCCGCTACGCAGTCGCCGTCGAAGTGCCGGTGCCCGGGTTGCGGCCGGACGGGTTCTGCGTGATCGAGGCGACTGCCGGGACCTACGCGGTGTTTCGCCAGCGCACACCGATCACGGACTTGCCGGCGCGGTTCGACGCAATCTTTGCCGGCTGGCTGCCTTCTGCGCCCTTTGCGCACCGCGCGGGCGCCGTGTTCGAGCGCTATCCGCACGACGATACGCCCGAGGACGGCAAGATGCTCTACGAGATCTGGGTGCCGGTCGCGCCCACCTAGCCGGTTCTCACACTATGCGGGGGCAGGGCCTCCGGGCCGTGGTCCACCGGCCCGGCCCTGCGCAGGGCGGCCCGAACCGGCGGTTCGGATCGGCACACGCCAACGTGACCGGTCTGTTTCTGTGCCGTCCGGCTATGCTGGCGCCACAGTTGGATCTGGGGAGGAAAGATGATGGCGCGCACGAAGGTGACGGGGGTCGGCGGGTTCTTTTTCCGGGCGCGGGACCCGAAGGCCCTGGCGACCTGGTACGACACCCACCTCGGGATCAATCCGGCGCCGACCGACATGGACACACCGGTCTGGATGCAGGCGGCCGGCCCGACGGTCTTCGCACCGTTCGCGGCGGATACCGACTATTTCGCGGCCGACCGGCCCTTCATGCTCAACTTCCGTGTCTCCGACCTCGACGCGATGCTGACCGAGCTTCGCGCTGCGGGCATCGAGGTGAGCGATGAGCAGGCCATGGACGGAATTGGGCGGTTCGCCCGGATCCACGACCCGGAAGGCAACCCGATCGAGTTGTGGCAACCGCTGGACTAGGCTTCCCGGGTCCGGCTCAGCGATTCGCGCCCGGCACCCAGAGCACATCCGCGCGCCCGTCGTCATTGGCCATGCGGGCGGCGCAGAAGAGCCAGTCGGAAAGGCGGTTGAGGTAGCGGATGGCAGCCGGGTTCACGTCGCCGGGCTCGACTTCGGCAAGCCTGGTGGCGTAACGTTCGGCCCGCCGGGCCACGGTACGGGCGTGGTGCAGATGCGCCGACAACGGCGACCCGCCCGGCAGGATGAAGCTCTTCAATGGCTCCAGGACCGCGGTCATCGCATCGATTTCCGTCTCCAGCCGGTCGACCTGCGCGTCGACCAAACGCAGCACCGGGTAGCCGACATCGGCGTCACCCGCGATGTTGGGCCGCGACAAATCGGCGCCGAGGTCGAAGAGGTCGTTCTGGATGCGCGCCAGGTCTGCGTCGATGTCCGGATTGGCCGAGAGGCGGGCGATGCCAAGCACCGCATTCAGCTCATCGACCGTGCCATAGGCCTCAACCCGTTCGGCGTGCTTGGGCGCCCGGCTCATGTTGCCGAGCGCGGTGTCGCCGCCGTCGCCGGTGCGGGTGTAGATCTTGTTCAGCACGACCATGGTCAGCCTCCGCGGCGCAGGTAGACGTAGAGCAGGATGAGCGCGATGGCGATGGCCTGGGCCACGATCCGTGCCCGCATCACCTTGTTGGCGTATTTCCGGTTGAAATTGCCGCCACGGGCGAAGCCGCCGATGCCGGTGAACAGGATCACCGTGGTGATGCCGACCGCGATGAGCACGAGTATGAGGAGCGGATCCTGGAACATGGGTCCCCCGGGGTTGCTTTGGGTTTCGACGTTGGTAACGGGTTGCGGCGGGGATTGCGAGGGGGAGAAAGGTGGTCCGCGATAGCGCCGCACTCCCGGTTTGGCCGCACCTTCCCACCCACCGGTCCCTCCGCCTCCCGCGACCGCGACCCTGGGCGCCTGGGGGCGTGGTGTGTCTGTGGGCGCGCGGTGTGTTTTTTCAAAGGGTTACGGGATGTCGGTTTTGCCGCATCGTTGACCGTCGGACCCGGGTGCCCCCGGCCCGCGCGGCGTCTTCCGGCATTGCTCGCCATTCCCGCCGCCGGTCTTCAGAACCGTGTGATGATGCTGTCGAAGGTGCGCGTCGGCAGCAGCCGCTTGAGCACCGCGGCGACCCGGGTCGGGACGGTGACCGGGTAGCGGGCCCTCGGGCGGCGCGCTTCCAGGGCATGGACGAGCGCCTTGGTCACCGCCGCTGGCGGCAGCTGAAACCGGTCGCCGCGGCCGCTTTGATCGTACAGCCGGGGCAGTACATCCCGTTCATAGGCGGTGCGGCGCGGCGAGGCCTCCCAGTCGATCCAGCGTTCGAAATGCGGCTGCGATTTCACCCGGAAATCGGTGCCGATGGGCCCGGGCTCGATCAGCACCGAATGGATATCCGTGCCGTGAAACTCGAGACGCAGCGTGTCGGCATAGCCTTCCAGGGCGAACTTGGTCGCCACATAGGCCGCCCGCCAGGGGAAGGCGGTGAACCCGAAGCCCGAGGAGTTGAATACGATCCGGCCATGACCCTGGGCCCGCATGATCGCCAGCACCTGCCGGGTGAGCTCGTGGACGCCGAAGAAATTGGCCTCGAACATCTCGCGCAGGGCCTCGGTGGGCAGGTCCTCGGTCGCGGCCGGCAGCCCGTGGGCCCCGTTGGCGAAGATCGCATCGAGCGTGCCGCCGGTGCGCGCGGTGGCCTCGGCGAGGGCGGTACGGATCGTGTCCGGGTCGGCATGGTCGAGCGGCATGCTCTCGAGACCTTCGGACATCAACCGCTCTACGTCCTCGGGTTTGCGCGCGGTGGCGAACACCTGCCAGCCACGGGCCTTGAGCGCGTGCGCGGCGTCATAGCCGATCCCCGACGAGCAGCCGGTGATGAGAATGGATTTCTGCGACATGCGGTCTCCTGCCGGATTCGGGTCGGATTGGGGCCGGGGTTGGGGCGCGGCGGCGCCGTGGAAGGGCGTGCGCCGCGCTATTGTCCCGGGGCGAGCGAAAGCTGGGCGTCGGAGATGTATCCGGCGGCGCCGTTGGGCAGCAGGATCATCCGCCAACCGTCACCCTTGCCGCCGAGATCGACCACAGCGCTGCCGCGTGGCATCTCGTCGATTGCCCGGTCGTCAGCCGAAGGACCGGCGCGCACGGCAACGCCGGACGACGACACGTAGAGCACGCCCTGGGGCTCGTCTGGAAGCGTCGGCACGACCGGTTCGGGCTCGGGTTCCGGTTCGGGCAGCGGCGCCGCGACGATATCGGCGCCGTCGCTGGCGGTTTTGGCCAAGTCCTCGGGTGGCGCTACGGTTGCCGATTGCACCGGGGTGGGGTCTTCGACGGGCAGCGCCGCCGGTTCTGGCGCAGGTGCGATCGCAGCGAGATCGGGCAGCGGCACCGGGTCCAGTGTCCGGAGCGGTCGCGGCAGCGGGCGCAGGTTCGACGGGAGGTCCACCACCGGGGCGATATCCGGTTCGGCCGCGGCAAGCGGGGTGACCGCGGCGACGTCGGCCGCCACGGGTGCAGCGTCCGCTTCCAGGGTGGCCGTTTCAGGGGCGGGGTCGGGCGTCGGACCTGCTGCCGGTTCCGCCGTCGCTGCCACGGCGGCTTGCGGGGCGGGCGCGACCGGGCCGGCCGGCGCGGCAGGCGGTTCGGCGGCCGGGTCGGGGGTCGGGTCTGCCGCGAGCGCCGCCGCGGCCATGGCGGCGGGGTCCAGCGCGGCAGGCGGCGCTTCGGGGTCGAGCGGCACCGCGGGCAGCGGCGATGCATCGGTCAGCGCGGGTTCGGCTGCGGGCGCGACGGCCGCGACCGGTTCTGCCGGGGG
>DQCI01000241.1:0-7201 GCA_003545125.1 Paracoccaceae bacterium
CGGCCCGCGATCTGGTCGGCGATGTTGGCCACCGCCGCCTCGGCCTGAAGATCCGCCTGGTGTGCCTGTTTCGCAAGCCACGCTGGTCCCGGATAGGAGCCGGTGTCGCCGACCACATAGGTGCCCGCCCAGTCGGCGCCCACCACCCGCGATTTCTCGTCCGCCTGGACAAAGCCGCCGATTGAGCGCGGCAACGCGGTGTTGTCGAGCCAGAGCGGCCCGGTGAGGCCGGGCATGAACAGGATGAGGCCGGTCGCGATCTCCTCGCGCTCGGTCACCACTTTGTCGGCCTCCATCCGTACAGGCTTCGCCCCGATCCGGATGTCGATATCCCGCCTGCGCATCTCGCCGAGCAACCGGTCGACCGATTTCTCGCCCAGCCGCTGGCCGGGCCGGTCGGAACCGTTGAAGAACACCAGCTTGAACTTGTCGCGCCGGCCCTGCTGGCGCAGCATCGTGTCGATCCCGAACAGGAACTCGAACATCGGCCCGCCCCGCACCGCGGACGGCTCCTTCGGGTTGGTCCCGAACCCCAGCGTCACAGTGCCGCCTTCCATCTCCGCCAGCCGGTCGTGCACCCGCTGGCCCATCGCGATCCCCTCGCAGGGGATGACCGCATGCTCGGCCAGGCCCGGCATCTTCTTGAGATACCGCCCGCCGGTCGCGATCACCAGATAGTCGTTGGTCAGAACCTCACCCGCTTCCGTCTCGACCACCCGCCCACCATCGCGCAGGCTGGCGACCCGGCCCTCGTGCCAGCTCACCCGCTCCCGGGCGAAGAACCGGCTGAGGTCGATGTCCAGGTCGGCCGCTTTGCGGATACCCGACGGCATCCAGATCAGGCTCGGCAGGTAGGTGAGGTGGTTTCTGGGCGAGACCACGGTGATGTCGGCGTCGAGTTTCTTCTTGCGAATCTCGCGCACCGCGGTGAGCGCGCCGAAGCCGCTGCCGAGAATGGTAATCTGGGTCATGATCCGACTTTCCTGAGGGGCCAGACGGCCCGAAGATTGGGAACTGGGGACTGGGAACTGAAGCTGGAAACGTTGATACCGGTTTAGCCCGGCCCGGGCAAATCGCCCTGCGGCGCATCGTCCCCCCGGGGCGCGGCCTGTCGCCTTGCCCCCTCGGGAGCCCCCGGGCAGGATCGCGCCAACCCGCAGCCGTTGAGGACACCCGATGACACTTTTCGCCCGCATCGCCCAAAGCATCGCGCTCGCCTTCAGCCTCACCCTCGCCGCGCCCCCGGCATCTGCCGAAAGCGTGGTGATCGTCGCGGACGAGGCCGCCATGGCGGCGGCCATCGAGACCGCGCAGAGCCACCTGCCCCGGGTCTTCGACGCCGTGATCGACGCGGACGGCAAGGCCCACCCGGCGCTCATCCTCAAGGTCGCCTTCCCGGTCGAGGACGGCGAGGAAATCATCTGGATCGCGAACGCGGCCCGCGCGGGCAAGCAGCTCACCGCCATCCTCGCCAACGAGCCGGTGTACCTCGCCGGGCTCGCCGCCGGCGACAAAGTGACCTTTGACGAAGATTTGATCGCCGATTCGGGCCTCGCGGGCGACGCGGGCAGGCTGTTCGGCCACTACACCACGCGGGTGCTGCTCGAGACCATGCCCGAGGACCAGGCCGCCCGGGTCCGCGCGCTCCTGAGCGAAGACCCCCAGCCCGCCACCTGGCGCTGACCGAGGCAGCGCCTCTCCATGATCCTTGCGTGCCCACCCGGCACGCGCCAGCGTCGCGCCGACCCCGCACCTGCCCCGCGAAAAATCTCGTCCCAGCCCCGATTTTTCCCTTGCAGCCCCCGGCACGATTGCCTATTTCACGCCTCACCCAAGGATGCGGGCGTAGCTCAGGGGTAGAGCATTACCTTGCCAAGGTAAGGGTCGAGAGTTCGAATCTCTTCGCCCGCTCCATTGGGTCCTTCTCTAAAGACTGCCCGAGTCAAAGATGATTTCCAGATTATCCTGCGCGTTCAGCAGCTTGCGGGCCGGCCCTTGTCTGTGACTTGTCCGCGGCACGGGTGTTCCCGCCCACAAATCCGCCCATTCCCACGGCGCGCTGCAAATAGTTGATGCAATCCTCACAAAGGGCGGTACTTTGTGCGTCAGCCCCCGCTCCTTGGGTGACGGGGACCACGAAAACGAGGACGTTCGTCGCGCGTGTCTGCAGGCCGGCTCTGCCGGAACCCCGCGGTTCATGTGGATAGAACGGCCCGACAGGGAGAAAACGCTTTGTCCGACACCGACCACTTCGTCGAGTTCGAACGCGTGCAGAAGAGCTATGACGGCGAGGTGCTCGTCGTCAAAGACCTCAACCTCGCGATGCCGAAGGGCGAGTTTCTGACCATGCTGGGGCCATCGGGCTCGGGCAAGACCACCTGCCTGATGATGTTGGCGGGCTTCGAGACCGCCACCCACGGCGACATCCGCATCGGCGGCCGCTCGATCAACCACATCCCACCGCACAAACGCGGCATCGGCATGGTGTTTCAGAACTACGCGCTGTTTCCGCACATGACGGTGGCCGAGAACCTCGCCTTCCCGCTCGAAGTGCGCAAGCTCGACAAATCCGAGCGCGAGACCAAGGTCCAGCGCGCGCTCGACATGGTGCAGATGGGCGACTTCGGGTCGCGCCGTCCGGCCCAGCTTTCGGGC
Source organism: Paracoccaceae bacterium (assembly GCA_003545125.1). Lineage (GTDB taxonomy): Bacteria > Pseudomonadota > Alphaproteobacteria > Rhodobacterales > Rhodobacteraceae > Sinisalibacter. The sequence continues at coordinate 2,656 of DQCI01000241.1, forward strand.
GGCCAGCAGCAGCGTGTGGCGCTGGCCCGCGCGCTGGTATTCCAACCCGAGCTGGTGCTGATGGACGAACCCCTCGGCGCGCTCGACAAGCAGCTGCGCGAGCACATGCAGTTCGAGATCACCCGCCTCGCCCACGAGCTCGGCATCACCACTGTCTACGTCACCCACGACCAGACCGAGGCGCTGACGATGTCGGACCGGGTTGCGGTGTTCGACGACGGGCGCATCCAGCAGCTCGACGCGCCGGACGTGCTCTACGAGGAGCCCAAGAACAGCTTCGTGGCCGGTTTCATTGGAGAAAACAACACGTTGGTCGGCGAAGTTGTCGAGATAAAAAGCGATCAGCTCTGCGTCATCCGGCTCGACGACGGAGAGGTGTTCGACGCCAAACCGGTTAACGTCCACAAGGTCGGCGACAAGACGAGGGTTTCGATCCGTCCCGAACGGGTGGAGTTCAACAAGGACCGCATGACCCCGGACGCGCATACGCTGCACGCCGAAGTGCTCGAGTTCATCTACATGGGCGACATCTTCCGCACCCGTCTCAGGGTCGCCGGAAACGACGAGTTCATCGTCAAGACCCGCAACGCCCCCGACCAGCCCCGGCTCAAGCCCGGGCAACAGATCGAAATCGGATGGATGCCGGAAGACTGCCGCGCGCTCGACGCCTGACAGCCGCCGATGTCGCGGCCTTCCCGGCCCGGGGGAAGGCCCTACCAAATCAATGACCGGGATAACAGACAGGGAGACCCACATGAATCTGACGACCAAACTGCTCGCAACTACTGTGCTCACCGTCACCGCCGGCGCCGCGATGGCGGATGACATGACGATCGTGTCCTGGGGCGGCGCCTATCAAGGCAGCCAGCTCAAGGCCTACGCCGAACCCTACGTGGCCAACAACCCGGACGTGAACGTGGTCTGGGATGAAAGCTCGAACGAGGCGGTTGCCAAACTGCGCGCGATGAACGAAGCCGGCAACGTCACCTGGGATGTGGTCGACGTGGTTGCCGCCGACGCAATGCGGCTGTGCGACGAAGGCCTCGCGATAGAGATCGACCCCGATACCCAGCTCGCGCCGGCGCCCGACGGTACCTCGGCCGCCGACGATTTCGGCGACCTCCTGATCAGCGAATGCTTCATCCCGCAGATCGTCTACTCGACCACCATTGGCTACCGCACCGACATGGTCGGCGACACGCCGCCGACCGACGTCTGCGCGCTGTTCGACACCGAGGCCTACCCGGGCAAGCGCTCGCTCGAGAAGCGCCCGCTCAACAACATGGAATGGGCGCTCGTGTGCGACGGCGTCGCCGCGGACGAAGTCTATGACGTGCTGGCGACCGACGAGGGCCAGGACCGCGCCTTCGCCAAGCTCGCCACCATCAAGGACGACGTGATCTGGTGGTCGGCCGGGGCCGAAACCCCGCAGCTGCTCGCCGACGGTGAAGTGGTGATGGGCTCGACCTACAATGGCCGCCTGTTCTCGGTGATCGAAGAGCAGAACCAGCCGGTCGGGATGCTGTGGGATTACCAGGTGTTCGACCTCGACGGCTGGATCATCCCCGCCGGCCTCTCCGAAGAGCGTCAGGCCCGCGCGCTGGACTTCATCTACTTCGCCACCGATACCCAGCGCCTCGCCGACCAGGCGAAATACATCTCCTATGGCCCGGCGCGTGCCTCCTCGGCGCCACTGGTCGGCCAGCACGCCGAGCTCGGCATCGACATGGCGCCGCATATGCCGACCGACCCGGCGAACTCGCAGACCGCCGTGCTCTACAACTTCGACTTCTGGGCCGACTACCGCGACGACCTGGACGCCAAGTTCCAGGCTTGGCTGGCCCAGTAACCGGCCGGGATGACACCGACCGCGGCCCGGGAAATCGGGCCGCGGTCACGCCGGACGACAGACGGGGAACGGACACCAGATGAGCGACGCCAACCTGACCGACGGGCCGATCACCACCGCCGACGGCACCAGCCTCAAGAAGAGTCTGCGGCTTGCGCTGAGGCGCCAGAAGATCCGCGCGCTCTTGCTGATCGCGCCGCTGTTTTTGTTCATTCTCCTGACCTTCATCGCCCCGATCTTCGACATGCTGGTGCGCTCGGTCGAAAACCAGAGTGTACCGGAAACGATCCCGCGCACCATCGACGCGCTCGAGGCCTGGGAGGCCGGCGCCGGCGCGCCCCCCGACGAGCAGGTCTTCGAGGCCTTCTACACCGATTTCGCGCTTGCTGTGGGTTACAAGACCCACACCAAACTCGGCGCCCGCCTCAACTACGAAAGCTCCGGACTCTCTTCGCTCTTCCGTTCGACGGGCCGCAAGGTGGGAAAGTTCGACACCGACGCCTATGCCGACGCCTTCGTCGAGGCCGATCCGGCCTTCGAGGACCCCGCTGCCTGGGCGACCTGGATGGCCGGCGCGGCCACGCGGCAAGCGCTGCCGCTGACCGCCGACACCTATGACGCCTGGGCCACCATGCTGATGGACACCAAGGGCAAGCTGGCGGCCGAGACCGAGATCCCCGATTTCGTCACCACCGCGCTCTACCGCGACCTCGCAAACGGCTCGCGCCCGGCCGACATGCCCGACGTCAATGTCTCCGGCTGGGAGCCGGTCTCGCTCGCGGGCCAATTCGCCGGTGCCAACAAGGGCTGGGCCGACCCGCAGGTCTGGGCCATCATCAAGACCTATGGCAGCAGCTACACCCCGGGCTATTTCCTCAACGCCGCCGACTTGCAGCTGACCCCCGAGGGCATCTCGCAGCGCCCCGAGAACCAGCGGATCTACGTCCGGCTGTTCATCCGCACCATCGTGCTCTCGGTCGTCATCACCGGCACCTGCATCCTGCTCGGCTACCCGGTCGCCTACCTGCTCGCCAACCTGCCGCTGCGCTCGGCCAACGTGCTGATGATCCTGGTGCTCTTGCCGTTCTGGACCTCGCTGCTGGTGCGCACCTCGGCCTGGAAGGTGCTGCTGCAGAACCAGGGGGTCATCAACGACGTGCTGGTCTGGATCGGGATCGTCGCCGACGACAACCGGCTCGAGCTCATCAACAACGCCACCGGCACAATCATCGCGATGACGCATATCCTCCTGCCCTTCATGATCCTGCCGCTGTTCTCGGTGATGAAGACGATCAGCCCCAGCTACGTGCGCGCCGCCAAGTCGATGGGCGCGAACGACTGGACGGCCTTCTGGCGGATCTACTTCCCCAATTCGGTTCCGGGGATCGGGGCTGGCTCGATCCTCGTCTTCATCCTGTCGATCGGCTACTACATCACCCCCGAGCTTGTCGGCGGCACCAAGGGCGTGTTCATCTCCAACCGGATCGCCTACCACATCTCGTCGTCGCTCAACTGGGGCCTGGCGGCCGCGCTCGGCACCTTGCTGCTGGTGCTGGTCATGGCGCTCTACTGGGTCTACGACCGGATCGTCGGCATCGACAACGTCAAGCTCGGAGGCTGACCCATGGCCAAGCTCCCCCCCTATGCGAGCCCCGCCCAGCGCGCCTGGCACTACGGCTACCGGACGATCACCGGGTTGATCTTCTTCTTCCTGATCGCGCCGATCCTCGTCATCATCCCGCTTTCCTTCAATGCCCAGGATTTCTTCACCTTCACGCCGGCCATGCTCCAGCTCGACCCCGAGGGGTATTCGCTGAAGCATTACCGCGACTTCTTCGGCAATTCCGACTGGCAGCTGGCCTTGCGCAATTCGCTGAAGATCGCGCCGGTCGCCACGCTGATCTCGGTGAGCCTCGGCACGCTCGCGGCCATCGGGTTGTCGCAAAGCCACGTGCCCGGCCGGCGGCTCATCATGGCGGTGATGATCTCGCCGATGATCGTGCCGCTGATCATCTCGGCGACGGGGATGTATTTCTTCTATTCGAACCCCTACATCCCCACTCCCTTCGGCAAGCTCGAAATCCCCATCACCCTGACCGGCACCTACACGGGCGTCGTGCTCAGCCACGCAGCACTCGGCATCCCCTTCGTCATCATCACCGTGACCGCGACGCTCGTCGGCTTCGACCGCTCGCTCACCCGGGCCGCGGCGATGATGGGGGCCGACCCGGTCACCACCTTCTTCCGGGTGCAGATGCCGTTGATCCTGCCCGGCGTGATCTCGGGGGCACTGTTTGCCTTCATCACCTCGTTCGACGAGGTGGTGGTGGTGCTGTTCGTGGGCTCGGCACAACAGAAGACCCTGCCCTGGCAGATGTTCATCGGGTTGCGCGAACAGATCAGCCCGACGATCCTGGCCGTCGCGACGCTCCTGGTGGCGATCTCGGTGCTGCTGCTCATCACCGTCGAGCTCCTGCGCCGGCGTTCCGAACGGCTGCGGGGCCTGACGCCGGGCTGACACGGTTTCGCCCCGGGCTGACGCCCGGGGCGACCCTTCCGCAATATGGCACAACAAGCGCCCTACGGGCGCTTGCGCCTGCGGCGGGCGTAGCGGGGGCTCCGCCCCCGCGCCGCCCATCTCCAACGTCGACCGAAAAGGACTTTGTCCACTTTGGAAACGGCCCCCAGGGGGGGCCG
>DQCI01000241.1:7239-12352 GCA_003545125.1 Paracoccaceae bacterium
CGCCCCCCGCCCGCCGCAGGCGCGCCCTTTCCCAAAGGAAAGGGCCGGGAGACATCGCCCCCGGCCCCTCCATTCCTCCAAACCGAAGCCGCCCTAGTTGGTCTCGGGCACGCTCTGGATGTAGCCCGTCGGGCATTCATGCGTGCAGAGCCCGCAGCCCTTGCAATAATCGTAGTCGAAGACGTAGTGCGAGCCGTCCATGGCAAGCTCGGCCGTCTTGATCACCGCGTTGTCGGGGCACATGGTCCAGCAATTGTCGCAAGCCAGGCAATTGCCGCAGCTGAGGCAGCGCTGTGCTTCGGCAAGCGCTTCCGTCCGGCTGATCGATCCCTCGATTTCCGCTTCGAAGGTGCGCTCGCTGACCGGCAGTTTGGCCACCAGCGTGCGACTGGCACCGGCGTAATAGGCCGTGTTGAGCGCGTCGATTCCGATCGTCGAGCGATCGTCCGCGCTCGGATCATCCTCGCCGCGCAGCTCTGCCGCCGCCGCTTCCGCCGCCAACCGACCGTCACCGATCGCTGCCGCCACGGTGCCGCGGCTGCCGCGGGCGTCGCCCAGTGCATAGACCCTCTCGGCAACCCGGCCACCCGCGTTGTCCGGCCAGAAATAGGCGCCGTCCAGCAGGCCTTCATAGCCTTCGGGATCGACCTGTTCGCCGACGCAGGGCACCACCATGTCGACCGAGACCACCCGTTCGGTGCCCTCGAACTCGACCCGGCGCTTGCGCCCGTCCTTGCCGGGCTCCTTCTTGAGCGCGATGATCTCCACACCGGTCACCTTCGAGCCCTTCATGATCAGCCGCGAGACGGTGGCGTGGTCGATCACTTCGATCCCCTCTTCCAGCGCCTCCTCGAGCTCACGCGGCACCACGTTGATGAGGTCGTCGGGCGCGGTGTCGGGGCCGGGCAGGCCGGAGGCGGTGATCAGCGTGACCGACTTCGCGCCGGCGCGCTTCATGATCCGGCAGATGTCCATCGCCGTGTTGCCGCCGCCATGGACGATCACGTCGCCCTTGGCCGCGTCCGGCAGCGCGCCGTGGTCCATGAAGTCGCGCAGAAGCTCGAGCCCCTCGTGCAGATCGGCGGGGACCGCCCCTTGCACGCTCCAGGGCTTGGCCTTCTCGCAGCCGGGCGCCAGCAGCACGGCGGCATATTGCGCCTTGAGGCTCTCGACCGTCACGTCACGCCCCAGCCGCTGGCGCAGGTTGAGGGTAATGCCGGGCAGATCGAGGATCCGGCCCAGCTCGGCGTCGAGCGGTCCGCGCGGCAGCCGGGTCGGCGGGATCGCCGAGCGCAGCAACCCGCCGGCCTCCGACAGCGCCTCGAAGATCTCGGCTTTGAGACCGAGGCGGACGCAGTGATAGGCGGCCGAGATCCCGGCCGGCCCCGCGCCGACGATGGCCACGGTCTTGGCGTCCTTCGCAGGCGCCGCCACCGGGTAATCCCAGCCCAGTCGCACCGCCTCGTCGCCGAGCCAGCGCTCGACATTGTGGATCGCCAGCGCGCCGTCCACATGGACGCGGTTGCAGGCGGTCTCGCAAGGATGCGGACAGACCCGGCCGGTCACCCCCGGCATCGGGTTGGCCGATACCAGCGATTTCCACGCCTCTTCCACCTTCTGCTCCTGCAGGAGCGCGAACCAGGCCTGCTGGTCCTCGCCGGCCGGGCAGGCGGTGTGGCACGGCGCCTTGGCATGTACGTGCACCGGGCGCTGGGTCGAGCGCCAGTTGCCGGTTTTGAAATCCAGCGAGGTGCCGGCGTCGGCATATTGGCCGCGTGTCATTTCACCCATGTCAGTTCCTCCCCGCCAGCGGGCCGCCGCGCCTCACCTGGGCGACGCCGGTGGTATCCACCGGGTCGGTCCCCTCGCCGCGCAGGCCATAGATGGCAATGTTGTGATCCGCGAGCGCCTGCAGATGGTCGAGCTCCTCGGCCGCCCGGTAGTCGTTCTTCTTGAACAGATGCGCAAAGCGCCCCTGCAGTTTCAGGTATTCGGCGACCGGCCTGGGGTCGCGGATCGGCATGATGTTGGTGAGTGCGCCGCGTTCCAGTTCCACCAGCGGGAACAGCCCGCATTCGACCGCGCGCCGGGCGATCTCGACGGTCAGCGCCGAATCGTGACGCCAGCCCAGCGGACAGGGCGAGTGGATGACCAGGAAGGTCGGCCCCTCGACCCCCATCGCGTAGCGCACCTTGCGCTGCAAATCGGCCGGATAAGCCACCGACGCGGACGCCGCGTAGGGGATGTGGTGGGCGGCAACGATCGACAGAAGGTCCTTCTTGAGGTGCCGCTTGCCCATCCGCTCGGCGCCGACCGGGCTGGTGGTGGTCGAAGCCGCGTGCGGCGTCGACGACGAGCGTTGGATGCCGGTGTTCATGTAGGCTTCGTTGTCATAGGTGACATAGAGCACATTGTGATGGCGCTCGAGCATCCCCGACAGCGACTGGAAGCCGATATCATACGTGGCCCCGTCGCCCCCGAAGCTGAGCACCTTGGTGTTCTTGCCCTTGGCTTTCATCGCCGCTTCCATGCCGGAGGCGACAGCCGAGGCGTTCTCGAACAGCGAGTGGATCCACGGCACCCGCCAGGCGGTTTGCGGCCACGGCGTCGAGAAAACCTCGAGGCAGCCGGTGGCGTTGGCCACCATCACGTCGGGGCCGGCGCTTTCCATCACCAGCCGGGCGGCCAGCGCTTCGCCGCAGCCCTGGCAAGCGCGGTGTCCGCTTTCAAGCCCGCGAAAGCGCGGCTGTTGCTCGCGCAGCGTCGGTTCCGCCTTCGCGGCCTTGGGTTCGTTGGGCCCGGCGGGTGGCCGCCCGTGTTTCATCCTGAGTTCGTTCAGGCGCTTTGAATTGTCGGAACGTGGAGCCATTACCTGTCCTCCGGGGGCAGTTTTTTGAGATCGGCGTCGAAGATCGCAAAGCGCGGGGCTTTCGGATTCTCGATCGCCTTGAGAAGGTCTTTGTACATCGACGCCTGGATGTCGCGCCCGCCCAGACCGAGGGCGTAGTTGTAGACCTTGGGTCCGTTGTCCATCGTCGACAGAACCGCGGAGACCTCGGTGCCGAGCACGCCGCCGAGACCGGGCGAGATCGCGCGGTCGATGACCACAAGCTTCTCGACCCCTTTCAACGCATCGCGCAGCGCCTTGGCTGGGAACGGCCTGAACGCGCGCAGCTTGACGATCCGGGCCGAGCCGACTTCGTCTTTGAATTCGTCCTGACCAGCCATCATCGTGCCCACGACCGAGCCCATGGCGAGGATCGCCACCTTGGCCTTCTTGTCGCCTTCGACGGTCAGGAGCCCGCCCGAGGCACGGCCGAAGACCTTGGCAAAGGCCTTGTCGATCTCTTCGATCTTGGGCAGGGCTTTCACCATTGCCGCATGATGCGAATGGCGCACTTCCGAGAACCAGTTCGGGTCCACCAGCGTGCCCATCGACACCGGGTTGGCCGGGTCGAGCTTGCGGGAAAACTCGAACGGCGGCAGATACTTGTCGACCTCCGCCTGCGCGGGCACGTCGATCACTTCCATCGTGTGGGTGAGCACGAAACCGTCCATGTTCACCGCCACCGGCAGCTCGGTTTCCTGGGCCAGCCGGAACGCCTGGATCGTGGTGTCGACCGCTTCCTGATTGGAAATGCAGTGCAGCTGGATCCAGCCTGCGTCGCGCACCGCCATGGTGTCGGACTGGTCGTTCCAGATGTTGAGCGGGGCGCCGACGGCGCGGTTGGCGATGGTCATCACCAGCGGAATGCGCATGCCCGAGATGTTGTACATCACCTCGCTCATCAGCAGGATGCCCTGCGAGGCCGAGGCGGTATAGGCGCGGGCGCCCGCGGCGGCGGCACCGAGCACGACGGAGGCGGCGGAGAACTCGCTCTCGACGCTCACGAACTCGGTGTGCAGGTTGCCGTCGGCCACCAGCTTGGAGAGGTTCTCCACGATATGGGTCTGCGGTGTGATCGGGTAGGCGGCGACCACGTCGGGTTTGCACAGCGATATCGCGCGCGCGATCGCTTGCGAGCCTTCCAGTGCTTCACGCATGCGCTTTCTCCTTCCAGGCGCCCTTTTCGACCGTGTCGGCGGCCTTGGCGATGAGTTCGAGGTTCTTTTCGAGCACCGGGCCCGCGAACCGGCCCTTGAGCGCAGCGGCGAGCGCCTTTTGCGGCACGTGCTCGGTGAGCGCGAGGAAAGCGGCGAGCAACGCGGTGTTGGGGATCGGCCGGCCGATCACCTCGACCGCCAGCTCGGTCGCCGGAAAGGCGATGACCCGGGTCTTGGATTTCTTGAATTCCGAGGCCGGCTTGCGGCTGTTGACCAGCATCGCGCCTTCGGGGTTCAACCCCGCAGTGAGGTTCGGATCGAGCAGCAGGGTGTCGTCCTGCACGATCATGAAGTCCGGGCTGCGGACCTGGCTCCTGAGCGTGATCGGCTTTTCGTCGATCCGCACGAAGGCCATGACCGGCGCCCCGCGCCGCTCGGCGCCGAAGGCCGGAAAGGCCTGGCAGGTGAACCCCGCCTCGAAAGCGGCGGCGGCAAGCAGGTAGGCAGCGGCAACGGAGCCCTGCCCCCCGCGTCCGTGAATTCTGTATTCAATCATAATGGGTTCCTCGGGTTCCTCGGCCCCGGCAAGAGCCTCCGCCCCGCGCTTCAGCGCGATCGCCGGGTTGGGGGCTATTTGGACCACTGCCTCCCCCGTCGCCATGATCTGTGACAAGTCGCCCCCGGGGTGAGCGCTAACGCGCCGCAGGTTTTTTTGACCCGCGCAAACCTCCGGCAACGATCAGGGCAGCGAGGCGACGAACGGCGTAACAAAATTAGGGTCGTGAATTTGTGTGACCGAAGACGCGGAGTCCGCGCCGCCCCCTCTGCCGCCCGGCCCCGCGAACGGGCGAATCCTCCCGAGCCTGGCCCGCGCGACCCTGCCCGGCAGTGCGCGCGCCGCGATCTGCGCCACGCTCAGGGACGGTGGCCGCCAGATCTCGGGAATCGAACGCCCGGGGAGCACGATCTGCGGGGCATCGGCGCGTGCAGCCAGCCCGAAGTGGCTCGAAACGCCGGAGGATGTGGAGGTCAACAAGATCGACCTGTCGAGTGAGGTCATGGCGCGAAT
>DQCI01000045.1:0-714 GCA_003545125.1 Paracoccaceae bacterium
TCCTGCACCTTGTTCTCGCCGAACAGCCGCTGGCCTTGCTCGAGCACGGCGACCACCCGTTCGACCGGCTGCACTTTCGAGACCGCGACAAGCCGGGTCGAGCCGGGCGCGCGGCCGACGCGGGCCTCTTCCCTGGCGATGCGGTCGAGAATATCGGCAAGCGGCATGTTCGTTCTCCCTCGGTTCGGGACAGGGAAAGATCACAGGGTGCCGCAAAAGAAAAGAGCGGGCCGAAGCCCGCTCTTCCTTGTTTCCAAATCCCTGGTGGGATCAGAAGGACATCGACACGCCGGCCTTCGCAACACCGATGCCGTCGGGGCCGGTGTCTTGGTCGAAGATGTAGGCCGCATCGACCGACACGCCGCCGCCGAGGTCGTAGGAGGCGTTCACGCCGTAGTCGAAGTCGTCGTCCGCAATGAAGCCATTGTCGTCGTCTTCGATGAAGGCGCCGAACGAGAAGGCGTCAACCGTGTAGCCGACTTCAGCGTAGAAGGCCCACTCTTCGCTGTCGAGGCGGTAGGAGGCTTCGACTTCGCCCGAGAAACCGTTCATGGAGGCGCTGGCGCCGGCCCAGATTTCCCAGTCGCCCGTGAAGAGCGGGATACCGATATCCTGCTGGTACTCGGCACCAGCCCAGACAGCGTAATCACCAAAGTTGTAGGTACCTTGGGCGCCGTACTCGTCGTTGTCCGCGCCGAACACGTACTCGTACCA
>DQCI01000045.1:723-4338 GCA_003545125.1 Paracoccaceae bacterium
ACTTCGATGTCGAAGTCGCCGAACGAGTTGGTGTAGGTGAAGTCGATGTTGCCGCCCGAGCCGACCAGCGGGAGCGTGTAGGCGTTGAAGCCGTCGTACTCGGCTTGGAACTTGCCCCATTCACCCGACAGGTAAACGGTCACGTCGCCCAGGCCACCCTGGTACTCGACCGTGCCGAAGTTGCCTTCGGTGTGGTCGTCTTCCATTTCGACGCCGTTGCCGGTGATGTCGAACTCGGCGCCGGCCTCGAGGCCGCCGTCGGTGGTCGTCATCATGGCGACGGTGAATTCGACGTTCACTTCCGGCTGGAAGATGGTGACATCGGTTTCGCCGAAGACGCCATCACCGTCGAGATCTTCGCCCGCGAGTTCGTCCCAGCCAATCGCGAAGGCGATGCCGGTGTAGGCGGAACCCGAGAAGGTGAAGTTGGTGGTGTCTGCGGCGGCGAAGCCGGCGGTGCCCGCCAGGATCGTCGAAGCAAGAAGGATCTTTTTCATTTCGTTTCCCTCGTTTTTTCTAAAGGTGCACCTCAATCCAGGGGAATCCGAATTGAGTATGCTGTTTCCTCCCTCTTTCCCGGTTTCATTGCAAGCGCTCCTCAAAAGCCCCGCATTTTGCAGGCTTAGTTGGTGCAGCTATGCCACAGTAACAGCCATGCCCCCGGGGTTACGGGCCGTTGGGCCCCGATAAGAACGGTGCAAGCCGCCGGAAACAGCCGGGAATTTGCCAGCCGATTCCCCGGAGAATCGCTTCCGGCCGTTCCGGGAAAACGCTTGCCCGTGGTCAGGCGCTTGGTTACTTAGGGGAGGAATTTCGACGGGGGGCGTAGGCATGCGCNNGGGCAGACCATTACCAGGGCTCTCATGATCGCGGGGCTCCTCGGCCTTGCCGGCTGTGGCGGCGGCATGGGCAATTTCTTCGGCGGCGGCGCCGAGACCGTGCCCGCCGACAATGAACGCCCGCAGCGCGAGCGGGCCCAGCCCGAGCGCGAAACGATCTGGGATCTGTTCGGCGACCGCGACGACCCCAACACCACCGTCGAGGTCAACAAGTACCTCTGGAGTGCCGCGCTCGACGTGTTGAACTTCATGCCGATCGAGGCCGCCGACCCGTTCACCGGGGTCATCGTCTTTGGCTACGGCACGCCGCCGGGCGGCGGGCGCACCTACAAGGCCACCGTCTATGTGCGCGATCCGGCCCTCGACGCCCGCTCGATCGAGGTGTCGCTGGTGTCGCGCGGCGGGCCGGTGTCGGCCGAGACCGCACACCAGGTGGAAGACGCGATTCTCGCCCGCGCCCGCCAGCTTCGCATCCAGGACCGCAAACTCTAAGTGCGATCCAAAAAGTGGGAACCGGTTTTCGGATCAAATCGCGCGACCGACAGAGTGATCCCGGCACTGGACCGTATCTCTTCATCTGACTAAACCAGCGCCGGGCACAGTGACAGGACTGCGCCCGGCGCTTTTTTTATCCGGAGACCAATATGTCCCGCTACGACGCGAGCACCATCGAGCCGAAATGGCAGAAAGCCTGGGAAGAGGCCGGCACCTTCGAGGCCAAGCCCGACACTTCGAAGCCGAAGTACTACGTGCTCGAGATGTTTCCCTACCCCTCGGGCCGCATCCATATCGGCCATGTGCGCAACTACACGATGGGCGACGTGGTGGCGCGCTACAAGCTGGCGACGGGCCATAACGTGCTGCACCCGATGGGGTTCGACGCCTTCGGCATGCCGGCGGAGAACGCGGCGATGGCCTCGGGCGGGCACCCCAAGACCTGGACCTACGACAACATCGACACGATGGTCGCGCAGATGAAGCCGCTCGGCTTCGGCCTCGACTGGAGCCGGATGTTCGCCACCTGCGACCCGGAATATTACGGCCAGCAGCAGGCGATGTTCATCGACATGCTGGCGGCGGGCCTTGTCTACCGCAAGAACGCGGTGGTGAACTGGGACCCGGTCGACATGACCGTGCTCGCCAACGAGCAGGTGATCGACGGCAAGGGCTGGCGTTCGGGGGCCGAAGTCGAGCGGCGCGAGCTCACCCAGTGGTTCTTCAAGATCTCGGATTTCTCCGAGGAGCTCTTGGAGGCGATCGACACGCTGAAGGACTGGCCCGAGAAGGTGCGGCTGATGCAGGCCAACTGGATCGGCAAGTCCACCGGCCTGCGATTCGCCTTCGAGCGCACCGACGGCGGGGCGCCCATCGAGGTTTTTACCACACGGCCCGACACGCTGCTCGGCGCCGGTTTCGTCGGCATCTCGCCCGACCACCCGGTCGCCAGGGCGCTGGAAGCCGAGAACCCGGAAATCGCCGCTTTCAACGCCGAATGCCGAAAGGGTGGGACCACCGCCGAGGCCGTCGAGACGGCAGAAAAGCTCGGGATGGACACCGGGTTGCGGGTGAAACACCCGCTCGACGCGACCCAAGAGCTGCCGGTCTGGATCGCCAATTTCATCCTGATGGATTACGGCACCGGCGCCATTTTCGGCTGCCCGGCGCATGACCAGCGCGACCTCGACTTCAGCCGCAAGTACGGTTTGCCGGTGGTCGACACCTTCTTCGCGCTCAGCGATTCGACTCCGGTTGAAACGCAGGCCTTCGTCCCGCCGAAGACGGAAAAAGTGAAGTGGGTCAAACACTTCACCGGGATAGATGAAGCGACCGGTGAAGAGGGAATCGCCGCCACCGTCGCCTTTGCCGAAGATGCAGGCTGGGGCACGGGCGTCACCCAGTACCGGCTGCGCGACTGGGGACTTTCGCGCCAGCGCTACTGGGGCTGTCCGATCCCCGTGGTCCATTGCGCGCGCTGCGGCGTGGTGCCGGAGGCCAAGGAAAACCTGCCGGTGCGCCTGCCCGACGACGTGAGCTTCGACACGCCCGGCAACCCGCTCGACCGGCACCCGACCTGGCGGCAATGCACCTGCCCCAAGTGCGGTGGCGAAGCGACCCGCGAGACCGACACGATGGACACCTTCGTCGACTCGTCGTGGTATTTCGTGCGCTTCACCGCGCCGCATGCCGACACGCCGACCGACCTCGATGCCGTCGCCTACTGGATGAACGTCGACCAGTACATCGGCGGCATCGAACACGCGATCCTGCACCTGCTCTACTCGCGATTCTTCGCCCGGGCGATGCGCATCACCGGGCATTTGCCGTCAGGGTGCGAAGAGCCGTTCAAGGCGCTGTTCACCCAAGGCATGGTGACCCACGCGATCTACACCACCCGCGATCAAAACGACCGGCCCGTCTATCACTTCCCCGAAGACGTGGAAGTGACCGAGTCGGGCACGCGTCTCGGGGCCACCGGCGCAGCGGTCGAGGTGATTCCCTCCGCCAAGATGTCGAAGTCGAAGAAAAACGTCGTCGACCCCGCCGATATCGTCGCGCGCTACGGCGCCGATACCGCGCGCTGGTTCGTGATGTCCGATTCGCCTCCCGAACGGGACGTGGAGTGGACGGCATCCGGCGCCGAGGCGGCGTCGAGGCACCTCGCCCGGGTCTGGCGTTTGGCCGACGAGATCGCGAACGCCACGGGTGAAGGCGAGGACAACGAAGCCCTTGTGCGCGAGATGCACAAGACGATCGACGCGGTGAGCAAGGGCATCGA
>DQCI01000045.1:4443-13574 GCA_003545125.1 Paracoccaceae bacterium
CGGATGGGCGGCACGGGCCTCGTCGCCAATGCCCCCTGGCCGGTCGCCGATCCCGCGATGCTGGTGGACGACAGCGTCACGCTGCCGATTCAGGTGAACGGCAAGCGGCGCGACGAGATCACCGTGGCCAAGGATCTGCCCAAGGAAGAGGTGGAGGCGCTTGCGCTCGCCACCGAAGGCGTCCAGCGCGCGCTCGACGGCAAACCGCCCAAAAAGGTCATCGTCGTGCCCGGCCGCATCGTCAACGTGGTCGCCTGATGAAGCTTTCCCCCCGCGATTCGCCCGGGTTCTTTGCGAAACCCGAGACGGGCCGCGCGGGGGTGCTCATCTTCGGTGCCGACGCGATGCGGGTCGCGCTCAAGCGTCAGGAGTTGATCGCAAACCTCGTCGGCCCCGAAGGCGAGGCGGAAATGCGCCTCACCCGCATCCCGGCGGCGGATCTGCGCAAGGATCCGGCGCTGCTCTCCGACGCGATCAAGGCGCAGGGGTTTTTCCCCGGCCCCCGCGTCGCCTTCGTCGAGGAGGCGACCGACGGGCTCGCCAAGACGATCACGGCAGCGCTGGACGATTGGGCGCAGAACGATGCCACCGTCGTGGTGACGGCGGGCAACCTGACGCCGCGCTCAAAGCTGCGCAAGTACTTCGAGAGCCACAAGAACGCCTTTGCCGCCGGCATCTACGATGATCCACCCTCGCGCGCCGAGATCGAGGTCGAGCTGGCCAGGGCCGGTCTTGCCGCCGTCTCTCCCGAGGCAATGACCGAGATTTCCGGCCTGTCGCGTGCCCTCGGTCCGGGCGATTTTCGCCAGACCATCGAAAAGCTCTCGCTTTACAAGCTGGGCGATCCCGGGCCGGTCACGCCTGCCGACGTCGATGCCTGCGCCCCCGCCTCCACCGAGGCCGAAACCGATGATGTGCTGCACGCCACCGCCGAGGGGCGCTATGGTGAGCTCGGACCGCTCCTGCACCGGCTCGAAGCGCAAGGGACTTTGCCGGTCACCCTGTGCATCGCCGCGACGCGCCATTTCCGCACCTTGCACCTCGCGGCCTCCGACCCCGAAGGCCCGGCCAGGGGCATCGCGCGCGCGCGCGTCCACTTCAAGTCGCGCGACCGGATGATCCGCCAGGCGCAGAACTGGGGGGCGCCGCGCCTGGAGAAAGCGCTGGAGATGCTGATCGACACCGATCTGCAGCTACGCTCCTCTCTGCCCACGCCCAACACGGCGCTGATGGAGCGCACGTTGATCCGGCTCGCCTATATGCCGCGCAGATAGGCCGCCGCGGCTTGTCCTGCGGCGCGGCCCGTCGCGAGGCACCCGGTCAGCAGGTACCCGCCGGTCGGTGCCTCCCAGTCGAGCATTTCACCGGCCGCGAACACACCCGGAAGCGCGCGGAGCATGAAGCCGTCGAGCGCCTCGGCGGCGATCCCACCGGCCGTCGAAATCGCCTCGTCGAGCGGACGCAGACCGTCGTGCCGCACCGGCAGATGTTTCACTAATCCAGCCAAATCCGCGCCTTCTGGCAAAGGCCGCCCGAATTCCTGAAGCAGCGCCAGGCGCGCCGGATCGAGCCGCAGCGTCTTGCGCAGGAAGGCGGAGACTGTCGCCTTGCCGCGCGGGCGGCCGAGCTTGGTGGCCACCTCTTCGCGCGACCAGTCCGGGCAGAGGTCGAGTGAAAGCACAGCGCCCTCCCGCACGACCTTCGAGACGGCATAGACCGCGCTGCCCTCAAGCCCACGCGCCGAGATCACGAACTCGCCGCGCACTGACACATCGCCAGCGCACAGCCGTGCTACCTTCACCGGCGCGCCGAAATGCTTCTGCATATGGTCCGACCAAGGCACCGTCAGTCCGGCATTGGCGGGTGCGAACGGGGTGAGCGCCACGCCTTTTTCGGCAAGCCAGGGCGCCCAGGCGCCGTCCGACCCGAGGCGGCTCCAACTCGCCCCGCCAAGCGCCAGCACGGTCACGGCGGGCTGCAATACCCTGCGCCCGTCAGGCGTATCGAAGGCACAACCCGCCTCATCAAATCCGGCCCAGCGCCAACGCGTCCGGAATTCCACGTCCGCCCCCGCAAGCTCTCTCAGCCAGGCCCGCAGCAGCGGCGAGGCCTTCATGCGCCGCGGAAAGACCCGCCCCGACGACCCGGTGAATACGTCCTGCCCAAGCCCGCGCGCCCAATCCTGCACCGCGTCGGGCCCGAACCCGCGAACCGCGTCCCGCACCAGACCCGCAGCGCTTCCCGAGTAGGCCCCGAGGAAAGCATCAAGCGGCGCGTCCTTTGTCAGGTTCAGGCCCGATTTCCCGGCCATCAGCAGCTTGCGCCCGACCGAGGGTTTCGCCTCCGCCACCACGACCTTCAGCCCCGCCCGTACCAGCTCACCCGCCGCCATCAACCCGGCGGGGCCAGCCCCGATGACCAGCGCTTCGCTCATGGCGCGGGCATGCCCTTCAGCTCGATGACCCGATGCGGATAGGGGATCTCGATCTCGGCGTCTTTCAGCGCGTTCCAGATCGCGAACATCACCTGTGAGGTGTACTTGTGGCGGCCGTCGTCGATCCCGTTGACCCAGAATTCGAGGGTGAAATCGACCCCCGAGTCGCCGAAGCCCGCCAATTCGCAATCCGGCCCGTCCGGCGTGTCGAGCACGAAGCCGAGCTTGGCCACCGCCGCCTCGACCACATCCGGCACCTTGTTGATGTCGGTGTCATAGGACACCGAGAATGGCGCCTCGTAGCGGTTGGCGCTGCCCGAATCGGAGTAGTTCACCACCCGGGTGGTGATGAAATGCTCGTTGGGCACCACGATCCATTTGCCGTCGTAGGTTTCGAGGATGATCGCGCGCGCCGTCATCTTCACGATCATGCCCGCCTCGCCGCCGTCGAGCTCGACGTAGTCGCCAACCGTCGCCTGGCCTTCGAGCAGGAGGATGACCCCGGAGATGAAGTTGGCCGCGATCTGCTGCAGCCCAAAGCCGAGGCCGACGCCGACAGCCCCCCCGATCACCGCGAGCGAGGTGAGCGAGATGCCCATGATGTTCATCAGCAAAAGGAAGGCAGCGCCGAAAATCGCGATCTCGGCCGCTTTGACGGCGAGCGTGCGCGTCGCCGGCCTGAGTTCCGCCTGGCCGTTGATGTAGCCCGCGGTCTGGTCGTTGGACCAGCGGCCGAGCCAGAACAGGATCGAGCCGGCGATCACCCCGCGCAGGATGGCCAACAGCGAAAACGAGATGTTGCCCAACGAAACCGTCAGGCCCTCGAGCCAAAGCAGTGCCGGGTCGAGCATTCCGAGCGCGTAGAGCGCCGCCACGGGCACCAGCACGTAACGTCCAAGCAGGCGCAGGAACGGGTCGGAGATGATGTGCTTGACCAATATCCGCACGGCGAGGAACAAAAACACCCGCTTGCCGAAGGCGATGACTGCGCCGGACCCGAACAGCGAGCGCGTCACCTGTTCGCCGATGGCGGTGAACCCGTAGGCGAAGAGCGGCAGCAGGAGCGGCAGGAAGATCAGCACGAAGCGGCGCGAACGGGCGAGGATGTGGCTCTGTTCCTCGGGCGGGGAGATGAGCTTCGTCAACAGCGGGCCCAGCCGTTTCGCGACGACGACGGCGGCCAGGTAGGCCACCACAAGCAGCGCGAATTGCGACCAGGCGGCCGGCGAAGTCAGCCATACGCGGGCGATCTCCCACCCCGGCTCGATAAAGCCCCAGGCCTTGTCGGCCAACTCTTCCATGACGCTGTTCCCCGTTTTCAGCCNNTCAGCCTACCCTGTGGCACCGACGGGCGTGTCAGACAAGGGGATACCATGACCGAGATGCCGCCGATCTGCGTGCTGTGCGGGCGTCCGATCCCTCTGGACGTACCGCAGAGCCGGCATCACCTGGTCCCGAAGCTGAGGGGCGGCAAAGGCGGGGAAACGGTGCTTCTGCACCAGATCTGCCACAAGGAAATCCACGCGACACTCACCGAGACCGAACTTGCCCGGGTCTACAACACGGCCGAGGCGCTGCGCGCGCATCCGCATCTCGCGAAGTTCGGACGCTGGGTGGCGAAGCGCCCGCCGGGGTTCAATGCGCGTTCGACGGGCAACCGGCGGGGGCGGTAGAGTTGCCCGAATCGCATCACCTTCGGGTGCTGCCCCGACCGCGGCGAAACCTGTCAGTTTCCTAGGAAACTGGCATAGCTTGGAGCTTACAAATACACTTAATTTCAGTGTGTTACGGCCTGACGTTCGGTTACTCCCCATTAACCTCGAGGCCGTCTCCGTGGCAATCGCCTCATGGGCTCATCCGTCTGGAATCATCCGTTTGATCCCGGCCACATGAGGCGCCTCCGCCCCCAGGGCATCCGCGGCCAGCGCGGCGACAGTCTCGTCCAGCGCGTCGGGCGCAACGATCCGGTCGACAAGCCCCCAGGCCAGCGCCTCTTCGGCCTCGATCTTCTGTCCCGCCATCAGGATCATCTTCGCCCGCGCTGGCCCCACCAGAGCCGCAAGGCGCACGGGGTCCGAGGGTTGCGGCAGGAAGCCGAGCTTCATCACCGGGTAGAAAAACTTCGCCCCCGGCACCGCGAGGCGCAGATCGCAGGCCAGCGCCATGCCGAAAGCGCCGCCCGCGAGCGTGCCGTTGAGTGCGGCGATGGTCAGGATCGGGGCCCCCGCAATGGCTCCGGAAAGCCGCTCCCACAGCGGGCTGGTGGCGAGCCCGGCGCGGGCCTCGTCGAGATCGGCGCCAGCGGAGAAGACCTTGCCTTCGCCTGTCAGCACGAGCGCGCGCGCCGCGTGTGCGGCCTCCTCGGCGAAATCGGCGAGGGTTTCGAGCATCTCCGCGGTCAGCGAATTGGCCTTGTGAGCCCGTGCGATTGTGGCGGTCCAGAGCCCGCCATCGCGGTTGAGCCCGATCAAGCCGGCAGACCCAGGCTGGCGCGTACCTCCGGATCGCTCAATGCCACCTCACCGCCCAGGAACCCGTCCGCTTCCGGTGAGCACATCCACAAGAGCGCCTTGGCCGGCCAATCCACCGGGATGTGATCCTCCCAGGCCATCGCCGAGACCGGGTTCACGCCGGAAGTCTTGATCTCGCGCTGCATGTCGGTCGCGACCGTGCCGGGCGAGAGCGACAGCGCCCGGATCCCGGCGGCGGCTTCCTCCTTGTGGAGCGCTTTGGTCATCATCAGGGCCGCCGCTTTCGAGGCGCAGTAGTGGCTCCAGCCCTCGAGCGCATTGTAGGCCGCACCCGAGCCCACGGTGATGACCGTGCCGCCGCCCTGTTTGCGCATCACCGGCACCGCCGCGCGCATGCCGTGGAACACGCCTTTGAGGTTGGTGTCGAACGCCCTCGCCCAGGCGGCAGGATCCGCCGCGCGCAGCATCGAGATCGGTTCGATGACCCCGGCGTTGTTGATCAGCACATCGACGCCGCCGAACCGCCAGGCGGCCTGGTCGACGGCGGCCTTGACCTGGCTCCAGCTCGCGACGTCGCAGGTGACCGCCAGCGCCCGGTCGCCGATTTCGCGCGCGAGCGCGCCGATGGCGTCGCCGGACCGCGCGAGCAGCAAAACATTGGCGCCCGCGTCCGCAAAGCTGCGTGCCGCCGCCGCGCCAATGCCCCGGCTCGCGCCGGTCACAACCACGGTTTTTCCTTGCATATCCATGCGTTCCCCTCCCGCTTTCATCATAACTAGCCCAAGCTCCGGCCGCATTCCAGTACTGCGCTCCCTTGCGGGCGCGTGCGCTGACGTTTACCTCACCACGAACACGGGAAGGATTTCGCATGACCCACTCGCTGGACGCACTGACCGGGGCTTTGCTTGAGGCGGCACGGGCCGCAGGGGCCGACGCCGCGGATGCCATTGCCGTCGAAGGCACCTCGGTTGCGATCGACGTGCTCAAGGGCAAGCTCGAACAGGCCGAGCGGGCCGAGGGGGTCGATATCGGCCTCAGGGTCATCGTCGGACAAAAACAGGCCAACGTGTCCGCGTCCGACACCGCGCGCGGGACCATCGTGGCGATGGCTGAGCGCGCGGTCGCGATGGCGCGCGAAGCCCCAGACGACCCGTCGGTGGGTCTGGCCGATGCCGATCAGCTTGCGAAGTCCTGGGATCTCGCCGCGCTCGAGCTGGAAGACCCGGCCGCCGAGCCCGCGCCCGCCGCGCTTGAAGACGATGCCCGCCGCGCCGAGGCGGCCGCCCTCGCGGTGGATGGTGTCGCCCAGGTCCAGGGCACTTCTGCCGGCTACGGGCGGCGCCATATCCAGCTTGCGGCGAGCAACGGGTTTTCGGGCGGCTATCTGCGCACCGACCGGGTGATCTCGCTCGCCGCGATCTCGGGCACCGGCATGGAGATGGAGCGCGACTACAACGGCGAGAGCCGGATATTCCAGGCCGACCTGCCGAGCCCCGAGGAGATCGGACGGATCGCCGGCGAACGGGCCGCCGCGCGGGCCGGTGCCAGCCAACCGCCCACAGGCGCCTATCCGGTGCTGTTCGACGAGCGGATTTCCTCCTCGCTGATCGGGCACCTCCTGATGGCGATCAACGGCACCTCGATCGTGCGCGGCTCTTCCTTCCTGCGCGACAAGCTCGGCGAACAGGTGCTGCCCGACGGGCTGTCGCTGGTCGAAGACCCGCACCGTGCGCGGGTTTCGGGCTCGCGCCCCTTCGATGCGGAAGGGCTGCCGACCGCGCGGCGCACCATCGTCGATGACGGCGTGCTCACCGGGTGGACCCTCGATCTCGCCACCGCTCGCAAGCTCGGGCTGCAAAGCACCGCCAACGCGACACGCGGCACCTCCGCGCCGCCCTCTCCCAGCATCACCAACGTGATCCTGACACCGGGCGAAAAGACCCGCGATGGGCTTGTCGCCGAAATGGGCACCGGTCTTCTCGTGACGTCTCTGATCGGCTCCACGATCAACCCGAACACCGGCGACTACTCCCGGGGCGCGTCGGGGTTCTGGGTGGAAAACGGCGAGATTGTCCGGCCGGTCAACGAATGCACCATTGCCGGCAACCTGATCGACATGCTGCGCCGGATCGAGCCTGCGAACGACGCCCGTCCGCACAGCTCCCGGATGGTGCCGTCGCTGCTGGTGGAAGGGTTGACCCTTGCCGGCAGCTGACGATCTTACGGTGCTGATCGAGGCGGCGCGCGAAGCCGGTGAGATCCTGCGCGGCTGTTTCACCAAGGGGTCGAAGGCCTGGGAAAAGCCAGATGCGGCCGGCCCGGTGACCGAGGCCGACCTGGCCGCGAACGCAGCGCTGCACGCCCGACTTACCGCTGCGCGCCCTGGCTACGGTTGGCTGTCCGAGGAAGGCCCCGAAGACCCGGCCCGGCACGTGGCCAGCCGCGCCTTCGTGGTCGATCCGCTCGACGGCACCCGCGCGTTCATCGAGGGCGATCACAGCTGGGCGATCGCGCTGGCGGTGGTCGACGGACCCCGGGTAAGCGCCGGGGTCGTCTACCTGCCGATGCGCGACATGCTCTATGCCGCCGCGCGCGGCCAGGGGGCGACGCGCAATGGCGCGGCGCTCTCGGTGCGGTCCCGCGATGTGCTCGACGGGGCGACAGTGCTGTCGTCACGCACCAATTTCGAAGCCTGGCATTGGCGCGAAGCCCATGTCCCGCAGGTGCGCCGCCAGTTTCGCTCTTCGCTCGCCTACCGGCTCAGCCTCGTCGCCGAAGGCCGCTACGACGCGATGTTGCGGCTGCGCCCGGCGCGTGAATGGGATGTGGCGGCGGGCAGCCTGCTGGTCGAGGAAGCCGGTGGGAGGATCACCGACCGCAAGGGCGCGGCGCTGCACTTCAACCAGCCGGACCCGCTGTTCAACGGGCTGGTCGCGGCCGCACCTTCCCTGCAGGCGGATATCCTCTCGCGGCTCGTCTGACGCGGCAGCGCAGCCCGCGACTGTTAGCGGCGAACGTTACGGATAACGGTCCGTTTTCTTTGGGTTGGACAAGGCAAAATACCGCCGCTAACATTCCGTCACCGTTCGCAGCCGAAAGGACCGATGCCGTGACTGAGGACACCCCTGCCACCCCGAAACGCCCGCTCACTTTGCGTGATGTCTCCGAAGCCTCCGGCGTGTCGGAAATGACCGTGAGCCGGGTTCTGCGGAACCGTGGCGATGTCTCCGATGCCACCCGCGAACGGGTTCTCGAAGCTGCGAAGGAACTGGGCTACGTGCCCAACAAGATCGCGGGCGCATTGGCGTCGCAGCGGGTCAACCTCGTTGCCGTCATCATCCCGTCGCTGGGCAACATGGTGTTCCCCGAGGTGATGACGAGCATCTCCGAAGTGCTCGACCAAACCCCTCTCCAGCCGGTCGTCGGGGTCACCAACTACCTGCCCGACCGCGAGGAGAAAGTGCTCTACGAGATGCTGTCGTGGCGGCCGTCCGGTGTCATCATCGCCGGGCTCGAACATTCCGATGTTTCCAAGGCGATGCTGCGCGGCGCCGGCATCCCGGTGGTCGAGATCATGGATACGGATGGCACTCCGATCGATGCGGTCGTCGGCATTTCGCATCGGCGCGCCGGGCGGATGATGGCCGAAGCGATCGTCAAGGCGGGCTACCGCAAGATCGGCTTTCTCGGCACCAAGCTGTCTTTGGACCACCGGGCCCGCAAGCGCTTCGAAGGGTTCACCGAGGCCCTGGCAAAGGCCGGGCTCGAAGTGTCGGACCAGGAGTTCTACGAAGGCGGCTCATCGCTCCAGAAGGGCCGCGACATGACCGGTGCGATGCTGGCGCGCAGCCCGGATCTCGATTTCCTCTACTTCTCGAACGACATGATCGGGGCCGGTGGGCTCCTGCATTGTGTCGACGAGGGGTACGATGTGCCGGGCAAGCTCGGCATGGCGGGGTTCAACGA
Source organism: Paracoccaceae bacterium (assembly GCA_003545125.1). Taxonomy (GTDB): domain Bacteria; phylum Pseudomonadota; class Alphaproteobacteria; order Rhodobacterales; family Rhodobacteraceae; genus Sinisalibacter. Next base: position 13,315 of record DQCI01000045.1, read on the forward strand.
CATCCCGCTGCTCAGGGGGCTGTCCTGCCAGCTCGCGACGATGGACTCGTCGCGCGGCGAGATTGGCCGCCGTGCAGCCGAGATCATCGCCCGCCGGGTCGAGGCCGGGGACGAGGGCATGACCGAGGGCCGGGGCGAACGGGTCGAGCTCACGCCGACCATCAATCGGGGCGACACGCTGCGCAAACGCCCAGCCGAGGCGGTCTACCCCGAATAGCCAGAGCGCAATCCCAAAAGTGGGTACCGGTTTTCGGACCAAA
>DQCI01000175.1 GCA_003545125.1 Paracoccaceae bacterium
TGTCCGGGTGCGGCGTCAAGTGAAGACACGATGCAACGAGGCGGGCCGGTCCGACGCTGCGCGAACCCCCATATTCATTGACTTGAGAGGGCGCACGCGCCATAAGGGCGTGTTGTCAACGTGCACCGCTGCCGCCATGCTGCCGCCATCGGTACGACACCAAGCCTTCAATACAAGTGGCATGCCCCTGCGTCCCCCCGGGACGTGGCTTCGGAGGTTGCGGAATCAAGCTTTCTTTACTCAGTCGAAGGCGCCACGCGCCCCTGGGCAGACCTCTCGGTGGGCCCGGTGCGCGGACATGCGCGCTGGCGATCTTGCCCGGCGCAGGCTTGGCGCGGGCGGATGCAGGAAAGATCCCCGAACGCGCGCATGCCGGGCGCGACGGCGGCGACTGGGCCTGCGCGCGGGGCTTTGCGGAGATCCGCAATCAATGCGACGAGGTCAGGGTGCCCGAACAGACGCATCTGGACCGCAGCGGAGACGGATGTGAATGCGACCGACCCTTCGTCCAGAGCCAGACCGAATGCGTGCTCAGGTAGACGACAGCGGCAAAATCGGCGCGCCCGCGGGGCGCGCGGCCGGGCAGGATCGTGGGCGATCCGCGCGAACCCGCGCGTTCAACAACGCGCTCGGCAAAACACTGAAAGCCGTGGGCGGCCCGGCCGAGACCCGTGGCAAGACCGCCCGGATCTGGTGGGCTTGGCAATCGCCCTGGTTGCCGCCGACTTTTTGACAGCGGCGAATTTGTGGATAGGAAGTTGAAAATGAATCAGAAAAACATCTCCAGTCGTGCGCTCGCGATCTTCGAGACGACGAAGGCAAGAGCGCCGTTGCCTGGAAGCAAGGGCGCGGACGTCACCGAGATCATCGAAGAAGCGCACGAGAAATACCGCATCAAGGCTGGGCGGCTGGGTGGAACCTATGTTGCGCGGGCCTTCCCGAAGCCGCCGTCGAAGGCGCAAGGTGTCTTTGCCGAGGCCGAAGGGGACAGCGAACAGGATGCGCTGGCGGCGTTGAAAGCCAAGATCGCGGCCCGCGACGTCCACCGCAAGCAAGCGCGGCGGTGGGACGAGACCGCGTCCGTGTCGGTGCCGAACCTGGAGGAATTCGTCGAGGCGCTGCATCAGACCGCGCTCACCCGCCCCCAGGTCGCGATGCTGAAGGCGCATTCCTTCGTCCGCGAAAAGGGCATGACGATGGACCAGCTGGCCCGGGCGGCGGGGTACAAATCGCGCGAAGCGGCGTTGAAGGTGTTCTGCAAGGCCGGGGATCTGATCGCGGACTATCTCGGGATCGAGATCGACGAGGAAACCTTGCCCGACCGGGAAGGCGCAGCCCTCATCCTGGCTGCCAAGACCGTCGAGGGCGAAGACACCCCCGCGGTCTGGATCATGCATCCCGAGTTGCGCGACGCGGTGCAGAAAGTTCTGAAATGACGGGGACCTGGACGGGGACCTGATCGGCCACCGCGCTTCAGGGGCAAGGGAATATGCTGGAAAAGAAAACCTTCCCGATCGACATGGTCTACGTGCCGGTGAAGCGCGCGAAGACGCTGGACGCGGGCAAGGTTCTGGCACTCGCCGAGGACATGCTGGAGAACGGCCAGACCACGCCGATCCGGTTGCGCCCGGACGGCGACAGGTATGTCCTGCTCGAAGGGTTGCACCGGCTGGAGGCGCTGCGCGCGCTGGGCGAGGCGACCGTCGAAGGCTACCTCGTGCGGGCCCGGCTGCATTGACGGCGGGCCGGGACGGGCAAGCGCGGGCGGACCGGCTCAGACCGGGAGCGCGCGGGCCTCGGCAAACGAGAGCAGACGCCGGCTTTTCTCGCACCACAAATGCAGGCGGGCGCAATGCAGGCTGTCGCGGATCGTCAGTCTTTGCGACTGCGCCAGCGTGTCATGGTCGCGCATCACTTCGCTAAGCCGGTAGAACGGGATCCGGGATGCCAGGTGGTGCACATGGTGGACGCCGATGTTCGCGGTGATCCAGCGCAGGGGCCCGGGCAGGGCGTAGTGCGAAGAGCCGTCGAGAGCGGCGGCCTGCACGTTCCAGCCCTGCTCATGCTCCCAGCTGGTGTGTTCGAACTGGTGCTGGACAAAAAACAGCCACATGCCGATCGAGGCGGCCAGCAGCAAGGTGGGCAGGAACACGAACACCAGCACCTGCCATCCGCCGAACCAGACGAGAGCGCCGAGAATGGCGAGAATCGCGGCATCGGTGGCCAGCGCAGACACCCAGTAGCGCCAGCCGGCGTCCATCAGCCCGAACGGCAGGCGGTTCTGCAGCACGAATACATAGGCCGGCGCGAGACCGAACAAAAACAGCGGGTTGCGCACGAGGCGGTAGAGAAACCGCCCGACCCATGATCTTGCGCGGTATTCCTGCACCGTGAGGGTGGGAATGTCGCCGATCCCGCGCCGGTCGAGGTTGCCGGTCGAGGCATGGTGGATCGCGTGGTTCCGGCGCCAGACGTCGTAGGGGGTGAGCGTCAGCACCCCGAGCGCGCGGCCGACCCAGTCGCTGAGGGTGCGGTTCTTGAAAAACGCGCCGTGTCCGCAATCGTGCTGGATCATGAAGGCGCGGAGCAGGAAGCCGGCGTTCAGAAGCGCCAAAGCCACCGCCAGCACGGTGCTGACCGACAGCATCCACCAGGCCAGGGCCCAGATCGCGGCAAAAGGTGCAAGGGTCACGACAAGCTCGAACAGGCTGCGCAGAAGGTTCGGCTCACGATACTTGGCGAGCACACGGGTCCATTCGGAAGGCTGCAAGGCGGCGTCCTCTTCTTGCGGCAGTCAGGCTGTGTCGGGGGAATGTCGGGGATGGGGGGTGGCGGGCGCCTGGGTCGGCGCCCGCCGGGTCGTTATGCGAGCTCGAGGTTCGTCGCGCTCTCGCGGCCGTCGCGGCCGGCTTCGATCTCGAAGGTGACCTTCTGGCCGTCCTTCAGTTCGGAAAGACCGGCGCGCTCAAGCGCCGAGATGTGCACGAACACGTCGCGCTTGCCACCTTCGGGCTCGATGAAACCGAAGCCTTTGGTGGGGTTGAACCATTTTACTGTGCCGTTAGCCATGTTGTTTTTCCTTTCAGGTGTCGCCCGTAGTCGAGCATTGGGGAGGCGTCGCCGTCAGGCGGCCGCACTGGAACGGGCAGTGTCGCCCTGGCCGAGCACGCGCGCGAGTCCCGCGCGCGGATCGTCGTCTGTGAAGCGCGCAGTTGCAAGAGGCGCGCTGGTGTTGTCGGCTTTCGCCTTGGTTTTTTTGCGCCGCCGCGGTTTGCGGGACGGTTTCGGCTGATCGTCGCTGTGTGCGGTCTGCGCGGGAGTGGCGGGGGCGGCCGAAGTCTCGGCGCCGTGGCCACCGAAGCGGCGTCCGACCAGCTTTTCGATGTCTTTCAGCAACGGGCGTTCGTCCGGGCTGCAAAACGAGATCGCAACCCCGTCACGCCCCGCCCGCGCGGTGCGCCCGATCCGGTGGACATAGGCCTCGGCGACGTTGGGCAGGTCGTAGTTCACGACGTTGGCGACACCCGGGATGTCGATCCCGCGGGCGGCGACATCGGTGGCCACCAGCACGGTGACCGTGCCTTCGCGGAAGGCCTTGATCGCGCGGTCGCGCTGGCCCTGGCTGCGGTTGCCGTGGATCGACTCGGCATTGTAGCCGTCGGCGACCAGCTGCCTTTTCATCTTTTCCGCGCCGTGCTTGGTGCGCGAGAAGACCAGGGTCAGCGCATCGCGGTCGGCTGACAGGATCTCGCGCAGGCGTTTCGGCTTTTCGGCCTTTTCGAGGAAATGCACCGATTGCTCGACCTTGTCGGCGGTCTTGCCCGGGGGCGCGACCTCGACGCGGCGGGGATCTTTCAGGTAGCTGCGGCTCAGCTCCTCCATCTGCTTTGGCATGGTGGCCGAAAACAGCATGGTCTGGCGCGGCGTGCCGAGCCGGGGCGCGATCTTCCGAAGCGCATGAATGAAGCCCATGTCGAGCATGTGGTCGGCCTCGTCGAGCACCAGGAACTGCACGGTCGAAAGCCGCACGTCGCCGCGCTCCATCAGGTCGATCAGCCGGCCCGGGGTGGCGACGAGTATGTCGACGCCCGGCGCCAACGTCTTGATCTGACGGTTGATCGACTGGCCGCCAACCACCGTCGCAACCTTGAGCGGCGTGGCTTTCGCCATCGGCCGCAGGCTTTCGGCGATCTGGTTCACCAGTTCGCGGGTGGGGGCGAGGATGAGGGCCTTCACCGATTTCGGCGCAGGTTTGCCCGGGGTGTCCATGAGCCGGTGCAACATCGGCAGCCCGAAAGCGAGCGTTTTGCCGGTGCCGGTCTGGGCAAGGCCGAGAATGTCATGGCCCGCGAGGCCGAGGGGAATGGATTTGGTCTGAATGGGGGTCGGGGTCGAGAAGCCGGCATGTGCCAGTTCCCGCGTGAGCTGCGGCGCAAGGCCGAGCTTGTCAAATTCTGACAAGAATTGTCCTTTCGTGGCCACGCCGTTTTTACGCGACGCGCCGTGGTCTTTCGTGTCACCGTCACGGTGCCACGTGAAGAGGGTCCAGCGATGCCGCAGACCTCGCAGACGGATTCTGCGGAGCCCGGCTCACCGGTAAGACCCTGCGTGATGGGATCTGGGAATTCGCTGTTGCGCCTGTTTGGACCGTTGTCAGGCAGGTTCCATTCGGGCGCGGCGAGCTCACGCGGCTGCACAGCGATGGGTGTCACATAACGTGTGGTGCGCAGAAGTCAAGACATAGCGCGGCGCGCGCCGCTGTCGGGTCAGTAATTCCACAGCGTGCCGTCTTCCGGCCTGACGACCGGGTGGCTTCCCGGTTTGTAGCTGTAGCGCTGGGCTTCGGCCTCGTCGAAGTCGACTCCGAGACCGGGCGCGTCGCTCACATGCATGAGCCCGTTTTCCATCCGGTGGTCGGAGGGGAACAGCGCGTCGCATTCGGCCGTGCCCAGCACCAGGTATTCCTGGATACCGAAATTGGGCGCCCAGGCGTTGAGATGCGCCTGCGCCGCCATGCAGAGCGGAGAATGGCTCGGCGCGCCGTGGAACCCGGTGCGCACATGGTGCTGCGCTGCGAGATCGACGATGCGTTTCGTGTGCGTAAGGCCGCCGGCGTTGGTCGCCGAGACGCGGATGAAGTCGATCAGCTCGTTCTCGATCAGCTTGTTGCAGTCCCAGATCGCGTTGAAGACTTCGCCGATGGCGGATCGGGGTCGTCGAATGCTGACGGATCAGCCTCAGCGCGTCCTGATCCTCGGCCGGGGTCGGGTCTTCGAGCCAGTAGAGACCCACGGGTTCGACCGCCTTGGCGAACGCGGCCGCCTCGCGCGGCAAGAGGCGGTGGTGCACATCGTGAAGGATGTGCAGATCGGGGCCGAACCGGGCGCGGATCTCGGCCAGATCGCCGGGCATGTAGCGCATGTAGCGGCCCGTGTCCCAGGTTTCGACCTTGGGACGGATGCCGCCGAAATCGGTTATGTAATGCTTGCCCGCGCCCTTCTTCTCCGGCACGGCGTAGCTCGCCGATGGCATGGCGGGGATGCCGCATTGCACCCGCACAGCCTTGTAACCCAGCGCGACGTAATGAGAGACCGCGTCCATCAGGTCTTCAAGGTCGGACCCGGCGGCATGGGCGTAGACCATCGCGCCGTCGCGGCTCTTGCCGCCGAACA
>DQCI01000037.1:0-5757 GCA_003545125.1 Paracoccaceae bacterium
GTTAACGACTTCCGCATCCTCGTGAACCTCCACGAGGGTCTCTTGCAATACAAGCAAGGCACGCTCGAAGTGGCACCGTCGTTGGCGACGGAATGGTCGGTCTCGGACGACGGAACAGAATACACCTTCACCTTGCGCGAGGGCGTCTCCTTCCACGACGGCACGCCGTTCGACGCCGAAGCGGTGAAGTTCAATTTCGACCGGATGCTGAACGAGGACCACCCCTACCACGACACCGGCCCGTTCCCGCTGGCCTTCGCCTGGGCCAATGACGAGAACCTCGCCCCCTACCCGCATGATCCGGAGAAAGCCAAGGCACTGCTCGCCGAGGCCGGCGTGGCCGAGGGGACGCGGCTTGTGTTTTACGTCACCGAAGGCGGGTCCGGCATGCTCGACCCGGTGCCGATGGGGACCGCGATCCAGGCCGACCTAAATGCCGTTGGCTTCGACGTGAAGATCGAGACCTGCGAGTGGAACACTTTCCTGGGCGAAGTGAACCCGGGGCTTGAGGGCAAGGCGGACATGGCCAAAAATTGCCTGGATGACCAACGATCCCGACACCCTGCCCTTCCTCGCGCTGTGCACCGCGGCCTGGCCGGATCAGGGCGGGTTCAATTCGGGCCACTACTCGAACCCCGAGGTCGATGCGCTGCTCGAAGCCGCCCAGACCTTGAACGACCAGGCCGAACGCGCCGATCTCTACCGGCAAATGCAAAGGATCGTCCAGGCCGACGCGCCCTGGGTCTTCGTCGCCAACTGGAAACAGAACGCGGTGACGTCCGACAAGGTCTAAAACCTGGCGCTGGGGCCGTCGTTCCTGCTGATGCTGCGCGACATTGTGAAGAACTGAGCGGTTTCGCCCCGCCTGCGCGGGGCGACCGACGCGGGGGGCTCTGCCCCCCGCACCCCCCGAGGTATTTCGGAACCAAAGAAAGGGGGGCGTTTTCCATGACAGGCCAGGCAATCAGGGCGGGGCGATGGGCGCGTATATCCTCAAGAGGCTGATCTCGGCGGTGCCGGTGCTTCTGGGCATCACCGTGATCGTCTTTCTCATCATGTCGATGATCCCCGGCGCCCCGGCCACGGCCACGGCCATCCTCGGGAGCTACGCCACCCCTGAAAACGTGGAAAAACTCGACCGCGACCGCGGCCTCGACAAGCCCCTCGTCACCCGGTATTTCATCTGGCTCGGCAACATGCTGACGGGAGATTTCGGCCGCAGTTTCAGCCTCAACCGCCCGGTGCTCGACGAAATCCTCGACCGCTTCAACGCGACCCTGGTCCTCGCCGGTGTCGCCTTCGTGCTCTGCACGCTTCTCGGCATTCTCGCGGGCGTCGTCTCGGCGGCGCGCCAAAACGGGTTCGCCGACAAGGCGTTCACTTTCGTCGTGCTGATCGGCATCTCGGTGCCGTCCTTTTTCCTCGGCATGATGATGATATTGACCTTCGCGGTGAACCTGCGCTTGCTTCCGGTCTCGGGGATGGACGCGATCTATGGCGGCGGCGATCTGCCCGACCTCCCGCGCTACCTCGTCATGCCGGCGCTCGCCCTCGCGGTTGTGGCGACCGGCGTGATCGCCAGGCTCAGCCGCTCGGCGATGCTGGAGGTGTTGCGCCAGGACTACATCCGCACCGCGCGCGCCAAGGGGGTGGATGAGCGCCGGGTCATCATGGGGCATGCGCTCAGGGCCGCGATGGTCTCGATCATCCCCGTGCTCGGCATCCAGGCGGGCTTCGCGCTGTCGGGCTCGGTCTATATCGAGATCGTGTTCCAGTGGCCGGGCATAGGGCGGATGCTGGTCGATGCGATCCTCAAGCGCGACATCCTTCTGGTGCAGGGCGGCGTGGTCTTCGTCGCCGCGGCTTACGTTTTCTTCAACATCGCCGTCGAGGTGGCACAATCGCTGCTCGACCCCCGGATCAAGACATAGGGATCAAGACATGAGCGGCTTCCTGAAGCTGTTGTTCCGCAACCGGCTGGCCGCCGTCGGCGCGGTGATCATTGGGCTGATCTGCCTTGTCGCGCTCGCAACCCCGCTGCTGCCGCGGGCCGATCCGGACGTGCCCGCGACCGCCGACCGGTTTCAGCGGCCATTCAGACCGGGCCACCTGCTCGGCACCGACCACCTTGGGCGCGACCTCGCATCGCGGCTCCTTTGGGGCACCCGGCTGAGCCTTGCCGTGGGTGTCGCCGCAGCCCTGATCGCCGGCACCATCGGCTCGACCATCGGCATCGTTGCGGGCTATTTCGGCGGGCGGATCGACAATGTCATCATGCGCGGCGTCGACATGCTGATGGCCTTTCCCTACATCCTGCTCGCCCTCGCCATCGTCGCAGCCCTCGGCCCCGGGCTGATGAACGCACTGATCGCCGTGGCCGCCGTCAACATCCCGTTCTTCGCGCGCAACATCCGCGGCGTCACCGTGGGGCTTGCGGGGCGCGAGTTTATCGACGCGGCCCGGCTCGCGGGCAAGGGCCACACAAGGATCATCCTCACCGAGCTTCTGCCCAACGTCGCGTCCATGATCGTCATCGCGATGTCGACCACGGCGGGTTGGATGATCCTCGAGACCGCCGGGCTCTCCTTTCTCGGCCTGGGCAGCCAGCCGCCGGTGGCCGATCTCGGCTCGATGCTGGGTGAGGCGCGCGCCGCGCTCATCACCTCGCCCCATACTTCGGTGGTGCCCGGGGTGATGATCTTCCTGATCGTGATGTCGATCAACCTGCTCGGCGACGGGGTGCGCAACGCGCTCGACCCACGGCTCAGGTCCGGCGCGCTGACCCGGCCGCGCGCCGTCACTCTCGTCGAGCGCAGGGGCGCGATCCCTGCGGCCGACCAAAAGGGCCTTCTCAACATCCAGGATCTCGAGACGCAGTTTCACGTCGGCGACCGCGTCTACCGCGCTGTGAACGCGGTTTCGCTGCATGTGAACCCGGGTGAGGCGCTGGGGATCATCGCCGAGAGCGGCTCGGGCAAATCGGTTACAGCCCTCTCGGTGATGGGGCTCGTCGCCTCGCCTCCCGGTGTCATCACCGGCGGCGCGGTGCGCTACGAGGGCGAAGACCTGCTCGCCGCCACCTACCGGAGCCTGCGCGAGAAGCGCGGCGACAAGGTGGCCTACATCTTTCAGGACCCGCTCTCGACCCTGCACCCGCTCTTCCGGGTGGGCGACCAGCTCACCGAGGCGATCCAGGCCCATCACAAGGAGCCGGACGACGCCGCGCGGGCGCGGGCGGTGGAACTGCTCAAGGCCGTGCGCATCCCCAATGCCGAAAGCCGAATTCGCAATTACCCGCACCAGATGTCGGGCGGCATGCGCCAACGGGTCGGCATCGCCATGGCGCTTGCGAACGACCCCGAGGTGATCATCGCCGACGAGCCGACCACCGCGCTCGACGTGACCGTCCAGGCCCAGATCCTCTCGCTGCTCGACGATCTCAGGCGCGAGCGCGGCCTCGCGATCATCTTCATCACCCATGACTTCGACGTCGTCGCCCAGCTCTGCGAGCGGGTGGCGGTGATGTATGCGGGCAAGATCGTCGAGGAAGGGCCGACCGGGGCGATCCTCGCGCAGCCCGCGCACCCCTACACCCGCCGGCTCATGGCCTGCCTGCCGGAGCTCGGCGGCGGCAAGCGTCGGCTTGCCGCGATCCCCGGTCTGCCACCGGTGGTCTCTGACCTGCCGCCCGGCTGTGCCTTTGCGCCGCGCTGCGACAAAGCGACGGCGGCCTGCCGGGCCGGCGAAATCCCGTTCGACGGAGACGCCGCACACCGGGTCCATTGCCTCCATCCGGAGTTCGCGCCCATGGAGGTGCTGGCATGAGCGCGCTCGACGTGACGGAGCTGTCGAAGACCTTCCCGGTGGGCGGCGGGCTGTTGCACAAGCCCGGAGCGGTCCGCGCAGTGCGGCCGGTGTCTTTCACGGTCGAGACCGGCGAGACGCTGGGGATCGTCGGCGAGTCGGGCTGCGGCAAGTCCACCCTCGCGCGGATGCTGGTGGGGCTGATCGAGCCCACCACGGGCCAGATCGAGATCGAGGGCAAACCGCTCGACAATGCCGACGCCGCGGCTTTCGGCAAGCTCATCCAGTATGTCTTCCAGGACCCGGTGTCCTCGCTCAACCCGCGCAAGACGATCCGCCAGATCATCGAGGCCCCGCTGAAGTACCTGCACGGCATGGCAGGCGATGTACGCGCGGGCCGCATCGCCGAGATCTTCGCCAGCGTCAATCTGCGCGAGGAGTTCCTCGACCGCTACCCGCACGAGTTTTGCGGCGGCCAGGCCCAACGCATCGGCATCGCCCGCGCGTTGGCCGCCGCCCCCCGGATCATGGTGCTGGACGAACCGGTCTCGGCGCTCGACGTCTCGGTACAGGCGCAGGTGCTGAACCTGATGGCCGATCTGCGCGGCCAGTTCAATCTCACCTACCTGTTCATCAGCCACGACCTTGCCGTGGTCGAAGCCGTTTCGGACCGGATCATGGTGCCATATTTCGGGTCCGTGGTGGAGATCGGGCGGGCGGAAGACCTGTTCAAGACGCCGCGTCACCCCTATACGAACCTGCTGGCCGACAGCGCCCCGGTGGTCGGACGCGCCTTGACTGCGCCCGAGCAGAGAGACACGGAGCTTCCAGATCCGCTCAACCCGCCGCCCGGCTGCGCCTTTGCCGGGCGCTGTCCGCGGGCCACCGAGCGGTGCCTGACCGCCGAACCGAAACTGCGACCCTTGGGAGATGATCAGCTTGCCGCCTGCCACCACCCGCTCGACTGAGCCTCAGCCCCCGCGCCTGTCGCGTCCGGCGCGCGTGGCCGAGGCGATCAAGGACTGGATCGTCCAGGCGCATTTCTCGGCCGGCGACCGGCTGCCGTCGGAGCCGGAGCTGATCGCCCGTTTCGGCATGGCAAAGAGCACGATCCGCGAGGCGATGCGCATCCTCGAAGCGCAGGGGCTGGTCAAAAGCCGCACCGGACCCGGCGGCGGCACTTTCGTCCTTGAGGTCTCGAAAGAGCGCGCCCGGGCGCTGCTCGGCAATTACTTCTACTTCAAGGATCTCACGATCCGAGACATCTACAAGTTGCGCCGGGTGTTGGAGCCGGAGTTGGCCGCGTCGCTGGCGGGAGACCTGTCCGAAGAGGTCCTGGGCCAGCTCGAAGCGATCATCGGCGAATGCGACGCGCCGGCCGAAACGCTCGAGGAGGAACGCGCGCAGCACATCGCCTCGCTGAAGTTCCACGCGCTGCTGGCCGAACAATCCGACAACGCGCTGCTCGGCTTCCTGATCGACTTCATGGTCAACATGCTGTCCGGCCTCACCGTCTACCGCAAACTCTACGAGCCGCCCAATGAGGAGCTCTGGCGGCGCGGAGCGGCGTTTCACTTCGACCTGATCGACGCGTTGAGGGCTGGTGACGCCGACACGGCCCGGCTGGTCATGCGCGACCACATGGAGACCGCACAGAAGCTGATGGAAGCCCTAGAGGTCGAAATGCAACGGCGGTTCATTTCGGAATAGGCGCCGGGCCCCGATCGCGCGGGCACCTTCGTGTGTGCGCGTGTCTCCGCCGCAGGGCGCCACAGGCGTGACGCGCGAAATCACTGTTCCCCGGCTTGGCCCCCAGACCTGGAACGGCACCTGCCCGCGTCCCACGAGTAGCCGCCGGCCCTGCCTCGGAAGACTTGCATCCTCAATACGCGAAACCTGCGTCTTCTTGTTGGAATGCAACTCGGATGCCTTGCCGATACTCGGGGGGATGCT
>DQCI01000037.1:5861-6809 GCA_003545125.1 Paracoccaceae bacterium
TCACGGTACCCGTCACAACGGCGGCACGGGCCGTGAAAAGACAGCGTCGGAAAGGGAGCGCGATCACCGGGCCAGGGATCGGAGCCACGGCCGAGGCCTGGTCCTCCGGCAGTGTCCGCGGCGTGGGCTCCGGCTGCCTCACGGCGGCACCGCGCGGCGCGGTCATGCTAACGCGCCGCGACGCCGGTGGGCGGGTAGGATGTCACCACCTCCCATACGACCTCCTGCATCGCGCGCGCAGCCTCGATGCCGGGGTCCGCGGCATCGCCGCCATCCGCCGTCTTGAGCGCATGTGGCAAACCCACGGGAGACCGGCCGTAGAGCACCGCGTAATGCGTCAGCGCCATCAGATAGGCGCCGTAGTCGTTGAAATGGATGTCGTCGGAGAACAGATCGCGGCGGGTCGCAAGCGGCCCGATCCCGCCGGCCTGCTCCAGCTTGCGGGCGAAGGCCGCCATCACCTGTCCGCCCGGGATCACGTAGATGGGGCGGATCAGATGCGCCTGCCGGGCCAGCGCCGGGCGCAGGATCTCGCCCTCCCAGTGGCGTTCCAAATCGTTGTCGAGCCGACCCAACCACGCCTCTTCGCTGTCCAGCCGGTGCCAGGTCTCGTAAAGATAAACCCGTGCCGCGGATTTGCCCGCCCAGGCGGCATCCGCCCATTTGGCGAGGTATTCTTCCGAGGCCTGGTCGCGGATCGAATCCCGGATCTCGACCGCCTCGGTCAGCACCACCACGTCATAGTCGCCGCTTTCGAGCGCTTCGCGAGGCGCGCGGTGTTGAGGATGGATGTTCTCCTCGGCAAAGCCCGTGACCGGGACGTCCGGCTCCCAGTGCTCGCGCAGGGTCGCCCCCCAACCGATCTGGCTGGCAAACCCGTGGCCGTCGCCAGACAGCTGCGCGAGCATTGCCGGCATGTCGCGGCCGACCAGCGAATGACCGAGATGG
>DQCI01000037.1:6856-7017 GCA_003545125.1 Paracoccaceae bacterium
CCGCCGGTCCCGAGCAGCGCCCCACCAGCCCGCAGGCGGGCAGGAGCAGCAGGAGCGCGGCGGAAGATCTCCTTAGGATGCGTCGCAGCATGGGGTCTCTCTCCTATGGTGTCACGCAGGCCATTAGGACCCGGCCGCTTTAGCCGGGCAACGGAAAATCG
>DQCI01000037.1:7094-20418 GCA_003545125.1 Paracoccaceae bacterium
CAGCGCCGCTGTCGGCGGCGACGGCGGCGGGCGGCGCACTCCCGGCCACGGGCGGCGGTGCGGGTTGCGGTGCAGGCTGTGACGCGCCCAGCGCCGCAGGAGGTGACGGCGGGCTCGCCCCCCCGGCCCCAAGCTTGGCGCGCACCGCCTCGGCGAGGTCGCCCAGCACCGGGTGGCGGAAGATGTCGGTGATCGACAGTCTGGCCACTCCGAGCCGCGCCTTGATCTCGCGATGCGCCTGCACCGCGAGCAGCGAATGCCCGCCCAGGTCAAAGAAATTGTCGCGGGGTGAGATATTGGCGACCCCGAGCGTGGCGGTCCAGATGCGCGCGACCTCTGCTTCGACGTCGCCGTCGAACCCCGCGCCTTCGGGGGCGGCCTTACTGGCGTCGGGCCTATTCTCCGCCGGCCGGGACCGGGCCGCCACCCCGGGCGCCGATGGCATCGGCAGAGCCTTTCGGTCGACCTTCCGGTTCGGTGTCAGCGGGAAAGCGTCGAGCGCCACGAAACGCCCGGGGATCATGTGCGCAGGCAGCGCCTCGGCCAGCGCGGCCTTGAGCGCCGCTTCGTCGAGCGCGCTGTCGGCCAGGACATAGGCCACAAGCATCTGCATCCCCGGCGCATCTTCGCGCACGACCACGACCGATTGGCGCACCTGGCCCAGCGCGTCGATGGCGGTTTCGATCTCGCTTGGCTCAATCCGGTATCCGCGCAGCTTGACCTGGAAGTCGGTCCGGCCGAGGTATTCGAGCGTGCCTCCGGGCAGCCAGCGGGCCAGATCGCCGGTGCCGTAGAGACGCGCGCCGTCACGGTCGCTGAAGGGATCGGCCACGAAGCGCTCGGCGGTGAGATCTTCGCGGCGCCAGTAGCCACGGGTGACCCCCTCGCCGCCGATCCAGAGCTCGCCCGGCACCCCGATCGGCCGGGGCTGCATCTTCTCGTCGAGGATATAGACCTGGGTGTTGGCAACCGGTGTGCCGATACCGACCACGCCCGCACACCCCGCAGCGGGACCTGTGGTGGACCAGATCGTCGTCTCGGTGGGCCCGTACATGTTCTCTATATGCGCCTCTGTCAGCCCGGCCAGATCGGTCACCAACGCCCCGGGCAGCGCCTCGCCGCCAAGGCAGATGTGTTTGACATCGGCGAGCGCGGCGCCGGCCTCGTCGTTCATCACCAGCATACGCGCCATCGAGGGCGTACATTGCAGATGGGTCACACCGTGGCGGCGGATCTGCGCGGCGATCGAGAAATCACCCGCCGCGGGCCCGGTCCCGACGCCGGCATCGGCACTGGCATTGGCAGCCCGTACCACTTGGGCCAACGGGTTGAGCCCGTCGAGCAGTGTGTCGACCTCGATGCCGTAGTCGATCAGGCAGGCGATCTCGGTCACCCCGATCGCCTTGACCTGCGTTGCCCGCTCCAGCGCGTCCTCGACGGTGCCGAATAGCCCACTGTCGTTGAAATAGCGTTCGAAGGCGAAATCGAGAATGCTCTCCAATTCGTCCTCGGACAGCATTCCGAGATCGAGCTGGAAGGCATTGTCGACCCCTTGAGGCTTTTTGAACGCCGGGAAGGCCCAGGCGTATTGCTTGATAAGCCCCGCGGCCGAGCGCAGGTAGTCCTTCATCGGTTCGCGGGCGATCTCGCGCGCCTCCTCCCGGGTCGCGGCCAGGAAGGTGTGCAGCATCAAGGTGACCTTGAACCGCGACGGGTCATGGCCAGCCTCACCAAGCGCGTCGTGGTAGAGTTTGATCTTGCCCGCCACCTCGTCGATCGACTGGCCGAGCAGGTGGGTGAGCACATTGCAGCCGTTGCGGCCCGCCTCCTTCCAGGTTTCCGGATTGCCCGCCGTCGTGACCCAGAGCTCGAGCGTGTCGGAGATCGGGCGCGGCTGGGTGACGACCTCGTGCAGCTCTCCGTCCTGGCGCGGGAAGGCCACCGGTTCGCCCGCCCAGAGCCTTCGCAACTCGGCGATCTGGGCAAACATGGCAGGTTTGTTCGCGGGCGGTGTGTTTTCGGGGCGCAGCACGAAATCGTCGGGCTGCCAGCCGCTTGCAATGGCAAGACCCGCGCGGCCGCCGGTGAGGTTGTCGATCACCGCCCATTCCTCGGCGATCCGGGCGGTATGATGCAAGGGAGCGACGCAGGAGCCCGCGCGCACGCCGATATTGCGGGTGAAGCCCGCGACAGCCGCACCGGTGACGCTGGGGTTCGGGTATGGCCCGCCGAAGGCGTGGAAGTGCCGTTCCGGCGTCCAGACCGCGGTGAAGCCGTTCTCGTCGGCGAACTTCGCACCTTCGAGCAGCGAGCGGTACTTGCCGCGCCCGCGCCCGTCGTCGTTACCCCAGTAGTAGAGGCTGAAGTCCATGCCGCCGGGGCCGGTGTCGCCCGGCGCGTCGCCTGCCGCCTCGCCTGCCACCAGCGCGCGGTTCCCGTCGCCCGAGATCACCAGTTTGAAGCCGCGCGCGAGCGTCCAGAACAGCTCCAGCACCGAGATATCGAAGGACAGCGAGGTGACCGCAAGCCAGACCCCGCCCGCCGAATGGTCAATCCGCGCGTCCATGCCAATGAAGAAATTCGCCACATTGCGGTGTTCGACCATCACCCCTTTGGGACGCCCGGTGGAGCCCGACGTATAGATCATATAAGCGAGGTCTGTGCCCGAGACCCCAACGTCGGGGTTGGTGTCGGACTGATCGCCGAGGTTTTCCGCGATGTCGAGGATCTGCGCGCCGCTTTGCGGCAGCGCGGCGGCCAGTGCAGCGGTGGTAATGACCACGCCGGCCTCGCTGTCTTCGAGGTAAAGCGCTGTGCGCTCTGCGGGGTAGCCCGGATCCATAGGCAGGTAGGCCCCGCCCGCCTTCATGATTGCGAGCGCGGCGATCACCAGGTCGGCTGAGCGCGGCAAGTGCAGTCCGACGATCACGCCCGGTTTCACGCCCACCCCGGTCAGCCGGTGCGCCAGCCGGTTGGCCGCAGCGTTGAGTGCGGCGTAGCTGAGGCTCTCGCCCTCGAAGGCCAGCGCCTCGGCGGCTGGCGTGCGGTGGACCTGGTGCTCGAAGGCCTGGTGCACGCATTCGGTGTCATCGTAGGCCACGTCGGTCGCGTTCCAGTCGACGAGCAGGGTCTGGCGTTCGGCGTCGGGCAGGAGCGGCAGCGCGGCCGGGTCGTCGGTCTCGTCGAGGTGGGCGAGCAGATGGGTGAGCCGCGCGGCGTAGAGATCGAGCGTGTGTTCGTCGATCCGCGCCCCGTCGCCGTAGAGCGTGGTGCCGGCGGCGGTCACCGCGAGGGTGAGCGCCGAGGGGCCGACAAGCCCCGCCGCGGCGTCATCCGACAGCCCTGATTGCGGCAGCGCCGGGTCGGCGCCCGCCAGGCGGGCCACCAGATCGGCGGCGAAGGGGCCGCGGGTGCGCGCGGTGTCAAGCGCGTCTCTGAACGTGTCCACCAGTCCGGCAAACGTGTCCGACAAAGACAGCTTCACCGGCACCCAGTCGCATAGATGCAGGGCCGCCGGGCCCGGCGCGGGCGTTGCGTGGAGCGCGAGATCGATGGCATCTGCGCCGCCCAGCCGCGCCATCATCAGCGCAAAGCCTGCGCGGACCTCGTCGGGAGTGACCGCGCCGGGCACCGCGATCGGACGCGCGAGCGCGCGCGCGGGGCCCGCTGCGCGCGCGACCAGCGGCGGATCGGCGGGCGTGATGGCCTCGAGCGCCTTTCGCCAGACCGGATCTGAGCGCGTGAGCGGGGCCAGCGCAGTGTCGATTGCGGCGCGTTGCGCCGCGGACGGGCTCTGCAAGACCGCGCCGACGCGGGCGACGTCGGTGGCGCGCGCGCGGGTGCCCTCAGGGCCGGTGATCCGGGTGAGCACGAGGTCTCCGTCCCCGGTAGCGAGGACGAATTGGTCGGCATCGGCCGCCAGCACAGCCCCCGGCGCGGCGCCCGAGCGGCTTTGCGATACATGGGCCGCGCGCGCCAGCCAGAGCCGCCCGCCGGCCTCGAATTTCGGCAAGCACAGCGGGTTCCAGTAGTCGCCGTGGTCGAGCGCGCGGATCGCCCGCACGAGGTCGGCGGCGGGCGCCGCGAAATCCAGCACCGCACCGGCTTGCGGCCGCGCGTCTCGGCCGAAATAGCTGCGCCGGGTCAGGTCCTGAGGCTGACGCGCGGGCGCGGGCTTGGCAAGCTCCACCATTAACGCCGGGAAACTGTCGATCGCGGCACCGTAGCATTTGGAATTGAGCGACAACGCGGTGTCTTCGCCGGTGATCTCGACCCCGGCAGAGGCGAGAATGTCGCCCTCATCCACCCCGCCCTCGATCAGGTGCCAGGCAATGCCATGGCGGCGTTCTCCCGCGAGCGCGGCCCACACCGGCGCGTTCAACCCGGCATACGCAGGCAGCGGGCCGTCGTGGAAATTGACCGCCCCCCGGCGCGGCAGCGCCAGCACCGACGCGGGAAGGATATCGAGATTGGCGATCGAGAGCAGCCAGTCGAATGCCCGGTCCCCGAGTTGTTCAGCCAGCCGGTCGGCAAGCTGCGGCCCCGGCGCGACCACCTCGAGCCCGGCCCCCGCTGCCCAGGCGATCACGTCGGCGTCGCGGGTGACGACGGCGTTGATCTCGTGGCCGCCCCCGCGCAACAGCTCCCCACACTGGATCACGAGGCTTTCATGGCCGACGAGGACGGAACTGAAGTGGGACATGGTCAAGACAACCTCTGGGTCTGGGAATTGGGAACGGCGCCGGTCGCCGCCGGCGACGGGTTGCCGGGGCCTCCGTACAGCAGCGCCCGGGCATCATGGGCAAGAAGGGTGGTCAGAAATCCGGGTGCCACGCCCCGGTCGCGCCGGGTGAGCGTGCAGCGCAGCCAGTGGAGCCCGCCGCCTGCGAGGTGCGCAAGGCTCGCAAGGGCCGCATAGCCGATCCCGTGGTTTTTCGCGAAGTAATGCCAGCGGCTGTCAAACCAGTAGCCGGGCACGCGGCCCCAGGTTTTCATGCCGGTCGAAACAGAGCCGATATGCGCGACCCGGCTCGCGGGCACGTAGTCGGTCCGGTAGCCCGCCCGGGCGGCGCGCAGGCAGAGGTCGGTTTCCTCGAAATAGAGGAAAAAGGTCTCGTCGAAGAGCCCGATCTCGTCGAGCACCTTGCGGCGCATCAGCATCGAGGCCCCGGCCAGCCAGTCGACAGCTTGCGTCTCCATCGGCGTCTCCACCGGCACCTTGTGGTTCTTCAGAAGGCGTGACACCGGGCCGAATTTGATCGCGCCTTCGAATTCGCTGGCGACAGACGGGAAACGAAAGCTGGTCAGATGGGTGTCGCCCTCGGGTCCGTGGATGTGGCTGCCCGCGAACCCTGCCTCGGGCGTGGCTTCGAGGTGGTCGCGCAGCACGCGGATCGCGTCTCGGGCGGGAAAGGCGTCGGAATTCAGGATGTAGACGTAGTCCGGCGCAGACCCATCCGCCAGCCCGGCCCGGATACCGACGTTGTTGCCAGCCCCGAACCCGCCGTTCACCCCCGACTGGATCACCCGCACTCGGCCCCCCTGCCCCCAGCCGGCCGCGGCGACATGGGCGCTCATCGCGTCGAAGGAGCCATCCTGGCTGTCGTTGTCGACGATGACGATGCCGCCGTCGATCCCCGCCATCGCGGTGCGTGCGGCCTCGGCCGCCTTCAATGTCATGTCGGCCGTCCTGTAGTTCAGGACGATGGTCAGAACCGTAGCGGTGCTCATTCGGCCGCCACCTCGACGGGAGCGGAAACCGGCCGCGGCCGGTCTGCGGCCTCAGCCCGTTCCAACACCTGTTTCAGCCGCGCCGCCAGCACCCGTACATTGGGTTCAAGCACCATCGAATCGTGATCACCGGGGACTTCGTGAATGGTGAGCTGCGGCGCATGCCTGGTCCAGCCGTTGTCGCGGAACATGTAGTGTTTGTCTTTGCCGACGAGCCGGCCCGGGGCCACCTCCCAGCGCGCCATCAAGGGCGGGCGGAACAGCGTGAGCGGTCCCTGCCAGCGGCGGAGCCGGTATTTGCCGACGCTTTCGAGGAACGCCGCTTCGATCGCCGCATCGTGGAACTCGTGGGCCCCTTCGGCCTTGTCGTCCGCGCCCCCGCGGCGTTTGGCGCGTTCCCATTCGATCCGGTTGCGGGCCCAGGTCGAGACGTAGGACAGCCCCTCGTCCTTGAGGTTGAGCCAGTTGATCGCGATCCGGTCGCGCCGGGTGAGCGGCGGGCGGATCGGCAGCGGGGTATCGAGCAGGATGAGCGAAGCGATCTGCTCGCCGGCCGCCTCAAGCTGGCGGGCGATCTCGAATGCTGTGATGCCACCGCCAGAGAACCCGCCCAGCATGTAGGGTCCAACGGACTGCACCTGGCGCATCTCGGCGATGTAGTCCCGGGCCGCCGCCTCGATGCTGTCATGCGGCGCCGCATCGCCGTAGAGCCCGCGCGCCTGCAGCCCGTAGAACGGGCGGTCGGCGCCGATGAGATGCGCGAGGTGGCGCAGGTTGAGCACGTTGCCAAACATGCCGGCCACGAGGAAGAAGGGCGTGCGCGGCCCACCCTCGCCGGTGTGCATCGGCACCAGATGGGTGAAGCGGCGTTCGGGTAACGCGAGGGCTTTGGGGCCAGATCGCGGCCCGCTCCGGTCACCGCTTCCTGCATCCGACACACCGCGCTCCGCCAACAGGGCCGCCACCTTGCGGATGGTCGGCGCCTCGAACAGGACCGAGATCGGGAAGTCGACGGTCCAGGTCTTGCGGATCTGAGCGAAGAGCCGCACGGCGATGAGCGAATGCCCGCCAAGGTCGAAGAAGCTGTCGTCCGCCCCGATCCGTTCGACCCCCAGAAGCTCGGCCCAGACCCCCGCCAGCGTGGTCTCGATCGCGCCTGTCGGCTCGACATAGTCGCTGTCGAGCTGGGGCCGTTCGAAGCTCTGCACCTGGCCCGTTCGGACGGTTTCGGTCTCCACCGCCTGCGCGATCAGGGCGGGCAGGTCGAGCGCGGAGAGGATCACATGCGGGCGGTTCTCGAGCGCCAACGCGCTGAGGAACAGATCGGCCCCTTCTTCGGCGCGGATCCCCTGGCTGAGCGTGTGGCGCAGCCGTTCTTCAGCCGGTGACAGCGGTTGGATCCGTTCGACACCGCCGGTCCCGGCGGTCGCGGGGGCCACTTGCGGAGCAGCGGCAAAGCCCTGTGCGGTTTCCATCCGGCGGACCGAAAAGCCACGGATCTCCACACAGACCTCGCCCTGTGGCGTCGCGAGCGTGACGTCGAAGACCGCAATCTCGCCGCTGGCGTGGTTGTCAGCGGCATTGCGCATCCAACTGACGATGTTCGGCGGCAGGTCGCGGAACACCTTTACCGATCGGTAGGAGACCGGCACCCAAAGATTGGCCTCCGGGTCGTACCCCTCGATCAACACCATCGCCCAGCCGGTGGCGAGGTCCATGAGCCCGGGATGCAGCCGGTAGCCGGCGCCCGGATCGCCCAGCGCTGTCTCCGGCAGGGCCAGTTCGGCGAGCCCTTCGCCATAACCAAACGCGGTCGAGCGCAACACCCGCCAACGCGGACCGAAGGCGAGATGCGCCTCCTGCGCGCCGCTGAGCGCCCCCCCCTCCGGCGCCCGCACAGGCGTCGCGCAACGTGCGGCAATGGCGGCAATGTCGAGGGGGGCCGGCGCGCGCATCGGCAAGAGTGAGATCTGCGCCTGGGCGTTCACGTCGCGCGCGGTCTCGGGCCCGCTTTCCACCACCAGGCCATAGCCTGTCTCGGTGCGCGGCAGGCGCAGCGCCACCGACCGACCCTCGTCCTCGCCGACCGCGAGCGGGCGCAGGAAATCGAGATCGCGGATCTCGAAAGCCTGGGTTTCCCCCTGCCCCGCCAGCGCTTCCGCCGCCAGTTCCAGGTATCCGGTGCCGGGCAACAGCGCATCGCCCGCCCGAGTGCGGTGGTCATCGAGCACCCAACGGTCGGCGACCCGGTAGTCGGCGGTGAAGACACGGTGCCCGGCCCGGTCGAAGCTCTTGTGGTCGAGCAGCGGCTGGTGCGCGGGCGATACTGGCGCCAGGGGCCTTTCCCCGGTGCGCTGCGCCATGGCGTCGGCGGCCATGCCGGTATCGGCCCAGATCCCCCAGCCAATGGCCTGCACCCGGGTCTTGCCGCCCGCCCGCGCCCTGGCATAGGCGTTGAGGTATTCGTTCGCGGCAACATAGTCGACCTGGCCCGCCGGAGCGGTCGCGGTCGAGCTTGACGAGAACAGCACCATCCAGTCGATCTCGCCGTCGGGGAAGACCTCTTCGAGCACCTGGGTGCCGTGCAGCTTGGGTGTCAGGACATCCTCGATCCTGGTCATGGTCCGGGTCTGGATCAACCCGTCCTCGAGCACGCCAGCGGCATGGATGATACCGTGCACCGGTCCCATCTCGGCCTCGATCCGGGCGCGCACCTCGCGCATGTCCTCGACGTTGGAGACATCGCCCGCGAGGCACAGCACCTCGCCGTGGGCGTCTTCCAACGCCTTGACCGCGCGGATCCGACGGGCAAGCGGATCGCCCGGGGCGGTATTGTCGAGCAGCTTGTCCCAGGTCTCGCGCGCGGGCAGACCGTCGCGCGACATCAGCGCGATGCGCGCCCCTGCCGCCTCGATCAGACGGCGCGCAAGCGTGAGGCCGATGCCCCCGAAGCCGCCGGTGATGAGCACCACGCCGTTGTCCTTGAGCTGCGACGCACCCACCTCGGGTGCCTCCAGAGGCTGCGGCCGCCAGGTCATCTCAAAGCGCTTCGTGCCGCGCACCGCCGCTTCCAAAGCCACCGCTGGCGAAAGCAGCTCCTCCAGCACCGGCGTGACATATCCCGAGAGGTCAGGCCGCACCCGGCCACGCGCCTGTGGCAGATCGAGATCGAGGGTAGAAACCGTGATGTTCGGGAACTCGCGGCCAATCACCCGGGCCGGGCCCGCCAGCGTGGCCTTTTCGGGATAGGCCAAGGCCTCGTGCGCGACCTGCACCGCGCCCGAACTCAGCACATTGATGTGCATGGGATGGCCCCAGCCTTCGTCGCCCATCGCCTGGGCCAGGAACACGAGGCTGAACAAGCCCTGTTCGAGGTTGCGGTGGAAAAAGCTCGACCCGGGACGGCAGTTTTCGCGCGTGGTGGCGAGCCATCCATGCAGGATCCGGTCGGGCAGGAACGCGCGCGTCCTCAGGTCGCCGATCAGCGCATCGTAGCTGTCGCGCCCGCGTTCGGGCGACAGGATGTATCCCGTCTTGCCGTCGCGGGCGAAACTGTCGCCCGTACGCACGGTCAAGACCTCGTGCCCGGCGGCGCGCAGCCGGCCCGTCACCTGGTCGCCGAGCCCCGCCGCGTCAGCGAACACAAGCCAGCGCTGGCGCGGCAGATCCGAGAGATCACTTGTCACGTCGTTGGCGCAGTCGGCGTAGACCGGGCGCCAGACCGGGCGCCAGCCCCAGTTTTCGGGGATTTCCTCGCGCATCAGCCACCCGGCTTCGGGCGCGGCCCGGGCCTCGCCCGGTTCGATGAAATACTGCGTGCGCCGGAAGGCGTAGCTCGGTAGCGGCACGCGAACACGGCGCGCCTCGCCCCAGACCTGCTCCCAGGCGATCTCACCGCCGAGCGCCCAGACCCGCCCCAGCATGGCCATGAAGTAGGCGTCGTCGGCGGTGTCGTCGGTCGGGTGGCGGAGCGAACCGATCACCTGGTTCGGATCGACCTGCGCGTGCTGGCCCGCGAGCGACGAGAGCGCCTTGCCCGGCCCCACTTCGATGAAGATGCGGTTCTTGTCCGCGAGCGTGCCGATGCACCCCTCGAAATCCACGGTGCCCCGCAGGTGCGCGACCCAGTAGTCGGGGCTGGTCGCTTCGGCGTCCGTGATCATCTGGCCGGACCGGTTCGACGTGAAGGGGATCCGCGGCGGATTGAGCTTGATCGAGCGGAGGTAACGCCCGAATTCCTCGAGGATCGGCTCCAGCATGCGCGAATGCGCGGCGATGTCGATGCCGATACGCTGGCAATCGACCTCGCGCGCCTCCAGCTCTTTCTGCAGCGCATCGAGCGCAGCCTGCGGCCCGGTGGCGACCGAAAGGTTGGGCGCATTGACCGCGCCGAGGTCGAGGTCATCGCCGAGCAGCGGGCGCAGCGCCTTCGCCGACAACGCGACCGAGAGCATACCGCCCGCGGGCACGGTGTCGAAGAGCTTGCCGCGCAGATGCACCAGCCCGATGCAGTCCTCGAACGACATCACGCCGGCGAGACAGGCGGCGGTGTTTTCGCCCATCGAATGGCCGACCAGCGCGGAGGGCGTCACCCCCCAGCTCATCCACAGCTTCGCAAGCGCGACTTCGCAGATCATGATCAGCGGCAGTTGCACCGAGGGCTGTTTCAACCGCTCATCGGCCTTTGCCTCTTCGCCCGGCTCCGGCAACCACAGGGCGCGGATGTCGTAGTCGAGCCTGGGCGCGAGGATCTCGAGCCCTTTGTCCATCCAGCGGGCGAACTCGGGCTCGGTCTCATAGAGATCACGCGCCATCCCTGCGTATTGCGCACCGCCGCCGGGGAACATGAACACCGCATCCGGTTGGTCGAGCGCGGTATGGGTGAAAACCCGGCGGGGATCGTTCTCGGCAAGTTTCGCGGCGGCCTCTGTGTGGGTCTCTGCCACCACGACACGGCGGCGTTCGAACGCATGGCGACCTTCTTTCAGGGTCCAGGCGATATCCGCCAGGTCCTGGTCGGGGTGCGTGGTGAGATGATCGGCCAGCCGCGCCGCGGTGTCGTCGAGTGCTGCTTTCGACCGGGCCGACAGGCACAGTATCTGGAACGGCCAGTCGGAGGATTCCGACGCCGCCCGTTCGGGCGCTTCCTCAAGCACCGCATGGGCATTGGTGCCGCCGACGCCCAACGAATTCACCCCCGCCCGACGCGGGCCCTTGTGGCTGACCCAGTCTGAAAGCGTGTCGTTCACCCGGAACGGCGAATGCTCGAAATCCACGTCCGGGTTGGGCGCTTCGAAGTTCAGGCTCGGTGGGATCTGCCGGTGATGGAGCGACAGCGCGGTCTTGATCAGGCTCGCGACCCCGGCCGCGGTGTCGAGATGGCCGATATTGGTCTTGACCGAGCCCAGCTTGCAAAACCCCACCTCGTCGGTGGATTCCTGAAACGCCTGGGTCAGCGCCGCGACCTCGATCGGATCGCCCAGATAGGTGCCTGTTCCATGGCATTCGACATAGTCGATCGTGTCGGCGGTCACCCCCGACATCAGCTGCGCCTCGGCGATCGCCTCGGCCTGACCGTCGACCGACGGCGCGAGATAGCCCGCCTTGGCGGCCCCGTCGTTGTTGATCGCAGAGCCCTTCAGCACCGCCCAGATGTGGTCGCCGTCACGGATCGCGTCGTCCAGCCGGCGCAGCACCACGGCCCCCGCACCCGAGCCGAAGACCGTGCCTTGCGCCCGATGGTCGAAGGCGTGGCAATGGCCGTCGGGCGACAGGATCTCGCCCTCCTTGTGGAGATAGCCGCGGTTTTGCGGCAGTTCGATCGTGACGCCGCCGGCGATGGCCATGTCGCAGTCGCCCGCAAGCAGCGCCTGCATCGCGTAGTGCGCTGCCACCAGCGAAGTGGAACAGGCAGTCTGCACGTTAACGCTGGGCCCGGTCATGTCGAAGACATGGCTCACGCGGGTGGCCAGAAAATCCTTGTCGTTGCCTGTGTGGCGCAGCAGGAACATGCCGACATCGTCGACGAGCTCCGGGTTCGAACAGATGTTGAAGTAGAAGTAGCTGCCCATGCCACAGCCCGCGTAAACCCCGATGGGCCCCGGGCTCTTCGACGGCGGATGGCCCGCGTTTTCCAATGCCTCCCAGGCCACTTCCAGGAACTGGCGGTGCTGCGGATCCATGATCGCGGCTTCCTTGGGCGAGAGCCCGAAAAAGTCGGCGTCAAACTCGGCGAACCCATCCAGCGGCGCCGCGGCCGGCACATAATCGGGCCGGTCCACGAGATGCGGCGCCGCGCCGGCGGCGATCAATTCGTCGCGGCTGTAGCGGCGGATTGATTCAACACCCCGCGCCAGGTTGTCCCAGTAGGCCGCAATGCCGTCCGCTCCGGGCAAGTGGGCCGCCATGCCCACGATCGCAATGTCTGCGGCCGTTTCCCGGGCCGCCGCTGGCGCGAATGTATCGCTCATCAATTCGTCCTGCTCTTTCGAGACCTTGAAAACCGGAGCCAGACCACGGATTGCTCATGCCTGGTCGTGGCCACAAACCAACAGACCGGTCTCTGGCCCCTGTACTCAATGTCCACGCCGGTTTGGCGAGATTGCGGCACCGCTTTGAAAAAAACAGACAAGTTGGGAGGTTACACATCCCGCTCGGGACCGGAACGCCCGGCCACGCGGGTCTGATCCGTGGCCGCCAGATTGGCATTGGCGCCGCGCCGTCGCGGCATGATCTCGCGCCACAATGCGCTGCTGTCGAGCTGCCGAAAGGGTCGTTGCACGTCGATTGCGGTTGATTACGGGGATCAAATCGGCGAATTCGGCTTTAGATGACCAAAATCATCAGATTAAGGATTTCGCATGCATGTCACCACCGGCACTTTCGCCACGGCGCAGGGGGCAAGATACCTCCAGCAACTATGCAAGCATTTCGCGCACAAGATCGAGACCAGCTGTTCCGAGACCGAAGGCCGCCTGCACTACGACATGGGCACGGCGTTTCTGACGGCCGATGAGAACGGGCTCACCGTGCGGTTCGAACTGAAGAACGACGACGCGTTTGAAGCGGCGCAGCACGTGATCGACAGCCATCTCGAACGCTTCGCTTTCCGCGAGAATTTCAAGCACATGGACTGGGACTGGACCCCGCCGCCCGCGCGCAGGTCGGTCCCCCGGGCGGCGGCCGATATGCTGCGAGAACACATGCCCGGCCTGCATGCCTTCTTGCGTGAATCGGCCAATCGGCTCAGGTAAACCTCTGGAACAAAGCGTCAATCCGGTGGCATCGTGCGACCGAACCCCTGCCGACCCGGCGCGGACCGGGGCATTGAACCAGCGCCCAGTCAACCCGCGCTCCACACGGATCAACGCCGACGCTCCCCGGGGGCGCCGCCCTGTGATCCGCCGCCATGGCGCCCTTCCTGTCCGCATGCAACGGAACCCGGAGCAGCTCGATCGAGGATCATGCTGGTTCGCCAGGTGTCCGTGCGGTTCCCTCGGTCGAGGAAGTCGGTCGCGTCGGATGTGTCGATCCCATCCGACAGACCCAGCCCGATCCGCTCCAATCGCTAGGCGGCCGAGATCTCCGCACCGTC
>DQCI01000116.1:0-3130 GCA_003545125.1 Paracoccaceae bacterium
GCCACGGGCTTGGCACTCACCCTGTTCGGGCTCGGGCTGTCGTCGCTCATCGGCAAGCCCTACGAGGGGATGAAATCGGCAACACTCGGCAAGCTCGATCTGCCGGTGCTGGGCGACCTGCCGGTGCTCGGGCCGATCCTGTTTCGCCACGACCCGATGGTCTACATCTCGCTCTTCGCCGTGGTCGCGGTCTGGGCTTTCCTGCGCTACACCCGCGCCGGGCTGATCCTGCGCGCGGTGGGCGAGAACCACGAAGCCGCCCATGCGCTGGGCTACAAGGTAGTGCGCGTGCGGCTGCTCGCGATTATGTTCGGCGGCGCCATGGCGGGGCTCGGCGGGGCTTATGTGAGCCTCGTGCGGGTGCCGCAGTGGACCGAAGGCATGACCTCGGGCGCGGGCTGGATCGCGCTTGCCATCGTGGTCTTTGCGAGCTGGCGGGCGGTCTGGGTGTTGCTCGGCGCCTACCTCTTCGGCGGGCTCACGGTGCTTCAGCTGAACCTCCAGGCGGCCGGCATCCCGCTGCTCGTGGCGCTGCCGTGGTTGCTCGCGGCGCTGGCGCCGATCAGCCTTGTCATCAGCCTGGCGGCACAGGCCGCGCGGGGCCGGGTGACCCTGCGCGGCTCATTGCTCTGGCCGGGCGTCTTTCTCGCCGGGGCCGCGCTGGTGTGGCTGCTCGGCCTCGTCACCGGGTTCGCCACCGGATCCGACACGCTGTTGCTGACGAGCTCGCCCTATCTTGTCACCATCCTCGTGCTGGTCATCATCTCGATGCGCGGCAATCATGGGGCGCCGGGCGCGCTGGGACGCGTATTCCATGCATCGAGCTGAGACCGGCGTCCGCGATGGGGGATCAACTGACACGTTCCGGGATCAACGCAGCCCTCGACGGGAACCATCCGCGGCTTGGCGGGCGGGTGGCCCACGCGATCCTGGTGCTGATCGGACTTTCGGCCATCGCCATCGCGCTGGAGTCAGAGCCGGGCATTCCGACGACAATGCGCCAGGCGCTCTACGCATTCGAATTCCTGACACTCTGCATCTTTGCGCTGGAATACCTCTTGCGGATCTGGTCGGCGACGAACCGGTGGGGCTACGTCTTCAGCTTCTGGGGGCTGGTCGATCTTGTCTCGATCCTGCCCGCCATCGCTTTCATCACCCCTCAGTGGCAGGTGGTACGCGCACTTCGACTGGTGCGGCTGCTCAAGCTGTTCCGCTCGTCGCGTTCGCTCGACCGGCTTGTGGTAGCGCTCCGGGCGGTCCGCGGCGAATTGTTTGTCTTCGGGGTCATCTCGGCGCTGATGCTCTATGTGAGCGCCGTCGGGATATACTTGTTCGAACACGAGGCGCAACCGGAGGTGTTCACCTCGATCCTCACCAGCCTGTGGTGGGCGGTGGCGAGCTTCACTACGGTGGGGTACGGCGACATGGTGCCGATCACGCCGGGCGGGCGGCTGTTCACCACTTTCGTTCTGTTCATCGGCCTCGGCATCATCGCGGTGCCGGCGGCCATCGTGACGGCGGCGTTGTTGGAATCGGAAACCAACATCCGCCGGCGGCGCGCCCATCCCTCCAACCCCGATAAACCAACAGACGGAGACTGACCCATGAATATTCTCAAGACCCTTGCCGCCGGCACCGCGCTGGCGGTCGGCCTTGCGGGCGCTGCCCAGGCCCAGGACCCCACCAAGGTGGGCTTCATCTATGTCGGCCCGGTCGGCGACGGTGGCTGGACCTATGAGCACAACCAGGGCCGGCTCGCCCTCGAGGAGCATTTCGGCGACAAGGTCGAGACGATCTACCAGGAGAGCGTGCCGGAAGGCGCCGATGCCGAGCGCGCGATCACCCAGATGGTGCTCTCGGGCGCCGATCTGATCTTCACCACCTCGTTCGGCTACATGGACGCGACCGTGGCCGTGGCCGAGAAGTTCCCGGATGTGAAGTTCGAACATGCGACCGGCTACAAGACGGCCGACAACCTCTCGGTCTACTCGGCGCGCTTCTACGAGGGCCGCGCGGTGCAGGGCACGATCGCAGGGCACATGACCGAGAGCAATATCATCGGCTACATCGCCTCCTTCCCGATCCCGGAAGTGATCCGCGGCATCAACGCGGCCTATATCCACGCCAGGAAGGTCAACCCCGATGTCCAGTTCAAGATCGTCTGGGCCTACACGTGGTTCGATCCGGCCAAGGAAGCCGACGCCGCCAAGGCGCTGATCGAGCAGGGTGCCGACGTGGTGCTGCAACACACGGATTCGACCGCGCCGCAGGCCGCGGCCGCCGAGGCGGGCAATGTCTACACCTTCGGCCAGGCCTCCGACATGGCCGATTATGCGCCTCTCCCGAGGATCTCGTCGATCATCGACAACTGGGCGCCCTACTACATCGCGCGCACGCAAGCGGCGATCGACGGCACCTGGGAGAGCGTGAACACCTGGGACGGTATTGCGCCCGGCATGGTTGGCATCGGTGAGATCACCGACGCGGTGCCGGCGGAGGTGAAGGCCGAGGCGCTGGCGCTCAAGGACGCGATCGCCTCCGGTGCGTACCACCCGTTCACCGGCCCGCTCAAGAAGCAGGACGGCTCGGACTGGCTGGCCGAAGGCGACGTGGCCGACGACGGCACACTCGCGGGCATGGACTTCTACGTCGAAGGGCTCGAAGGCGAGATCCCCAACTGATCCTGGCACTTGGCAGGTGATTTCGCGAGGCCCCGCCGGTATCCGGCGGGGCCTCGGTCGTGACAGGGTGTCGCAGGGGCGCCGGAACCGATGCAGTCCCGCGTTTGAACAACATACGCAACGGATCGGGTCAGAGGAGAAACCCCCATGAAACGCACAACATTGCTTTCCGCCACCCTCATCGCTTTCGCCCTGCCGCTTTCGGCCCAGGACAGCGCCGGGTGGACCCCGGGTGAGAATTTCATCGACAGCTGGGACTACGACGGCGACGGCAAGGTCACCCTCGACGAAGTGCTGGAACGCCGCGGCGATCTGTTCATGAGTTTCGACGACAATGAAGACGGGCAGTTGACGGCGGCGGAGTTTGCCAACCACGACCAGATGCGCGACGCGATGTGGGATGCCCGCGACAGCGCCCGCGACGACGCGGCGGTGACACAGGGCGCCGG
>DQCI01000116.1:3270-4521 GCA_003545125.1 Paracoccaceae bacterium
GGACAGCAGATGGGCCAACCGGGCTACGGCTACGGGATGCCGCCCGCGATGGGCATGATGCAGCCTTGGGGGCCCGGTTGGGGGCCGCAGGGCATGGGCCCGGGCTACGGTTACGGCCCACAGGCGATGGGCCCCGGCTGGGGCTATGGTCCGCAAGCGATGGGGCCGGGCTGGGGTCAGGCACCGCAGCAGATGGGGCCGGGCTACGGGTTCGCCCCGATCGGGCCGGGCTACGGACAGATGCGCGCGCCGATGGCCCCGCAAGGGATGCCCGGCCAGTTCGGCGCCGGTCCTGGCGCGCAGGGCATGCAGGGCATGCAAGGCAACACCGGGCCTGTGATGCAAGGCGGCCAGCGCGGATCCGGTCCGCAGTTTGGCGGCGGCTACGGCAATGCGGGCAATGAATTCACGATGCTGGATGC
Organism: Paracoccaceae bacterium; assembly: GCA_003545125.1. Taxonomy (GTDB): domain Bacteria; phylum Pseudomonadota; class Alphaproteobacteria; order Rhodobacterales; family Rhodobacteraceae; genus Sinisalibacter. The sequence continues at coordinate 3,693 of DQCI01000116.1, forward strand.
CAACGGCGACGGCATGGTGAGCATGGAGGAATTCGTCACCGCCGGTGAAGACTGGTTCGCCCGGTTCGATCCCGACGGCGACGGCGCGGTGACGGCCGACGATTTCGGACCCGGCCGGCGCTAAGCCTTTTCCCCGGAGAACCCCGAGACCCCGCCCCACCGGCGGGGTCTTTTGTTTGGTGCCTACGACGCCCGCGTGTAGGCTCCCCTCGACAACGAAAGGGTGCCAAGATGCCGGTGATCCGCCAGCTTTCCCGCCGCACGGTCTATCAAAACCGCTGGATGAAGCTGCACGAAGACACCATCCGCTTTCCCGACGGGACAGACGGGATCTACGGCGTGGTCGACAAAGAGGACTTCGTGTTGATCCTGCCGGTCCACGCGGACGCCAGTTTCCAGCTCGTGCGGCAATATCGCTACCCGGTCGCCGGGCGTTACTGGGAGTTTCCGCAAGGCTCCTGGGAGACCCGGCCCGGCACCGATCCGGCGCGGGTGGCCGCGGGCGAGCTCGAGGAAGAGACCGGCTACCGCGCCGAACAGCTCGACAAGCTCGGCTTTCTCTACCCCGCCAACGGCACCGCCAACCAGGGCTGCCACATCTTTCGCGCCACCGGCCTCACCCCGGGCCGGATGGCGCGCGAGCCAGAGGAGCAGGACCTTGAAACATCCCGCTTCACGCGCGCCGAGATCATGGCGATGATTGCTGGCGGAGACATCCGCGACGCGGCCACAGTCGCGGCTCTGTTTCTGCTCGACGCGACCGCCTGACCCCTTCAGATTTTTTATCGACGGATAACCCGCGACGGCGCGTGTCATCCCTGTCGACGGC
>DQCI01000116.1:4603-11925 GCA_003545125.1 Paracoccaceae bacterium
AGCCCGACGCGTGCCATCGTTCGGTCTCATTCAACCGACCGCATTCCCCGGAGCCCCACATGCCTTTAACAACCCGCCTCGTCGCCCTCGTCCTGTCCTTGTGCATCGCCTTCCCCGCGATGGCCGACAGCTACTGGAACCACAACGGCTCGCTGATGCGGCTCTCCGCCCACGGCAACGCCCGGGATTTCTACTACGCCGCCCCCCGGCCCGGGATCGTCAACGCCGGCGTGCGTCCCGGAACGCTGTTCTTCGACGGCTGGCGTGACGGCAACCGATACTACGGGTCCGCACGGGTGTTTTCGCCAAATTGCGGCGCCAGCACCTTTGCCATCGAAGGCTGGGTGGCCTCCGAGACCCATGTCATCCTCGAAGGCTGGCGACCGGTGTTCCACAATTGCCATCCCACCGGCGACCAGACCTGGGAGCGGCTGGAATTCATCCACAGCTATTCCGACTGACCTGACTTGCCGCCGCGCCGGCAAGGGGGCAGGGTCGCGCGCATGGACGATTTTCTCATCATCGGCGGCGGTATCGCCGGGACAAGCGCCGGGGCGCGGCTCGCAGCGCTGGGACGGGTGACGCTTCTGGAAACGGAAAGCGCGCTCGGCTACCACGCCTCGGGCCGCTCGGCGGCGCTGTTCGAACCGAACTACGGGCTCGCCCCCACGGTGGCGCTGTCGCGGGCCTCCGCGGACTTCTTCGAGGCGTCCGGCGTGCTCAGCCCCCGCGGTCTGATGTTCATCGCCGGCGCCGGGGCGGACGAGGCCTTCGAGCGCGACGTGGCCGCGATGGGGCTCGAGGAGATCGGCGCCGAAGCGGCCCGGGCCCGCGTGCCGGTGCTGGACCCCGCAAAGGTGACCCGCGCCGGCTGGCATCGGGCGGCCTGGGACATCGACACCGACCGGCTGATCCAGGGCTTCGCCCGCGAGATCCGGGCGGCGGGCCGGGTGGTGACCGGCGCCAAGGCGGAAACGATCCGGCGGATCGACGGCGGCTGGGAGGTCGAGACACGGGGCCAAAGCTTCACCGCGCGGGTGCTGGTCAACGCGGCCGGCGCCTGGGCCGATGACATCGCCCGCCTGGCCGGCATCGCGCCCATCGGGCTCACACCGAAGCGGCGCTCGATGGCCCGGGTCGCAGCACCCGGCGGACACGATCCGCGCGACTGGCCGATGGTCATCGGCGCAGGCGAAACGTGGTACATGAAGCCCGACGCGGGCGCACTCCTGATCTCGCCCGCGGATGCCGATCCCGCCGAGCCGCACGACGCCTGGGCCGACGACATGGTGCTGGCCGCGGGGATCGCCGGCTGGGAGGCGCATGTGACCACGCCGGTCAGCCGGATGATTGCCAATTGGGCGGGGCTTCGCACCTTTTCGCCCGACGGCAACCTGGTCATCGGTCGGGCGCCGGAAGACCCCACTTTCCTGTGGTGCGCGGGCCAGGGGGGCTACGGGTTCCAGACCGCGCCGGCCGCCAGCCAGCTCGTCGCCGACCTCGCGGGCGGCCGCACCCCGGTGATCGAGTCTGAGACCGTCGCGGCGCTGGACCCGGCACGCTACGCCTGATCCTGCGTATTTTTGGCAAAAATACTCAAGAAACCGCGCCGAAGGCGCTTGTGATCGCGCCGCGCAGCGGCCTCCCCCCAGTGAATCGAAGCGACGGGTCGGACCGGCAAAGCCGGTCCGAAACCCCTGGATCAAAACCGTTTCAGATCGCGACGATCTGAAAAAGGATTTTGATCCCGATGCAGGAGGTTGAGCAAAATCCCGGGATCAGACGTTTCAGTCTGATCCGTTTTTTGCTCTACGCCACGTCGCGCGGCCCTGGCAGCAGCGCCTTGGCGATCTCCGGCACCACCAAGAGCGGCAGGGCGGCGAGGGCGATCAGTTGCCAATGCGCCCAGCCCAAAGGCGCAGTCTTCAAAAGCACCTGCATCGGCGCCCAGTAGATCGCGGCGAGTTGCAGCCCGATCATGGCGAAGAGTGCCGCGATGAGCAGCGGGTTGGAGACCCAGCCGATCCGGAAATTGGTGTTGTGGAAGGAGCGGAAGGCGAAGACGCTGACTTTTTCGAACAGCACCATCGCGGTGAAGGCGGCGGTGCGCGCGACCGCCTCGTCGCCAACGCTCAGGAAATGGTAGAAGATCAACAGGCTCGCGGTGCCGGTGTAGGCGCCGAAGACCAGGATCATCGCGAGCCCTGCCCGGCCGATCACGCTTTCGTCCTTGTCGCGGGGCGGGCGTTTCATCGTGCCCGGCGTCGCCTTCTCCAGCCCAAGCGCCACCGCCGTGACCCCGTCGGTGATGAGGTTCATCCACAGGATCTGGGTGGCGAGAAAGATCAGCGGCCCGCCGATCAGGATGTTGGCAAGCAGCGCCGCCACCTCGCCCGCGTTGGAGGCAAGCAGGTAGCGCACGAATTTGCGCACGTTCTCGTACTGGCGGCGGCCCTCCTTGATCGCGCGCACGATGGTGGCGAAGTTGTCGTCCAGCAGGACAAGGTCAGAGGCGTCGCGGGCGACATCGGTGCCGCGCTCGCCCATCGCGATGCCGATGTCGCTCTGCTTGAGCGCCGGCGCGTCGTTCACCCCGTCGCCGGTCATGGCGACGATCTGGCCTTTGGCCTGCAAGCTGCGCACGAGGCGCATCTTGTTCGCGGGCGCGGTGCGCGCGAACAGCACGTTTTCGTCAAGGGCCAGGTCGAGCTCGGCGTCGGTGAACGCCTCGACGTCCGCCCCGGTGAGTACCCGGTCGACCGCGAGCCCGACCATACCCGCCACCGCCTTCGCCGTGGCCGCCCCGTCGCCGGTGATCATGATCACCCGGATGCCCGCGTCCCGCGCCACCGCGATCGCGGGTTTGACCTCCTCGCGGGGCGGGTCCATCAGCGCGACCGCGCCGAGCCAGGTCAGGTCTTCCTCGTCGGCCGGCGGGGTCGCGCCCGGCTGGTGACGGCGGGCAACGGCGATGACCCGGGCGCCCTCGGCGGCCAGCGCCTCCCAATCGGCGGTGAACCGGGCGCGCTGTGCCGGCTCGATCGGGTGGTCGGCGCCCGCCATCCGGTAGCGGGTGCAGCGCTCCAGGATCCGTTCGGGGGCGCCCTTCACATGCAGCACCCAGGCCCCGGCACTGGCGCCCTCGCCCGCCGACAACACGCTCATGCGTTTGCGCTCCGACGAAAACGGCAGCTCGGCCACCGGTTCGCGCGCCGGCAGCGGGCACCAACCCTTGTAGGCGAGCGTGACCAGCGCGCCCTCGGTCGGGGTGCCGATCAGCCGCCAACCGTGGTCGTCGTCGCGCTCGAGATGGGCGCGGTTGCAGGTGAGCACGGTTTCGAGCAGCTGGGCGAGATCCGCGTCATCCTCGACCCGCACACGGGTGCCCTGGGGGTTTTCGATATGCCCGACCGGATCGTAGCCGCCGCCGGTGATGGTGTAGGTGCCGCCCGGGGTCGCGATCCGCGTCGCGGTCATCTTGTCCTCGGTCAGTGTGCCGGTCTTGTCGGTGCAGATCACGCTCGCCGCCCCCAGCGTCTCGACCGCCTGGAGACGGCGGGCGAGCGCCTGTTTGCGCACCATCGCCGCCGCGCCCAGTGCCAGCGTGATCGTCACCACCGCCGGCAACCCCTCGGGCACGACCGCCACGGCGAGCGACAGCGCGACGAGGAACATCTCGTGCATCTCGCGACCGCTGTAGAGCCCGGCCGCAAAAATGACCGCCGCCAACCCGACCGAGGCGATGGCGAGTTGGCGGGCGAGCACTTCGAGCACCTCCTGGAGGTGGGTCTTCTTCTGGCTGACGGAGGTGGTGAGCTCGGCAATCTCACCGAACGCGGTGGCCCGCCCGGTGGCCGTCACCGTGCCTTGCGCATGACCGCCGACCACGGCGGTGCCCATGTAGAGCTTCGCCTCCGGGTCCGTGTGCGACTTCGACACCGGCAGGCTTTCGCCGGTCAAAGCGCTTTCCTCGACCCTGAGCTCAACCGCGTGGGTGAGCGCAAGATCCGCGGGCACCTTGTCGCCCGCCGACAGCAGCACCAGGTCGCCCGGCACGATCTCACGGGTGTCGATCATCCGCTCATGGCCGTCTCGCCGCACCCGCGCGTGTTGCGCGAGCATCGAGCGCAGCGCCTCGAGCGCGTTTTCGGCGCGCCATTCCTGGACAAAGCCCAACACGCCGTTGAGGATCACCACAAGACCGATCGCGATGGCGTCGATGACCTCCCCGAGGGCTGCCGCGATCCCGGCGGCAACGATGAGAATGACCACCAGCAATCCGGTGAATTGCCGCAGCAGGATGACCGGCCAGGGCGTCGCCTTTGCTTCGCCCAGCGTGTTGGGGCCAACCTGAGCGAGACGTTTCGACGCTTGCGCGCTGGTCAGCCCTTTCGTGACTTCTGAAAACATCACACCCTCGCCTGGGAAACCTTGCTCAAGTCTAACACAGGGGTGGGCGGGCAAAAGCAAATGCGACAACCCGCGACAACCTGGCCAAGGTACGGAAGAAACAAGTGTTATCGGGTACTTCGTTGACCCACGTCAAAGAATCCTAAAGGTATTCAGGCCTAATGCGCGCGGGGAGACGTTCGATCCGCGCCGGTCGAGATTTGCCCGGGCAAAAGGAGCCTAGAATCAATGGAAGCCAACCCCCTTGCGAAAATGATGAACCCGAAATCGGTCGCGATCTATGGTGCGTCCGATAATGCCGAGACTGTCGGTGGAAGGGTCTTCACCAACCTCAAAGCCGACGGGTTCGAGGGGAAAATGTACCCAATCAACCCGAAGCACAAACAGGTGGGTGGGCTGAAGTGTTTTCCCTCAGTGCTCGACATCGGCGAAGAGGTCGACCTGGCGTTGATCGCGACGCCCGCGCGCACCGTGCCCGGTATCATCCGCGACCTTGGTGAAGCGGGCTGCAAGAACGCGATCATCCTGTCGGCCGGCTTCGGGGAAGGCGGCGGCGACGGCAAGGGATACGAGACCGAGCTGATCGCCCAGGCAAACCGTGCAGGGGTGCGGTTCATGGGGCCGAACTGCGTTGGCCTGGTGCGGCCCTGGCACAAGATGAACGCCACCTTTCTGCGCGCCGGCACGCCGAAAGGGCGTCTTGCGCTGATCTCGCAATCGGGCGCGCTCAACTCGGCGATTTCCGACTGGGCGGGGCCGCATCACCTCGGCTTCTCGGCCCTGGTGAGCTTGGGCAACGCGACCAATATTGATTTCGGCGACATCATGCAATTTCTCGCGACCGATCCGCATACGGACGCGATCCTGCTCTATGTCGAAGGCGTGAAACATGCGCCCTCCTTCCTGTCGGCGATGCGCGCGACGACCCGCCTGAAGCCGGTGATCGTGCTGAAATCGGGTCGCCACGAGGCCAGCTCGAAGGCGGCCTCGACCCATACCGGCGCGCTGATGGGGGCCGACCATGTGTTCGACGCCGCCCTTGAGCGGACCGGTGCGGTGCGCGCGCTGTCCTTCGGGCAGCTGTTCGCCGCGGCCGAGATCCTCGGCTCCAACAAGCGCTCGAACGGCAACCGGCTCGGCATCGTCACTAACGGCGGCGGCGCCGGCGTGCTGGCGGCTGACCGGGCGGGCGACACAAGGGTCGACATCGCTGATCTCTCGCCGAAGACGATCGAAAAGCTTGGCAAGGTGCTGCCGAAATACTGGAGCCACGGCAACCCGGTCGACGTGCTGGGCGACGCGGGGCCCAAGGAATACGGCGCCGCGGTCAAGGCGGTCTACGAAGACCCGAATGTCGACGGCATTCTGGTGCTGCTCACGCCCCAGGCGATGACCGACGCCGACGCCATTGCCAAGGCGGTGGTGGAAAACCTGCCGAAGCGGCGCAGCAAGCCGGTGCTCGCCAGTTTCATGGGCGAAAGCTCTGTGGGCACGGCCCGCGAATACCTGTCGGAGAACAGTATTGCCGATTTCGCGACACCGGAGCCGGCGGTTTCCGCCTTCTCCTACCTCGCGACCCATCACCGCAACCGCAGGCTGGCGTTGGAGACCCCCTCGCCCCAGGCCGAGACGCACCATCCGGACCTGGAGGGGGCTCGGATGATCGTCGACGCGGTGCTGGCCGATGATCGCGACATGTTGTCGGACGTGGAATCGAAGGCGTTGATGCGGGCGTTCCACATCCCGGTCAACATGACCATCGAAGCCGACAGCGAGTCCTCGGCGCTGGTCGCCGCCGAAACCGTCGGTTTCCCGGTGGCGATCAAGATCAATTCGCAGGACATCAGCCACAAGTCCGATGTCGGCGGCGTGCGGATCAATATCACCGACGCGGCCGAGGTGATGGTGGCGTTTCGCTCGATCGTGGCCTCGGCCAGGGCCGCCCGGCCAAATGCCCGGATCAAGGGCGTGACGGTCGAGGCGATGGCGCGGCTTACCGGCGCGCGTGAACTGGTGATCGGCGCGAGCCGCGACAAGGTGTTCGGGCCGACGATCCTGTTCGGTGCCGGCGGCACGATGGTCGAGGTTCTGCAAGACAGCGCGGTGGCCCTGCCGCCGCTCAATACCGTTCTTGCGAGCCGCCTGGTGGACCGCACCAAAGTGTCGAAGCTGCTGGCCGCCTTTCGCGAACGCGACGCGGTCGACCGCGAGGCGGTGGTCGACGTGTTGATGCGGGTCTCGGACCTCATCTGTGAGCTGCCGCAGATTGTCGAGCTCGACATCAACCCGCTGTTTGCCGGCCCCGAAGGGGTGTTGGCGGTCGATGCGCGGGTCAAGGTGGCGCGCCCGCCGGCGCGCGACGGGCGCTATGATCACGTCGCGATCCATCCCTACCCGCGGCACCTGATCGTCGAAGATCACCTGATAGACGGCACCCCGCTGATCATCCGTCCGATCCGGCCCGATGACGCCGAGAGCGAGCAGAACTTCGTGCGCGGTCTGTCGGACGAAGCCCGGATGTTCCGCTTCATGGGGGCGATGAACGAGCTGTCTCCCGAGATGCTGGTGCAGTTCACCCAGATCGACTACCGGCGCGAAATGGCGATGGTCGCGATGGCCATGCGCGACGGCCATGAGCAGCAGGTGGGCGTGGCCCGCTACGTCATCAATCCCGATGGCCGCAGCTGCGAGTTCGCCATCGTGGTGGGCGATCAGATCACCCACCAGGGCATCGGTACAAGGCTGATGAAGGCGCTGTTCCGCGCCGCCCGCGACCACGGGCTTCAGGTGATCGAGGGCACGGTGCTGAAAAACAACGAACCGATGCATCAGCTGATGAACGATCTCGGCTTCTCCCGGCGGATGGACCCCGACGATCCGGATCTGGTGCTGGTCGAACGCAACCTGTAAAA
>DQCI01000116.1:12010-14410 GCA_003545125.1 Paracoccaceae bacterium
ATTACAGAGACTTAGACCCCCGTCCGAGTTCGCCCACCCGCTCGCCCATACCGGAGGAGACATGCTGGGTTTCATTTCCCATTACGAATGCCACGACCACGATGCCGGCGATCTGCACCCGGACGCACCCCTGCGTCTCGAGGCCATCACCAACCAGCTGATCGCCTCGGGCATGGATTACGTGCTGCGCCATTACGATGCGCCGCTGGTCGATCGGGCCGATCTCGAACGGGTCCATGATCGGGACTATATCGACCGGGTCTATGCGATGGCCCCGGGGCCGGGCGACGCGCCGGTGGAGATCGACGGCGACACGGTGATGAGCCCCGGCTCCTTGCGCGCCGCGGAACGGGCATCCGGCGCCGGAGTGCTGGCGGTCGACCTGGTGATGCGGGGCGAGGCCAACCCGGTTTTCTGCGCCGTGCGTCCGCCGGGGCACCACGCGGTGCGGGGGCAGGCGATGGGGTTCTGTTTGTTCAACAACATCGCCGTCGCCGCGGCACACGCGCTCGACGTGCACGGGCTTGAGAGGGTCGCAGTGGTGGACTTCGACGTCCATCACGGCAACGGCACCGAGGACATTTTCAGGGATGAGCCGCGGGTGCTGTTCTGCTCGTCGTTCCAGCACCCGTTCTACCCATTCACCGGGCACGAGAAAGAAACCGACAACCTGGTCGACGTGCCGTTGCCCGCGGGAACCGACGGGCCCGGGTTTCGCAAGGCGATCAGCGAACACTGGTTGCCGCATCTGGACAGATTCGCGCCGCAGATGGTGCTGATCTCGGCCGGGTTCGACGCCCATGTCGCCGACGACATGTCGACACTGGCGCTCACCGATGACGACTTTGGCTGGCTCACCGAGGAACTTGTCCGGATCGCCACGAAACACGCCGAGGGGCGGATCGTGTCGATGCTCGAAGGCGGCTACGAACCGCATGCGCTGGCACGGTCGGTGATCCGACACCTCGACGTGCTGCTTGGCTGAGGGGGCGACCGGGCTTCGTCCACCCAAGCCATATGCGGAAGCTTGACCGCTTCGTGCACCAAAATGCACATATCCGCAATTCATGTTGCGCCGTCCTGACTCATGTGCACTATAAAGCATATTCGACTCGCATTAGATCAGGGAGCACCCATGTCGGCCGAAGCGTTTTCTGATCTGCTTTCCAGCATCGCGGCGCGGCTCGACGGCCTGCCTCTCGACGCTGACATGGCGGACCTGCTCAACACGGACTACCCGAGCAATGGGCCCGACTTCGCCCGACTAGCCGCATTGTGCGCCGAAGGTGAACGCGACGGTTGGCTGATGAGCCGGGAGGCGGGCGGGATCCGGTTCGGTCGCGCCATCAAGCCCGGCGGCGGCGCCGGGCGTTTTTCGGTGGACGTGGTTCGTATGAAAGATGTGAAAGGGCCACACCATACGCACCCGAATGGTGAAATCGGCGCGGTGATCCCGCTCGACGGGGCCCCACGTTTCGACGCCTTCGAACCGGGATGGTACGTCTACCCGCCGGGGTCCGCCCATCACCCGACCGTAACCGGGGGCGACGCTTACGTGATCTATCTGTTGCCGGAGGGCGTGATCGAATTCACCCGACATTAGCCGAACCATACGGTTCCGTACAGAAACGAACGACCGGAGACGACGCCCGAGGCTGCTCGGCAAAGAGGCGGCCCGGCCAGGGAGGACGACATGGAGAATGAAAACGCGGCGATCTGGTTCGTCGACCGGCACCTCGCAGAGGGCCGCGGCGGCAAGGTCGCGTTTCGGGAGGCTGACGGAGAGAAGCGTACGCTTACGTATGGCAGGCTCGCGGAAGAGACCGCGCGGTTTGCCGGCGCGCTCGTGCGCCACGCGGTGCGGCGCGAGGAGCGGGTGGCGATGATCGTGCGCGACCAGCTCGAGTTTCCGGTCGTGTTCTGGGGCGCGATCAAGGCGGGCGCCATCCCGGTGCCGCTCAACACCCTGCTCGCCGCGCCTGTCTATGAAACGATCCTGAACGACAGCCGCGCGTCGATCCTCGTCGTCTCGCAAGCGCTCTGGGACGATGTGAAATCCGCGATCGAGGGCAACCGGTTCCTGCGCACGGTGCTGGTGATCGGCGACGCGCCGGAGGGCACGGAGAGCTACCAGGATTTCGTGCGCGACGCCGACGCTCTCGTGCCGGCGGAGGCGCATGGTGACGAGCTGGCCTTCTGGCTCTATTCCTCCGGCTCTACCGGCGCGCCCAAGGGTGTGCGCCACGTCCATTCGTCGCTGAAAGCCACCGCCGACACGTTCGGGCGGCAGGTGCTGGGCATCCGCGAGACCGATGTGGTGTTCTCCGTGGCCAAGATGTTTTTCGCCTACGGTCTCGGCAACGCGATGAGCTTTCCGATGAGCGTGGGGGCGACGACGGT
>DQCI01000271.1 GCA_003545125.1 Paracoccaceae bacterium
CACCGCCGAGGGCGGCATACTGGGCCGGTCGAGGCACGAGATGCGCGGCATGAAACCCAAACCGGATACGGCTCTGATTTGCCGCAGAGCCGTTGAGAACACCGGGACCACTTCACTTCGTGCGTCCATGGGCGCACTACCTTGGGCAAGCGGCGTTGAGGGCCGGGCCGCCAGGAGAGGAGAACCCGAAAATGACCCAGATGACCGACGCCGAGATCCGCGCCCGCGTCGATAACCTCCTGGCGCAGATGTCTGCCGAAGAGAAGGCTGGCCAGCTCACACAGTATTTCACCTTCTCGCGGGCGCCCGACGAAGTTGCGCGCGTCGAAGACGAAGTCCGGGCAGGGCGCGCGGGGTCGTTGCTGTTCGTCTCCAAGGCGGAGGAAATCGACCGGCTGCAGCGCATCGCGGTCGAGCAAAGCCGGCTCGGCATCCCGCTGCTGTTCGGCTACGACGTGATCCACGGGCTGCGCACCATCCTGCCGGTGCCGCTTGCCGTGGCCGCGAGTTGGGATCCGGCCGTGGCCGAAGAGGGGCAGGCTGTCGCCGCCGCCGAGGCCCGGGCGATCGGCCTTCACTGGACCTTCGCGCCGATGGTCGACATCACGCGCGATCCGCGCTGGGGCCGGATGATCGAGGGCGCGGGCGAAGATCCGGTGCTGGGTTCGGCGATGGCGGCGGCACAGGTGCGTGGCTTTCAGGGCGCATTCATTGGCGCACCGGGCCGTGTGATCGCCGGGCCGAAGCACTTCGCCGGCTACGGGGCGGCCTTTGGTGGGCGCGACTACGACGAGGCGGAGATTTCCGACAACGAGCTGTGGAACATCTATCTGCCGCCGTTCAAGGCCGCGCTGGATGCGGGGGCGGGCAATGTGATGTCGGCCTATATGGGGCTCAACGGTGTGCCGGCCACGGGCAATCGCTGGTTGCTCACCGACGTGCTGCGCGAGACCTGGGGGTTTGAGGGGTTCGTGGTGACCGACGCGGGCGCCGCCGCCGACCTTGCCACTCACCACTACGCCGCCGATCTGGGTGATGCTGCCGTGCGCGCGCTCGATGCGGGGGTCGATATGGAGATGGCGCCGCCGTTCGGTGAGGCCGCCTACCGGACGTTGCCGCAGGCGCTGGCGGCGGGCCGGATCACTGCGGCGCAGCTCGACACCGCGGTGCGGCGCGTGCTCGACGCCAAGCTCCGCATGGGGCTGTTCGAAGCGCCATACGTCGACCTCGGGGCCGCCGCCGCCATGCTCGCCGCGCCCGCGCACCGCGCGGTGGCGCGCAGGGCCGCCGAGCGCTCGGCGGTGCTCCTGCACAACGCGGGCGGGCTCTTGCCGCTCAGCCGTGACACAGGCTCTATCGCGGTCATTGGTCCGCTGGCGGATAGCGCGCGCGACACCGTCGGGCCCTGGGTGTTCGAGCAGGACGACAACGAGACGGTGACCGTGCTTGCCGGCATCCGCGCCGCCGCCGGCCCTGCCACGCGAGTGGATTACACGCCTGGAGTGACGATGCCCGCGCGGCTCCACAAGTCGATCTTCGAGGACGACGTGCATGCCCAGACACAGCGCCTCGTGGTCGATGACGACATCGAGATTGCCAATTCCGTCAGGCTGGCGCGCGCTGCCGAGGTCGCCGTGCTCGTCCTCGGGGAAGCCCATATCATGATCGGCGAGCACGCCTCGCGGTCCAGCTTGGATCTGCCCGGCCGTCAGCAGGAGCTGCTCGAAGCGGTGCTCGCCACCGGCACACCTGTCGTGCTGCTCATCATGACCGGCCGTCCGGTGGATCTGAAAGGCGCGGAGCCCGCGGCCAAGATGATGATCTGGTATCCCGGTACGCGCGGCGGCGAGGCGGTGGCGAACCTCCTGTTCGGCGCTGCCGTGCCGGGCGGCAAGCTGCCCTACAACTGGCCACGCAACATCGGGCAAGTGCCGCTGCCCTACGCGCAGCTTCGGTCGTTCAGGCCCGATTGGGCGCAGGAACGCTATTGGAACGAGGGCAATGCGCCGCTCTATCCGTTCGGCTACGGGCTCAGCTACACGACGTTCAGCTACGCTGCGCCGCGCCTGTCGGCAGATCGCATCGCGCCGGGCAAGACGCTTGAGGTCACGGTCGACGTCACCAACACCGGCCCTGTCACCGGCGACGAGGTGGTGCAGCTCTACATCCACCAGCGCTATGGCTCGGCCGCGCGGCCGGTGCGCGAACTCAAGGGGTTTCAGCGCGTCACCCTCGCACCGGGCGAGACGCGCGCGGTGCGCTTCCCGCTTGGGCCCGGCGAGCTCAGCTACTGGAGCGCGGCCAGGCGCGACCGGGTACAGGACGAGACCTGCATCGACGTCGGTGTCGGCGGCGATTCCACTGCGCCGTTCATGACCAGTTTCGAAGTTGCCGGCTGAGGCGGCGGCGGGTTCCGCGGAGGGACCAGGACCCCCACGCCCCGGTGGCGCGCCAAGCGGTGCTGTGCCATTTAGACCGCGGGGGCCGGTGCGCCAGTCGTTACGTCAAAGGGGGCGACATGCCGAAATCGACAATCGCCGCCGGGTTCGCCTCGGCATTGCTCGACTATGCGTGCGCGCGCGGTGTCGACCGTGGAACGCTGCTGCGCGCAAGTGGGCTCGCCGACGCGGACCTCGACACGCAGGACGCGCGGGTGCCGCTCGAGGGCTACCAAGCCCTGATCGCCACTGCGATCGGTGAGACCGGAGACACCGCGCTGCTCCTACGTCACACGCTCGAGTCGCGGCTCGAGACGATGTCGATCGTCGGTCAGATCGTGCACAGCTCGGGCTCGATGGTGCATTCGCTCGCCCAGCTCAACCGCTATGCGCGCCTGATGGCGGATGTCGACATCATGAAGGGCACCGACAGGTTCGACGTGTTGGACCGGGGCGGCGAGCTCTGGATCGTCGATCACCTGCCGGTGCCGGATGGGGAATATATCGGCATCGAAGCGTCCTTCGCGCGGTTCATCAGCGAGTTTCGCCGTTCGTTTCCCGACCGCATCTTCGCCATCGAGATGCATGTGACCTATGCGCCGCCGCCGCACGCGGCCGAGTACCCGGAGCTTTTCCGCATTCCCGTTCGCTTCAATGCCGGGCGCAATGCGCTCAGGATCGACCGGTTCTGGCTGGAGACGGATTTCGACCCGGGGAACGCGTACATCTTCGGGATCTTCACCGGCCATGCGGATGCGCTGCTCGAAGAGCTCAGAAGCGCGCAGTCGGTCCGCGGGAAGGTCGAGGCCGCGATCCTGCCCGAGTTGCACAAGGGGTCGCTGTCGATGGACAGGGTCGCGGTCGCGCTGGCGATGAGCCGGCAGACCCTCTACCGGCGCCTGAAAGACGAAGGCGTGACCTTTGCCGAAGTCCATGACGACCTGCGCCAGCGCATGGCGCGGGATTATCTGCGCGCCCGCAAGGTCTCGGTGAACGAGACCGCCTACCTGCTCGGCTTCTCGGAAGCGTCGAGTTTCGTGCGCGCCTTCAAGCGCTGGACCGGGATGAGCCCGACCGCCTTTCGCGACTTGGCGGCCGGGTAGACGCGCGGTTGTGGCGGTCATCGGTCGAGTGCCGCCGTCATCC
>DQCI01000023.1:0-11093 GCA_003545125.1 Paracoccaceae bacterium
TACGCAGGTCCCGGGCTGGAGCATCGTCGCGCACAAGTTTTCGGGCGCGTTCGGTGGCTGCTCGGCCTGGACCGAACAGCCCGGCGGTTTCCAACTCCATCTCGGCAACACCGGCACCGAATGGCGGCTCGCGACCACTTTCAACCCGGCCGACCGGATCTCCGGTAGCATCGAGGTCGACGGCCAGCGATGGACCACGTCGTTTTTGAGCAACGGCGAGATGCTGGTGAGCCCGCTGACCGGACCGCTCGTCGACGCCGCTGCCGCCGGTCACCAGATGCGCCTGTTCCTCGGGGGCAACGTGCTGACGTTTTCAATGGCCGGGTCGCGGGGCGCGATCAACGCGGTGTTCGACTGCCTGCGCCAACCCTGGTAGCGCGCCTGCGGGACGGCGGCCGAAGCGGTTTCGAAACCGCTTGGAAACGCGTTTGAAAACGCGTTCGCACGGCGCTTGGAAGCGCCGTTCCCCGGGGGACGCCCGCGCGCGCGGGCGTACGCGCCTACCTCAGATGACAGGCCACCTGGTGATCGTCCCCCTTGTGCGCGAGCGTCGGTTTGGTCTCGGCACAGCGCGGTTCGGCGATCGGGCAACGGGTGCGGAACACGCAGCCCGAAGGCGGGTTCAGCGGCGACGGCAGGTCCTGGTCGAGCAACATCACTTCTTTCGCCGCCTCGAGCTTGGGATCCGGGATCGGCACCGCCGAAATCAACGCCTCGGTATAGGGGTGCATCGGGTTCGCGTAGAGCCCGGCGGAGGGCGCAATCTCCATCACGTTGCCAAGGTAGAGCACCATCACCCGGTCGGAGATGTGCTTCACCACGCTGAGATCGTGCGCGATGAAGATCAGCGCCACGCCGGTCTCTTCCTGGAGCTTCATCAAGAGGTTGATGACCTGCGCCTGGATCGACACATCGAGCGCCGACACCGGCTCGTCGCAGATGATGAGCTTCGGATCGACCACCAGCGCGCGGGCGATGCCGATGCGCTGGCACTGGCCGCCGGAAAACTCGTGCGGGTAGCGGTTGACGAGATTGGGCAGGATGCCGACCGTATCCAGCACGTCACGCACGCGGTCCTTCATCTCGGCGCCCGACAGGTTCGGGTGATGGGTCTTGAGCGGTTCGGCCACGATCTGGCCGATGGTCATGCGCGGGTTGAGCGAGGCCAGAGGATCCTGGAAGATCATCTGCATTTCCTTGCGATGCTTGCGCATCTGGCCGGTGTCGAGCCCGACCAGCTCGTCGCCCAGCCAGACCACGTTGCCCGCCTCCACCGGCGCCATCTGCATCACCGCGCGTGCCAGCGTGGACTTGCCGCAGCCCGACTCGCCGACGATCCCCAGCGTCTCGCCGGGGTTGAGCTCGAAGCTTACCCCATCGACCGCCTTGAGCTTGCGGGGCTTGGTCCAGGGCCAGGACCCGGGCATCTTCACGTCGAACCAGACCTTGATGTCGTCGACCCTCAGGATCGGGGCGGTCACGTCCTTCATGCCAGCTCCTCCAGGCTCCGGTGACAGGCGCGGGTGCGGGTCTCGAACCCTTCCGCGGGTTTCAGCACCGGCCGTTCGGTCCAGCAACGGTCATCGGCAAACTCGCAGCGCGGTACGAACGGGCAGCCCGCCGGCATGTTCATCATGTTGGGCGGGTTTCCGGGGATGGTCTCGAGCGCCGCGGTCTCCTTGTCGAGCCGCGGCACCGCTTTGAGCAGCCCCAGCGTATAAGGGTGCGTCGGCCGCTCGAAGATGCCTTCGGTGGTGCCGTGCTCCATCACCTGGCCGCCGTACATCACCAGGGTCTCGACGCAGCTCCCGGCAACCACGCCCAGATCGTGGGTGATGAGGACGATCGCCATGCCGAACTCTTTCTGGAGATCGGCGAGCAGCGTCATGATCTGCGCCTGCACGGTCACGTCCAGCGCCGTGGTCGGCTCGTCGGCGATCAGGATGTCGGGCTGGCACAGAAGGCTCATCGCGATCATCACCCGCTGGCGCATCCCGCCCGAGAACTCGTGCGGGTACATCGTCACCCGGGCCTTCGCCTCGGGAATGCGCACCGCGTCGAGCAGCCGCACGCTCTCGGCGATGGCCGCTCGTTTCGAGATCCCGCGGTGATGCACCAGCACCTCGGCCATCTGGTCGGAGACGCGCAGGTAAGGGTTCAGAGAGGTCATCGGATCCTGAAAGATCATCGCGATCTTCTCCATCCGGATCCGGTTCATCTTCGCGGCTTCGAGGTTCAGGATCTCCATGCCTTCGAGCTTCGCCGAGCCGGTGGCGCGGCCGTTCGAGGCGAGCAGGCCGGTGATGCCGAACACCAGCTGGCTCTTGCCGGACCCGCTTTCACCGACGATCCCGAGGGTCTCGCCGCGGCGCAGGTCGAACGAGATCCTGTCGACGGCCGTGACGGTGCCGTCGGGCGTGTCGAAACTGACCCGCAGGTCGCGCACTTCAAGAAATTCTGTCATGGCCCAAGCCTCCTAGCGGTCTTTCGGGTCGAGCGCATCGCGCAGACCGTCGCCGATGAAGAAAAAGGCGAAGATCGAGATCACGAAGAAGCCGAGCGGGAAGAAGAGCTGCCACAGCGTACCGTAGCCCATGGTCGAGGTACCCTCGGAGATCAGCGCCCCCCACGAGGTGAGCGGTTCCTGCACGCCGAGCCCCAGGAACGAGATGAAGCTCTCGGTGAGGATCATCTGCGGCACCAGCAGGGTCGCATAGACCACGACCACGCCGAGCAGGTTGGGCACCACATGGCGGCGGATGATGGTGAACCAGGGCACCCCGGTGGCCACCGCCGCCTCGATGAATTCCTTGTTCTTGATCGACAGCGTCTGGCCGCGCACGATCCGGCTCATATCGAGCCAGGCGGTCAGACCGATGCCGACGAACAGCATCCCGATCGAGCGGCCGAAGACCACCAGCAGCAGGATCAACACGAACATGTAGGGGATCGACATGGCGATATCGACGAACCGCATCATCGCGTTGTCGACCCGTCCGCCGATGAAGCCCGCGACCGCGCCGTAGGTGGTGCCGACGAACACCGCGATGAGCGCGCCGACGACGCCGACCATCAGGCTGATCCGGGTGCCCTGCACGACCCGGTTGTAGAGATCGCGCCCCGAGTCGTCGAAGCCGAAGAAATGTCCGTTGGCGAGCGAGGGCTTGCCCATTTCCTTGACGTTGCCAAGCACGTCCCAGTCGATGGTTTCGTTGTCCCAGGGGCTCAGCGCGTGGCCGAAGAAGGCGAAACCCGCGACGAGAACCAGGACCACAAGCGAGACCATCGCCGCCTTGTTGCGCAGGAACCGGGTGCGGGCGTCGGCCCAGAGCGAGCGGCCCTTCACCTCGTCCATGCGTTGGGCCATCTCGGCCGTCTTCGGCTGTTGTGGATTAAGCGTAACGTTTGTCATGCCTGCCGCCCCTTCACAGCCGGATCTTCGGGTCGATCCAGGCGTAGAGGATATCGACCACCATGTTGAACAGGATCGTCATCGACCCGAGCAGGAAGGTCAGCCCCATCATCACCGCGTAGTCGCGGTTGAAGGCGGCGTTGACGTAGAAATAGCCGATCCCGCCCGTCGAAAAGATCGAATCGATGATGAAGGAGCCGGTGACCATCGCGACAAAGGCCGGGCCGAGGTAGGAGACCACCGGCAGGATCGCCGGCTTGAGCGCATGGCGCCAGATGATGACATTTTCGGGCAGGCCCTTGGCGCGCGCCGTGCGGATGAAGTTGGAGCGCAAGACCTCCAGCATCGACGAGCGTGTCAGGCGCGCGACCGACGCCATGTAGGAGGTGGAAAGCGCGATCACCGGCATGATCACGTGGTTCCATTGGCCGCCGTTCCAGCCGCCGCCGGGCAGGAGCCCGAGCCAGAGGGTGAAGATCAGGATCAGGATCGGCGCCATCACGAAGTTGGGCAGCACCTGCGCGCCGATGGTGAACCCGACCGCGAAATAGTCGAGCCAGGTGTTCTGCCGGATCGCCGCGGCGATGCCCAGCGCGCCGCCAACGATGATCGCCAGCGCGAATGCGATGGTTCCGTAAGTCAGGGTCACCGGGAAACCTTGTGCGATGATGTCGTTCACCGTGCGGTCCTTGTACTTGTAGGACGGCCCGAAATCGAACTCGGTGACGATGCCGGTGATGTAACTCAGGAGCTGCTTCCAGGTCGGCTGGTCGAGCCCGTATTTCGCCTCGATATTCGCGAGGACCTGCGGCGGCAGGGGGCGTTCGGAGGTGAACGGACCACCGGGCGCGAATTGCATCAGGTAGAACGACAAGATCAACAGGACGAGCAACGTCGGTATGGCGACGGCGAGTCGCCGGATGATGAAGCTGAACATGTGGAGGCCCCCGGAAATATGCCGGACGCCGCGGGGTCTCCCCCGCGACGTCCGATGGCTTCTTTACTCGATCACTCGGCGACTTTGTAGAGGTCTTTCGAGTACCAGTTTTGCTCCACGTTCTGCACCGGCCAGGACCCGGAGATTGCCGGGCTCATCATGTAAACGCCAGCGTAGTGGTAGATCGGGATGATCGGCATCTCGGCGGCCAGGATCTCTTCGATCCGCGTATAGTTGGCCTGCGGATCTTCCAGCGACTTGGCTTCGCCGAGCAGCGTGTCGACCTCTTCGTTGTGATAGGCCGCGTCGTTGTAGCCCGAATCGGTGTGGACGAGGTCGAGGAAGGTCGAGGCCTCGTTGTAGTCGCCGCACCAGGCGCCCCGCGCGACCTGGAAGTCGTGGTCGCCACGGGTTTCCAGGAAGGTCTTCCATTCCTGATTTTCGAGCGTGACGGCAACACCGAGCGTCTGCTTCCACATCTGCGCGACCGCGATGCCGATTTTCTTGTGGGCTTCGGAGGTGTTGTAGAGGTAGGTGAGCTCAAGCGGGTTGTCGGGGCCGTAGCCGGCTGATGCCATCAGTTCGACGGCTTTTGCGTTACGCTCGTCCTGGGTCCAGGTCGAATAGTCGACCGTCGGCACCTCGAAGTTGGCGGTGGCCGCCGGGGTGAAGGAATACGCCGGGAACTGACCGCCCTGAAGCACCTTCTCGACGATGATGTCGCGGTCGACGGCATAGGACAACGCCAGGCGCACGTCGTTGTTCATCGTGGCCTCGGGGCCTCGGTCCGACAGGTTGAAATTGAAGTAGTAGCTGCACAGACGCGGGAAGCTCAACGCCTGGTCGGGATACTCTTCCTTCATCGACGGATACTGGCCGGCCGGCACTTCGGTGCGGTCCAGCTCGCCGGCGAGGTAGCGGGTGAGCGCCACGTTCTCGTCGTTGATGACCAGCGCTACGACATCGTCGATGATGGTGCCATCGTTGTCCCAGTACATCTCGTTGCGCGAGCGCACCGAGCGTTCCTGCGGCACGTGCTCGGTGAGCACGTAGGCACCGTTCGAGACGATGTTTTCCGGCGCGGTCCAGTCGGCGCCAAACTCGTCGATCACCCATTTCGGCGACGGGAAGGTCGAGGCGTGGGTGGTGGTCAGCGGGAAGTAGGGCAGCGGGGCCGAAAGGGTGACCACGAGGGTGTGATCGTCGGTCGCCGAAACGCCGAGCTCTTCCACGCCCATCTCGCCGGCGGTCACGGCTTCACCGTTCGCCAGTCCCATCACCGAGACGAACCACTGGTAGGGGGAGGCGGTTTCCGGGTCGGCGAGGCGGCGCCAGCCGTAGACGAAATCGCCCGCCGTCACCGGCTTGCCGTCCGACCACTTGGCTTCGGGGCGCAGGGAGAAGGTGTAGGTCAGCTTGTCTTCCGAGACTTCATGCGAGAGGGCGACACCGGGCACGAGGTTGCCGTCGGCATCCTGGTTGTAGAGGCCTTCGAACAGATCGCGGACAATCTCGGAGCCGGATACGTCTTCGACGATCTGCGGGTCGACCGAGCTGTGCTCGTCGAGCACCCGGTAGGTAAACGTCTGGTCGTCGGCCAGGGCCGAGCCGTCCGGGGCGGTGCCGGCGGCAAGCGCGGGGCTCGCGAAGGCAAGCGCGGACGCGAACAGGGCCGACTTCATGGAGATGTGCATGGGTTTGTGACTCCTCTGTTGTTTTTTGGGTCACACGCGCAGGGCTTGGTCTTTCGGTGAAAAGACTCACCGCCCCGCGCGCGCATGGCGGGCAGTCTAGCTGCAAGCCCGCGGCATGGACAACTCTTTCGCCGGACTTGCCGGTCAACCCCATGACACAGATCAAACCGGGGGCTTCTCAAGGGCTTGCCGCCCGGGGTTTCCTCGAAGATGCGAAAGTCTTACGCGACGTCATGCCCCTGGCTTTGACCTACCGGTAAATCTTGCCAATCCAGACCTTGCGTGCGACTCTGGCGTGCAAAGCCCGCGATAGGGGAGGAGACATGAAGACCGATACCGTGCGCACGGGCGGGGAGACAGCGCAGCTTCCCCAGGCGGTCGAAACCCGCAACCCCGGCCAGCCGCTCGACATGGACTGGGTGATGTCCGCCCAGGCCAACCGCTCCGCCATCGAACGGCGCGCCGCGACGATCGGCACCCGGCGCTCGGTAAAAAAGGCGCACCAGGCCGCTTGGCTGCTCAAGGCTATCAGCATGATCGACCTCACCACGCTGGCCGGCGACGACACGCCCGGCCGGGTCCGGCGGCTCTGCGCCAAGGCCGCGCATCCGGTGCGCGCCGAGCTGCTCGAAGCCCTCGACATGCCCGGGCTCACAACCGGCGCGGTCTGCGTCTACCACGAGATGGTGGCCACCGCCGTCGAGGCGCTCGCGGGCACCGGCGTTCCCGTTGCTGCCGTCTCCACTGGCTTCCCCGCGGGGCTTTCCCCCTACCGGCTCCGGATCGCCGAGATCGGCGAGAGCGTTGCCGCCGGCGCCCGTGAGATCGACATCGTCATTTCGCGCCGCCACGTGCTCACCGGCAATTGGCAGGCGCTGTACGACGAGGTGCGCGAGATGCGCGCCGAATGCGGCGAGGCGCACCTGAAAACCATCCTAGCCACCGGCGAGCTGGGTTCTTTGCGCAACGTCGCACGCGCCTCGCTGGTCTGCATGATGGCGGGGGCCGATTTCATCAAGACCTCCACCGGCAAGGAAAGCGTCAACGCCACCCTGCCCGTCAGCCTGGTGATGATGCGCGCGATCCGCGACTACCATGAGCGCACCGGCTACCGGGTCGGCTACAAGCCCGCCGGTGGCATCTCCACGGCGAAGGATTCGCTTACTTACCTGGCGCTGCTCAAGGAAGAATTGGGCGACGCCTGGCTCACCCCGCATCTCTTCCGCTTCGGCGCCTCGTCGCTGCTGCTCGACATCGAACGCCAGCTCGAACACTACGTCACCGGCCATTACTCGGCAGGATACCGCCATGCGATGGGGTGAGCCCGAAACGAAATCCGAAGCGGATTTCGGTGCAAATTCCGCAACGGAATTTGTTACGATTTCCGCGCCGGAAATCGCCCTGGCCCCGACCGTCTCAATAGCAAAGGTCGCACCATGACCATCAAGGACATCTTCGACACCATGGAGTGGGGCAAGGCACCCGAGAGCGACGGCGAGGTTCAGGCCTGGCTCGAGGCGCACGATCGCAAATTCGGTTTGTTCATCGACGGCAAGTGGACGGCGCCCGGCGAGACCTTCGATGCCCGCAATCCGGCCAATGACGAATTGCTCGCCGCGGTCACCAAGGCGGGCCTCGACGACGTCAATGCCGCCGTCGCCGCCGCCAAGAAGGCGCAAGGGAAATGGGCCGGGCTTTCAGGGCATCAACGCGCGAAGCACCTCTACGCGCTCGCCCGGTTGGTCCAGAAGCATTCACGCCTGCTCGCCGTGCTCGAGACGATGGACAACGGCAAGCCGATCCGCGAGAGCCGCGACGTTGACGTGCCGCTGGTGGCGCGCCACTTTTACTACCACGCCGGCATGGCGCAGCTCATGGAGCGTGAGATGCCCGACCGCGAGGCGCTGGGCGTGGCGGGGCATATCATCCCGTGGAACTTCCCGCTGCTGATGCTGGCCTGGAAGGTCGCCCCCGCGCTCGCGATGGGCAACACCGTGGTACTGAAACCCGCCTCCGCCACCTCGCTCAGCGCGGTGCTGTTTGCCCATCTCACCCAGGAGGCCGGGCTGCCGCCGGGGGTGTTCAACCTCACCACCGGGCCGGGCCGTATCGGCACCGTGCTGTGCGAACATCCGGATGTCGACAAGATCGCCTTCACCGGCTCCACCGAAGTCGGGCGGCTCATCCGCCATGCCACGGCGGGCAGCGGCAAGGGGCTCACGCTCGAGCTTGGCGGCAAGAGCCCCTACATCGTCTTCGACGACGCCGACATCGATTCAGCGGTCGAAGGGCTGGTCGATGCGATCTGGTTCAACCAGGGCCAGGTCTGTTGCGCCGGCTCGCGGCTGATCGTCCAGGAGGGGATCGCGGAGCGGTTCTACACCAAGCTGAAGAAACGGATGGACAAGCTCAGGATCGGCGATCCGCTCGACAAGTCCATCGACGTTGGTGCCATTATCGATCGGGGGCAGCTGGAGAGCATCGCCCAAATGGTCGAGGCGGGTGGCAAGGAAGGTGATGTCTATCAGGCCGCCTGCACGCTCCCGAACCAGGGCTGCTACTACCCGCCCACTCTGATCACCGGGCTGGCGCCGGCGGCCGAACTGATGCAGGAGGAGATCTTCGGGCCGGTGCTCGTTGCCACCACCTTCCGCACGCCCGCCGAGGCCGTGGCACTGGCCAACAATACCCGCTACGGGCTGGCAGCGACCGTGTGGAGCGAGAACATGAACCTTGCGCTCGACATCGCCCCGAAACTCGCCGCCGGCGTGGTCTGGCTCAACACCACCAACGCGTTCGACGCCGCCGCCGGTTTCGGCGGGGTGCGCGAGAGCGGGTTCGGGCGCGAAGGCGGCTGGGAAGGGCTGCTCGCCTACACCAGGCCCAAGGTCAAAACCAAACCGCTCACCGCGCTCGTCGCCGTCCCAGCCCCAAAAGCGGCAGAGGTCGATGCGCTCGACCGTACCGCGAAATTCTTTGTCGGTGGCAAGCAGGCGCGGCCCGACGGCGGCTATTCGCGGGCGATCTGGTCGAAACGAGGCAAGCTTCTGGGCCATGCCGGCCTCGCCAACCGCAAAGACGTGCGCAACGCCGTCGAGGCGGCGCGCAAGGCCGAGGGCTGGGCCAAGGCCACGGCCCATCTGCGCGCCCAGATCCTGTTCTACATCGGCGAAAACCTCTCGGCCCGCGCCGAGGAGTTCGCCACCCGGATCAACGCGTTGACCGGCGCGCGGAACGGCGCGCGCGAGGTCGAGCTGACGATCGAACGGCTGTTCACCTGGGCCGCCTGGTGCGACAAGTACGATGGCGCGGTCAAACCCGTGCCGATGCGCGGCGCGGCGTTGGCAACCCATGAGCCGGTGGGAGTCGTGGGCATCTTCTGCCCCGACGAGGCGCCGCTGCTCGGACTCGTCTCGCTGATGGCGCCGGCGATTGCGATGGGCAACCGGGTGGTGCTCGCCGCCTCGCAGCCCTACCCACTGGCCGCGACCGATTTCTACCAGGTGCTCGAGACCTCCGACGTGCCGCCGGGCGTCGTCAACATCCTCACCGGGCTGCACAACGATTTCGCCACAGCCCTCGCCGGCCATCTCGACGTCGACGCGATCTGGGCCCATTCCGGGGCCGATCTCTCGGCGCTGGTGGAACACGAGGCCGCCGGCAATCTCAAGCGCACCTGGGTGAACAACGCCCGCGCCCGCGACTGGTTCGGGACGGATGGCGAGGGGCGTGAGTTCCTGCACCATGCGACCGAAGTGAAGACCACCTGGATCCCCTGGGGCGAGTAGGGGGCCTTCAAGCAATCGCGTGCGGACTTGCCTCCGGCGGGAGTGTTCTGGCCAAGATGAAAGGGCGCCGCTTTCTGCGTTTCGTGAATACCTCGGGTGGTATCACACCGGCGGTGTGCCTTCGGCACATCGGGGGCGGAGCCCCGGCGGGTCGGACCGGGCGCAGCCGGTTCGAAATCCAGGTCAGCGACCGATATGTCCGCAACCAGATGCGGAGCGAGGCGAGTTGGACCGAAGCGAGGGAGGTGTCTTCGCGCTTGTCAGACCCTGTGGCCACCGCCCGGACGTGTTTGATATTGCTGAAGAACATCGCCACCTGGATGCGCTGCTTGTAGAGGTCGACATCCAGAGGTCGGCATCGAAATCCGGACGGCGTTTGCGGGGTGGCATCAGCCGGATGTTGGCGGTTGCGCTGCGGTCGGCGAGCAAATCGCGCACTCCGTCGCTATCCGAGGCGTGGTCGGCCAGCAGGGTTTGGCCGACCAGGACGGTTCCAAACATGTCCGCCGCAACGCGCCCGTCATGGGCCTGGCCCGCGGTCGGTTTAGCTGGATCGGGCGGCCTGGGGCAGACGATCAGCGCGTGGATCTTCGTGGTCAACCCGCCGCGCGGGCGCCCCATGCAACTCGATCGCCCCGCTTTTTCGGCCCGTTGGCTCCGTGCTGATGAACCCGAGTGGAGGAACCGTCGATCATCTGGACGTCACCGTCGCAAAGCTCTGGCACCGCGTGTAGAACACCCGCCCAATGTCCCGCCCGGCGCCACCGGTTGAGGCGGTTCACACAGGTCGTATGCGGATTGTAGCGCCGGAATGGCGGCCCATGGGGGCCCGGTTCTGAGCCGCCAGAAGATGCCGTTCAGCATCCGCCGGTCGTCCACCCACGGCTTGCCCCGCACCTTGGTCGGCAACAAGGGTTGGATCACCGACCCCTCGAAATCCGTCAGATCGAAATCCGCCAAGACTGCTTTCTGCTCGTTGGCAGAAATGAATCGCCAAGCGCCGCATCTGTGAAACCCGTTTAGGGGTGCGTAGCCTGGAGCAACTCCTCCAAGACCAGCGCCATCACGCCCGCGCTGTCGACCATGTCGTCAATCCCGATCCACTCATCGGGCTGGTGGGCCAGGTCGAGCACACCGGGGCCGTAGGCGATGCAGTTCTTCAACCGCCCGATCCGGTCGATATGTTTCTGATCGTAGGTGCCGGGGCTGACCACATAGTCGGGCCGCGCGCCCAGCACCTTTTCGATGGCGGCGGCGGTTGA
>DQCI01000023.1:11151-12653 GCA_003545125.1 Paracoccaceae bacterium
TCCGGCACCGGCTCGCCGCCGTGGATCGAGTTGACGTTGAGGGTCGACTGCTTCGCCCCTTCCGGCACCACCGGCATGTCGGTGCGTTTCTGCGCGAGCAGTGGATAAAGCGTACGCTCCATCTCGTCGAGCACGGCACTCATATGCCGGATCGCGCTGTCGCCGAGGAAGGGCATGGAGCCATGCGCGATGCGGCCGTGGGTCTCAATCTCGGCCCACCAGACGCCACGGTGACCGAGGCAGATCCGGTCCTTGTTGAGGGGTTCGGGAATGATCACATGCTGCACCCGGTCGGGGTTGAACCGGCCCTGTTCGGCGAGGAAGGCCACACCGCCATAGCCGCCCGATTCCTCGTCCGCCGTGGCGCTTACCTCGATGGCGCCGGCAAAATCGGGGCGCGCGGCAATGAAGGCCTCGGCGGCGATGATCGCGGTGGCGAGGCCGCCTTTCATGTCGCAGGTGCCGCGGCCGTAGATCCGGCCGTCCGCGATCTCGGCGGCGAAGGGGTCGCGGGTCCAGCCCTGCCCGACTTCGACCACGTCGTGATGGCCGTTGAAATGCACCGTCTCCCCGGGCCGCGCACCTTCGTAGCGCGCGACCATGTTCCAGCGCGGGTAGCGCTCGCTGTCGCCGATGGCGCCTGTCGCGCGGATCAGCTCCACTTGCCAGCCATGGGCCTCCATCCGCGCGCCCAACCAGCCGCAGATCTCGAAATAATGCCGCCCGGGCGGGTTCAGCGTCGGGATCCGCACGAGGTCTTGCGTGAGGGTCACGAGCGCGTCACGGCGGGCGTCGACTTCGGCGAGGATTTCGGAGGTGGGATCGGTCATGGCGCGAGGCTAGGCCCGGGGCCCCCGAGGTGCAACGGAAAGCGGACCCGCCGGAGGGGGATTGCGGGCTCTTGCCGGGGTGGGCGAAGGGTGGGCGAACTCGGACAGGGGGGTAAGTATTTGTTTTCCTTTATGATAGCGCTACCTGTCTGTTTTGGGCGAACCAGGGGTATTACGGGGGCCGGCAACGGCGGTCCGCCCCCTGCCCCACGCCCTTCCGGACGGGTTGAGCTGATCTTTCGCACGGCTGCTTCGACAGCGCACCATCTGCGCACCGCCCTCGCAGAGACCGACAAGGACCGCGTCACGTTGAACGCCTGGGGTGCGGACGTTGCCGCCATATGCTGGCGAATGGACGTCAGTCTTCATATATTTTGTTGGTGGAGAGCCTGAGAGGAAGGGCGTCAATGGGTCCAGGTGCGACGATCAAGACCTGTTTGTCCAAGTACGCTGAATTCGAAGACCGAGCGACGCTGCCCGAATTCTGGTGGTGGACGCTTCTCGCGCTAATTCCGTTTCTGGGTGAGGCTTTCCTGGCCGCGTTTTTGGTGTTTCAGGGGACAAAGGGGGCCAACCGTTTTGGTCCCGACCCGCTCAGACGCGAAGCTACCGGGCCGATGCCACCGATGCCGAATGAAACCATGAAAAGCGTCGCCGAATGGCAAGACCGGC
>DQCI01000023.1:12703-17769 GCA_003545125.1 Paracoccaceae bacterium
GGGTCCGGGTCGGGGCACAGGAAACAACACATCCGGGCAGAGGCCTGCAGCCCGCTCTGCCGCCATTTCACCGCCGGATCGCGCTGTCGCCGCGACATGCCCGGCGCGCGGGCGGTGTGGGTCGAAATTGCACGAGACGCGCGCGGACATCCACGGTAAATTGGGGCGTGATTGCTTCAAATAACCAGCAGGTCTGACATGGTCACCCGTGATTGCGTTCTCCCGTTGGCAACCTGTCTCGCCCTGCTCGCCGGCACCGTGGGTCATGCCCAGTCGGTCGATGCGCCCGAGACGGGGCCCCTGACCGACCGGGCCTACACCCCGGACTGGGACGGTATCTGTGCCGAAGGGGCGGCCCTCGGAGAGGGGTGCGACACGATCCGGGCGCGCGAGATCGTCGATGCGGCACAGCCACCCTGGCGCGCCATCGGCCGGGTCAATTTCGCCAGCACCCTCGTCAGGGGTCACTGCACCGGGACGCTGGTGGGCGAACGTGTGGTCGTGACCGCGTCGCATTGTCTGTACAACCAGGCGCGCAAGTCATGGGTGCCCGCGCAGAGCATCCTGTTTGCGGCGGGCTATCAGCGCGGAAGTTTCGCGGCATTGTCGCGGGTCGAGAGATATGTGCTCGACCCGGCCAACGATCCGGCGAGCCGGGACTTCGCAGGCGACCCGTCGCGGGACTGGGCGCTGTTGATCTTGCAGGATCCGATCGGTCGGGACACCGGTTTCGTCAAACTGGGCACCGTTTCTGCCGAGGCGCTCTGGTCGGCCGAGTTGATCTTCGCGGGCTACCCGGCCCTGCGCGAGCATGTGCTGTCGGTCGAGCGCGATTGCGGCGGTGCGGAGTATGTGCTCGGAGGCCGGATGCTGGTGCAGCAATGCGCGGTGATGGGCGGCGATTCCGGCGGTCCGATCTTCGCGGTCGACGGCGACGACCTCGCCCTGGTCGCCGTGCTGTCCGGCGTGATCCGGGACGGGACGTCGCTGGTGAGCGGGAGCGTGCCGGTGGGGGTTTTTCTCGAGGCCCTGGGGCGCGAGCTTGGGCCCGAGGCTGGGCTGCCGGACGCCGTCTCTCTGCCCGCGGCTCCGGTTGCCGGGTCCGAGCCCGCGCCTGCGAAACCCGCGCCGCCGCCCGCTCCCATACCGGTATATCCGCCACCGCCGCCGCGTGGCCGCTAGCGTCCGCCCGGTTGGAGGCTGGAGGAAACCGGTCCCCAAACCGCCCGCCCCGGCCCTTGCCGGTCAGTAGAGCAGCATCATCACGCCCTGGCTCACCACCAGGAACAGCACCGTCATGATCCCGCCCGAGCGCAGGAAATCGGCCACCCGGTAGCCCGCGGGCGACATCAAGAGCGCGTTGACCTGGTGGGTGGGGATCAGGAAGGAGTTGGAGGTCGAGACCGCGACCGTGAGCGCGAACACGCCCGGGTCGCCGCCCGCTTCAAGCGCGATGGAGATCGCCAGAGGCACCAGCAGCACCGTCGCGCCGACGTTGGACATGACCAGGGTAAACGCGGTCGCCAGCACGGCGACGCCGACCTGGAGCGACCAGATCGGCCAGCCATGCAGAAGCGACAGCACCTTGTGGGCGATCCAGTCCGCGGTGCCGGTATTCTGCACAGCCATGCCGAGCGGAATGAGCGAGGCGAGCAGGAAGACCGTGTTCCAGCCGACCGCGCGGTAGGCCTCGTCGACCGACAGCACCCGGGTGACGATCATGCCGGTCGCGCCCACCAGCAGGGCGAGCGAGAGCCGCAGATCGGTGAACAGAACCAGCGACAGAGCGATCAGGAAGAAGGTGAGCGCCCAGCCCATCTTGCGCGGCCGGGTCTCTTCCTCTTCGGGGAAATCGGAGGTGACGACAACGAAATCGTTGTTGCTCTTGATCAGCGAGAGCATGTCCCAGGGCGTGTGGACCACGAGCGTGTCACCGGCCAGGAACGGCACATCGCCGAGCTGCGCCGCCTCGTGTTCGGGGGTCTGGACATGGCTCATGGTCTCTTCGCCGCGGTGGATCGCGAGCAGGCTCATGCCGTAGCTCGAGCGGAACCGAATATCTTTCGGCTTCTTGCCGATCACACTGGCCCCCGGGCGCACGACGATCTCGGCGACACCGGCGCGGTTTGCGGCAAAGTCCTCGCTGAATTCCGCCAGCGTGGTGTCGACGGTGAGCCCGTAGATGTCGCAGAACTCGTCGATCACCTTGCGCCGCCCGAGGACTGCCAGCCGGCTGGGCGCGAGGATCGTCGTGGCGATACGCGGGTTGATCACCTTCTGGCCGGCATAATCGGTGCCGATGATGTAGAGGTGATGGGCGTCCATGATGTCGCCGATGGTGTGGCCGACGAGGATATTTCCCTGAGGCACCACCACCTCGACCATGTCGGATTTGAGCCCGTAGGTGCGCTTGAGATAGTCGGCGACCGACTGGCCGGTGGTCGCGGCATCGTCATGGGCGCGCGCGGGCAGCACCCAGCGGCCGAGCAACACGAAGTAGAGAATGCCGGTGATGATGAGCGCGGCGCCGATCGGCGCGGGCGCGAACAGCGTGAAAAGCTCGATGTGCTTCTCGGGCGGATGATCGGCGTTGGTGGTCTCGATCAGGTCATTGAGCAGGATCATCGGCGAGGAGCCGACCATCGTCATGGTGCCGCCGAGGATGGCGGTGAAGCCCATCGGCATGAGAAGTTGCGACAAAGGAATGCCGGTGCGCGCCGAGATCCGGCTGACCACCGGCAGGAACAGCGCCGCCGCGCCGACGTTCTGCATGAAGGACGAGATCACGCCCACGGTCGCGGAGATGATCGGGATGATCCGGGCCTGGCTCTTGCCGCCGAACTTGAGGATCCAGGCGGCCACCTTGTTCATGACGCCCGTCCGGTCGAGCCCGGCGCCGATGATCATCACCGCGATGATCGAGATCACGGCGTTGGAGCTGAACCCGGCGAACAGCTCGTTGACGTCGGCGAGCCCGTCCAGGCCCGGCACGTAGCTCAGGATGCCGATCAGCACCATGATGGACAGGGCGGCGAGATCGACCCGGACCACTTCGCTGACGAACAGGAACATGGTGAAGGCCAAAAGGCCGAGCACCACCATCATTTCGGTTGTGAGCGCAACGGCCTCCAAGCGGTTCTTCTCCCCTCTCGTCTCCCTGATCCCGCCGCCCAAACGGGGGTTCCATCAACCTTAAGCAAACTTCGCGGCAAACAAAGTGAAACATTCGATTTCGTCTCTTTGTCATGGAATTTCCCCGGTTTGGACGGTTTTGCGCCTCCCCCTGCAATTGAAATCGCGTTACTCTCTTCCCAACTCGATGTTACACCCCTTTACTTTTGCGAGGATATTCATGGCCGCCAATCTCGACGCCCAGATCAAGGAAAGCCAGGCCCAGGTGGCCGAGGCGCAATCGAAGATCGCCGAGCTGACCAGCCGGATCGAAACCGCGCGCGGCAAGGCGATGTCGGGCGACGACATCTCGATCGACATCGAGAACGCGACGCTCGATGACGTTCATGCGCATACCGATTTGATGAACGCCAATATCGCCGAGCTGATCATGGGGCTCGACGACGTCACGGCCGGGTTTTCCAAGGATTTCGACGAGATGCGCTCGAAGACGGCCTGGGAAGGTTTTGTCGGCGTGTTTTCGAAACACCGCGCCGACAGCTTGCGCCAGGAGCGGATGCGCACGGCCAATATCGACGACAAGCTGCAGGACCTGATCGGCAAGTCCGACAGCATCGTGACGCTCCTGGAAAACCAGCTCACCGTGTTGAACGAGCAAAAGAGCAGTGTGGAGACCAACCTGACCGAGACGCTGGACGACCGTGAGTTTACTGTCGGCGACCTTGAAGCCTTGCGCGCCGAGATCCTCGGGAAGGACCCGAAGATCATCGAGCTCGAGGGCAAGATCGGCTCGACCACGGATGCGGCGGCGCGCACCAAGCTGGAGACCGAGCTTGCGGAGCTGAACGGCAAATACAACGAGCTGGTGCAGCAGGAGCAGGTGAAGCTGGCGCGGTCGCAGACGCTGGAGCGCTACATCGAGAAGGGCAAGACCTGGGTGGACTCGTTGCAGAACCAGGCGGCGACGCAGATGGTGCTGATCAACAAGCTGCAGACGGACACCAAGCAGCGGGTGGTTCTGTACGATGCGCTGTCGAAGTCGCTGAAGACCGCCCAGCAGCAGGACGTCGCGCACCGGATCAACGAGATCGGCGTCGAGACCGACAAGGAGGCGCAAGCCGCGATGGCCGCCATCGGCACCGCGACCAACCAGAAGATGGCCGACATGATGGAGGCGCATGAGGACCACATGGTGTTTGCCCGCGAGGTGCTGGAAGCGAAGGCCAAGGCGGACGAGCGGTTCGCGCGGCGGTTTGCGGCGATCGTGGAGAAGCACGACAGCAATTTGTACGGGGAGTAACTGTGCGATTGTTCAGGCCTCCTGGAACCTGGGGCGCGTGGACCTTGGGTGCCGTCTTTGCCATTCTCTTTTTGAGGGGGCTCGTCTGGCTAGAGCCTGACCGCGCGGACACCTATGTCGCCCTTGGAGTGGTTGTTTTGGCCTCGTCGTTGTTCGCAGTGGTCCGGCGCAAAGCGTTGGCCGGACACCTGAAGCGCCAACAAGGTAAGGAAGATGCCTGAGACTGACTCCCAAACCGACAAACCCGGTCTGGCCCAGAGCGCGGAAGCGACTGCCTGGCGCACGGTCCTCCTTGCAGGTCGGGGCGCGTTGCTTCTGCCGCTGGGAATGATCGCCGAGGCGGTGCGCGAAGGCGTCAATGCCCTGAAAGGTTTCGGCTACTTGATTGGCATTGGCTTGCCGGAGAAACCCGACGATCTGCCAGAGGACTTTGACGACAATGCCTGAAACCGACGCCCTCACCCGCGACCATATCGAGCTGGAGGACACCCGTGTCACCCGGCGCTACTTCGCCAAGTTCGAAGCGATCACCGGCCATATGGCGCGGGTGGCGGCGCAGTTCGAGGCGGAGGGCACGCTGAGCCGTCAGGAGGTTGACCTGCTGGCGCGTTACGTGATCGCGCTGGGCTACACC
>DQCI01000171.1:0-7501 GCA_003545125.1 Paracoccaceae bacterium
CAACGCGCCCGTCTTCATCCAGTTCGTCATGGGCATCTTCGGCGGCATCGGCGCCGACGTGGAGACCTTCGTGTGCCTGAAGAAGATCGCCGACAAGCTGGTCGGCGACAGCTGCCGCCGGTCGGTCCTGGCTGTGGGCGCGGCACAGATCCCGATGGCGAAGACGGCAAGCCGGATCGGCGGCCACGTCCGGGTCGGGCGCGAAAACAGCCTGTTCATCTCGCGCGGAGAACCGGCGCAGAGCAACGCCCAGCTGGTCGCCAAGATCCGCTCGATCGTTGAAGCGCTGGGCATGGAGGTGGCGGTGCCGGATGCGGTGCGCGAGATCCTCGATCTCAAGGGCGGCAACAGGGTGGCTTTGTGAACCGGCATTTCACCTCCGGAAACGCAAGATCAGCAGCCGGCGCCTTCAGGTGAACGATCTGCCGATCTGCCGATCTGCGGCCTTGTGCACCGGTCTGCCTGCCGAAACACCGCCGTGATGGCCCGCCGCGCCGACACGCCCGGCTCAGGGTCATAGGGACGCGACGGGGCCCAACAAAGGCCATGCAACGCCCGATCTTCGTGATAAATCGAGCGCATGGGTATTGTCGTCGTCAGCACGGTCATTGCCTCCCTGTTTCTGATCATCGGCGCGGCCGAGCCGCTGGCCGTGCGCCTGCGCCTGCCTTACACCGTGATCCTCGCTCTCGTCGGCGTGCTGATCGGTGCCGGTACGATCTTTTTCCTGCGCACGGACCTGACAAACGCGCTGAACCCGGTGGCCGAAGCGATCCTTGGTCTGCCGATCCGTTCCAACGTGTTCCTCTACGTGTTCCTGCCGACGCTCCTGTTCCTGCCGACGTTGGGCATGAACCCGCGCCGGATGCTCGACGACTGGGTGCCGATCCTGGTCCTCGCGGTGCTGGCGGTGGTCGTGGCCACGCTCAGCGTCGGTTACGCCCTGACCTGGGCCAGTGCATTGCCGATCGCGTCCTGTCTGCTCATCGGCGCCATTGTCTCCACCACCGACCCCTCGGTGGTGGTGTCGATCTTCCGGTCGATCTCGGCGCCGCGAGGGCTCGCGCGGATCATCGAGGGCGAGAGCCCGTTGAACGACGCCGCCGCCATCGCGTTGTTCGGGCTGTTCGGGCTGTTCATGGGGTTCGTGATGCTCGGGGTGCCGGCCCCAAAGCTCGGCGACGCGCTGGCCCGCTTTCGGTTGCTGATCGCGGGCATTGCGTTTGTCGGCTGGTTGGCGGCGCGGGCCGCGGTCTGGGCCATGGCGCTGTTCAGCCGTTACGAGTTGGCGCTGCTCTCGATCTCGATCGCCTTGCCCTACCTCGCCTATTTCGGGGCCGAGCAGGGCATCGGCGCATCGGGCGTGATCGCCGCAGTCGCGGTGGGGCGACGCTGAACCTGACCGGGACCAGACGTTTGCAGCCGCAAACCTTGATCAATCTGCGCGATTTCTGGGGTGTGCTCGCCCATTGGGCGGGGCGCTGATCTTCATTCTCGCGACATTCCTCATTCCGCATCTGCTGGAAGAGGTGCGGGTCGGGGATTTCGTGCTGATCGGCGTGGTGATCCTCGCCGCCATCGCCGCGCGGGTGGGTATCCTGTACGGCCTCCTGCCGCTGATCACGGCGCTGCGCGCCTCACCGGAGGTGGAGCGGCCCTACCGGGTCGCGATCCTTTGGGCGGGCTTGCGCGGCGCGGTCACGCTGGCGCTGGCACTCGCGCTGACCGAGAGTTTCCGGGTGCCCTTGGGGACCAGGCGGCTGGTCGACCGGTTGAGCGCTTGCAGGCGGCACAAGGTGCTGCTGATCGAGGCGGGCGGCAGCGACCGGCGCTTCTGGATCAAAGTCCCGCTTGGCTATGCGAGGACATTTCGCGCGCGGGCGGTGGCCTGGCGCTACACGGCCGAGGCCGACCCCGGGCTTGGCGGGCGCGAAGCCCATGGCCGCGTGGGCGGGTGATCGGCGGGTCGAGTTCGATCAACGCGATGGCTTCCTTGCGGGGCCTGACACGGGATTTCGACGATTGGGCGCAGGCGGGCGCGACCGGCTGGCACTGGGAGACAGTGCGCGAGACCTTCCAGGCGATGGAAACCCGCCTGCCACCGGGCGGTGGCGCGCTGGCCCCGGTTCGCGGTAACGGGCCGGTCCTGGTCAGCGATCTCACCGACCGGATGCACCCTTTGCCCGCCATCTCCTCGCCGCCGCCCGGCAGATGGGCTGGCCCGTGCCGGGTGGCCTCAATACCGGTGACAGCGAGGGTCTCGCGCCCTGCACGGCGCCGTGCGGGGTGGCCGGCGTTGGTCTTCGGCGGATGCGCACCTGGACCCGGCGCTCAAGCGGCCCAACCTGCGGTTGTTCTCGAATGCCCTCGTGCAGAGGATCGAGACGGACCAGCGGCGCGCGATCGGTGTGCGCTCCGGAACCGGGGACCGGTCCTGCGTTGCCCATGCGCGCGGCGAGGTGGTGCTGTTTGCCGGCGCAGAGAAGTCGCCGCAGCTCCTGCAGCTGTCGGGGATCGGTCCCGCCGGTTTGCTCATTCGCCACGGGTTCAACCTGCGCCATGCGCTGGCCGAGGTCGGCCGGGGGGTGCAGGATCACCTTGGGGTCTCGCATATGTTGCGGGCGACGGAACCGACCCTGAACAATCGTCTGGGGCGCAGGCCGGGACGGCTCGCGGCTGGTCCGCGCCACCTGTTGTCGCGAAACGGCCCGCCCAGCGTGCCGGTCAACCAGCTCGGCGGCTTCGTCCGGTCCAATGTCGGGGTGGTCCATCCCGATCTGTTGACCTACTGCAACCCGATGTCCTATCTCGGCCAGTCCTGTCTCGCCCGCGCGTCCGGGGGCACGCGCGTGGACGGGCAGGCGGGGTACCTGCTCTGCGCCCAGTCCTGCCGTCCGACCAGTCGGGGCGAGGTCCGCCTCGCCTCGGCAGATCCCGGCAATCCGCCGATGATCCGACCCAATTCGTTCTCCACGGATCACGACCGCGACATGGCGGTCCGGGCGGGGCGGGGTCTGCGCGGGCTGGCGCAAACCCCGGCGCTCGGGGCGGTGACCGGGGACCGGCTCGTGCCCGATCTGGCGGACTGGAATGACGATACCCCGCTCGCGGATTTCCGGGCGCGGGCGGGCCCCGCCTTTCACCCGACCAGCACCTGCCGGATGGGCCGGTCGCCCGGCAACGCGGTCCTCGATGCGCCGCTCCGGGTGCACGGCATCGCCGGGCTCAGGGTGGTCGAGGCCGCGTCTTTCGCGAACGTCACGTCGGGAAGCAACAACGCCCCGGCGATGATCCTGGCAACCCGGGGTGCCGAGCTTTTGCTGCAAAACGCGCAGACGCTGAACCGCCCAGAGAGTGTGCGATGCAACTCGAGAAGATCGAAACCTTCGTCGTGGCCAACCCGCTGCCCGGCACGGCGGGCGCTACGTCATCTTCCTGCGCCTGACGACGGGTTGCGGGATCACCTCGGGTCGGCGAGATCTACAACGCCACTTTCGGGCCGGACCTCGTGGCCGCGATGGCCCGCGAGGTGTTCGAGCGCCAGTTTCCGGACCACGACCCGCACCACATTGAACGGCTGTGGCGCGCCACGTACGGCACCGGCTTCACGATGCGGCCGGACGTGACGGTGATGGGCGTGCTCAGCGGGCTGGAGATGGCCTGCTGGGACATCCTCGGCAAGGCGGCAGACCAGCCGGTGTACCAGCTGCTTGGCGGCAAGGTGCACGAAAGGCTGCGCAGCTGTACCTATCTCTACCCGCCCGCGGGCGAGGTCTTCCCGGACCCCGACGGCCCCAACGTCGACAACGACCCCGACCTCGCCGCCGAAGCGGTTCATGGCGTTCGTGCGCGGGGCGATCTCCAGCGAAATGGGCGCGCCGATCACCATGTCGCGGGCGGACCAGGCCAGCTGCGGGATCGGGCATATCAACTCCTTCATCGCCGCGCGACGTGACCAGCCCGAGCGCGCGGACTTGTCGACCGGCAATGTGCTGAAGCGCGAGCCGATCGGTGTCTGCGGTCTCATCACGCCCTGGACCTGGCCGATCAGCCAGATCGCGCAAAAGGTGCTGCCGGCGCTGGCCCTGGGCGCGACCTTCGTTTTGAAACCCTCGGCCTACGCGCCACTGTCGGCCGCGCTGTCTGCCGAGATCGTGCACGGTGCAGGCGACCCGGCGGGGGGGTGCATCCTTGTCCAGGGCGACGGGCCGACGGACGGCGCGGCCCTGTCGCGCCACCCCGGCATCGCCACGTCTCCTTCACCGGCGCGACCCGGGCCGGTGTGCAGGTCTCGAAGGACGCCGCCGACGGCGTGAAACGGGTCACGCCGGAACTCGGCGGGGCCCCCCAACCTCGTCTTTGCCGATGCCGATCTCGAAGCCCGCATCGCCGAGGGGGTGTCGTTCTGTTCCCACACCACCGGTCAGTCCCGCAACGCGCCGACCCGGAAGCTGGTTGCGCGAAGCTGCCTCGACCGGGTGCTCGACATCGCGGTCCGGACGGCGATCTACGCCGATGTGAGCAACCAGACGGCGCGCGCGAAAAGATCTTTAGGCCGGTGCTCGTCATCATCCCGTTCGACACCGAGCCAGAGGCTATCGTCGTCGCCAACGACACCGCCTACGGGCGCGCCGCTTTCGTGCAAACCGGGTCCGTCGCGCGCGCACCGGGTGGCCGCCCGACTGCGTGCGGGCACGGTGACGATAAACGGCAACAGCACCAACGACGGCGCGCCCAGCGGCCACTGCAAGCAGTCGGGCAATGGCGGTGAGGGCGGTGTCTTCGGGTTGGAAGATTTTCAGGCGCTGAAGGTGCCCGGCGCGGTCGTCGGACCAAGGGCCCTTCCCGGCTCCGACCGCGGCAAAGGGTGCCCCGGGGCCGGATCGCGGCCCTTTCGCGGACAAAGAAGGCGACCATTCGCATGGACCCACGAGGCCTGCTGATCGGGACGTCACCGCCCCGAGGCGACAGCCCTGAGTTTGGCACAAACTCAGGTGGCCGGAAGCGCGTGTTCGCCGGTCTTTTCCGACAACGTCGTCAGCCCGAAGTCGTCGAGGATCGCATAGACCGCCGGCAGCACCAGGATCACCACGAGGCTCGCGGCGAACAGGCCGAAGACCAGGCTGGCGACGAGCGGCACGAGGATCTGCGCCTGAAGGCTGGTTTCGGTGAGGATCGGGATCAGGCCGGCGAGCGTCGTCGTGGTGGTCAGCAGCATGGCGCGGAAGCGGGCGCGGACCGCCCGCGAGGCCGCCTCGGCCACGCTGCCCGCGTCCCCGTGTTCGTGCTTGATGAACTCGACCAGAAGGATGGAGTTGTTCACCACCACGCCGGCCAGGGCCACGTAGCCAAGCAGGCTCGGCATCGAGAAGTCGAGCCCCATTGCCATGTGGCCGAAGATCGCGCCGGCGAGCGCCAGCGGGATGACCAGCATCACCACGATCGGTTCGACATAGGAGCGGAACTGGAACGACAACAGCGCGAAGACGCCGAACAGGCCGATGACGAAGCCCTTCATCATAGAGACCTGGGTGGTGGTCGCCTCGGCCCGCTGACCCTCGACGTCGAGGGTGAGGCTGGGGTAGCGGGCGCGCAGGTCGGGCACGAAGCGGGCGAGGGTATCGGAGACGATGGCATTTGCGTTGGCCACGCCGGTGTCGATGCTGCCCTGCACCGTGACGGTGCGCACGCCGTCCTCGCGGTTGATCCTTGCCACACCGCGGCCGGTGTCGACCGCCGCGACCACCGACAGCGGAATTGCCGTGCCATCGGCCCGGGCAATGGCGAATTCGTCGAAGGTGCGGGGCTCGACGGCGTTTGCCGGGTCAAGGCGTGCGGTGACCTCGACGGCGCGGTTCCCGATCTGGAGCTCGCTGATCGTCGTGCCCTGATAGGCGGCGCGAAGCTGGTCGGCGACCATCGTGGCCGTGACACCCATCGGACCGGCCGCGTCCTTCAACGTGATCCGCATCTCGCGCTTGCCGGGGCGCAGGTCGTCCATCACCGAGGTGACGCCTTGGTAGGTGCCGAGCCAGGCGGTGAGCTCGGTGGCGGCGGCTTTCAGCGCGTCGAGGTCGTCGCCCTTCAGCCGCATGTCGAGGGCGATGCCGGCGGGGCCGATCGTGCTCTCGACGATTTTCAGGCTGAGGACGTCGGGGAGCGTGCCGACCTCCTCGCGCCAGACGGCCATGATCGGGCCGGGCCGCAGGGTCCGCAGCGACGACGGTAGCAGGTCGACCGAGACGGTGGCGACATGGGCGCCGGTCTCGAAAGCGTCGCGGTTCACGCCATTGAATACGGTGACGCTTCGCACCAGATCGGCGCCGCCCGGCTGCTCGGGCGCCAAGCGGGCGTTGACCCGGTCGAGCCCGGAGATCAGGGCCGTGACGACCGCGTCGGTGCGCAGTTGCGGTGTTCCTTGCGGCAGCAGCACCCGCGCCTCGATCGTGTCGCCGTCGATCTCGGGGAAGGCGGTGAACTTGAGGGCGCCGCCGGCAATCTGGGCGATGGCCACGAAGAGGATGGCCAGCGCCAGCCCCACCGTCGCGTAGCGGGCGCGGATCAAAACGTCGGCGAGCCGTCCGGTCGCCTCCCTGAGCGCCGCGATCGCGGCCTCGATGCGGGCGGCGACCCGGCTGCGGCGCGGTTTTTCGAGGCTGTGCAGAAGGTGGTGCGGCAGGATCAGAAAGGCCTCGACGAGCGAGACGGTGAGCACGAACAGCATCACCGCCGGCACCACCCGGAGCACAGCGCCGAGGTCGCCCTTGAGGAAGGCGAGCGAGCCGAAGATCATCGCCGTGGTGGCGAAGGAGGCGAGCACGTTGGCGAACACCTGGCGTGTTCCCTCCACCGCCGCGTCGAGCGGGGCGCGGCCCTTTTCGCGCAGCCGGGCGATGTTTTCCGAAATCACGATGGCGTCGTCCATCAACAACCCGATGACGATCAACAACCCGATGGTGGTCATCAGGTTCAGCGAGTAGCCGAAGGCGGCCATGATCGCGACACCGCCCATGAAGGACACCGGCAGGCCCATCGCCACCCAGAAGGCGAAGCGCAGGCCGAACACCAGCCAAAGCACGGCGAAGACCAGCGCGAGGCCCTGGAGGCCGTTCACCAGCACCAGCGACAGCCGCTCACGGATCACCGTGGCGCCGTCGGAGATCACCTCATACCCGATGCCCGTCGGGGCGCTGGCGCGTTCGGCATCGAGAAAGGCGTTGATCGCGTCGATGGTGTCGAGCGAATCTTCGGCGCGGGTCTTGGTTACATCGAGGATGGCGGCGGGGCGGCCGTTGAGCGTGATGGCCTCGGTCTCGTCGGCGTAGCCTTCGGTGATCCGGGCGATCTCGCCGAGGCGCACCTGCCCGCCGCCGGCGGAGGCGCGCACGACGATGTCGGCGAGCGTATCGCGGCTGCGGCGCTCTTCGGCGATGCGGATCAACAGGCTCTGGTCGCGCCCGTCGAGCGATCCCGCCGGCATGTCGAGGCTTTCGGCGCCGAC
>DQCI01000171.1:7568-8204 GCA_003545125.1 Paracoccaceae bacterium
GCGACAGAGGCGACGAAATCGGTCAGCCCGACGGCGTGGACCGCGGCGGGTTCGGCGCGGGCGGGGAAATCGGTGATTGCGTCCAGCTCCGCGGTGACCTCGGCAAGGAAGCCGCGGTAGTCGGCCCCCTCGCGCATCCGGGCGACGGCCCGGCCGAGGCCCTCGCGGGCTTCGCAGGACGAGGAGGCAAGATCGGTGACCGCGTCGAAAGCGGCCTCGATCCGCTCGCAGATCGCGCTTTCGACGTCTTCGGCGCGCGCGCCGGGGTAGGGGACGTTGACCTCGACCTCGGTGGTCGCGGCGCGTGGGAAGGTCTCGCGCAGGAGCCCCGGACCGGCGATCAGGCCGGCGGCGAGGAAAACCAGCATGAGCAGGTTGGCGATGGTCGGGTGGCCGGCGAAGAAACGGATCATCGCGCGGTCTCCAGGGTGGCGGCAAGGGCGTCGTCGGCCACCGGGGCGAGCGGCATGCCCTCGATGGGAGCGACGAGGTCGGAGACGATGACTTTATCTCCAGAAGAAAGGCCATTGGAAATCAGTGCGATATCGTCCTGAATTAATGCCGCTGACACCGGCCGGCGCTCCAACCGGTCGCCGTCGCCCGCCACGAACACCGCCCCGCCCCAGAGCGCGCTGC
>DQCI01000252.1:0-15105 GCA_003545125.1 Paracoccaceae bacterium
TGATCTCTTCGATCTGGTCATGGGGGGGTGTCCGTGCGTTCCGCTCGTAGAGGGCAGATCCGTCAACTTGATCAGCGCGACGGTGACGCTTGCCTCTTCCTTCCGCTCTGTGATCAGACTTCCCATTGCCCAACCCGATC
Source organism: Paracoccaceae bacterium (assembly GCA_003545125.1). Classification (GTDB taxonomy): domain Bacteria; phylum Pseudomonadota; class Alphaproteobacteria; order Rhodobacterales; family Rhodobacteraceae; genus Sinisalibacter. Next base: position 141 of record DQCI01000252.1, read on the forward strand.
TTGTTTTGTTCGCACAAGAGAATCACAGAATGTTCTCTTTTTCAATGCGGTACGGATTTTGTTTCGGGGAACGCGCGGCGCAGCTTCGTTTTTCGTCCACAGGTCGAAGGTGCCCAAGAAGCCGAAATCGCTTCGTTGAGCCTTGGATTGTGGAAAATCAATGACTTAAGGCCGAAGTTTCCAAACTAAACTCGCGTTTTCGATTTTTAAAAAAAACACCCAGATATCGGGCTGCGGCGACTGCGCAAGACACAAGTGCCCCGAAAGGGACCCAAGGGGGGAGGGATCGGGCCAGTTCGGATTTGGCTCAACCTGTCACCAGGAGAATTTGGTAAGGGTTGTCGTAGCTCGGTAAGGCGGCACCGACGCTTGGACACCTGACGGCGGGAGCGACCCGGGTACTGGTGAACTCATTGTCGTTCGGATTAGCCGCCCCTCAGGTTTCGCCCAAGGTTAACTATATCTGTAAGTTCACATTCTCGGACCACTGGTGAGCCAATCGGCCCGTGATGCATCGGGCTCAACGGTGGGTGCGCAGGATAATTCACACCACCCCGTGCCTTTGGACGGGACCGGTGACGCTGCGTTGGCCAATGTCCGGGCGCGGCCCGGCATCGGGGGACGCGTTGATCCGGTGCCCGGTGTCATCTATTGTGCGGGGCGAGCCGGGCTTGCGCGCAGATCGCAATGTCGCGGCTTTTGGTCCCACTGCGGGTCGCACGCTTGGTCTCGGTCCGGGATGGGATAACCGCGGCGCGGGGTCGTTCCTGCATTTGAATCTGCGCTTCGCAACCCATCCGGATTTAACATGCATGATGACATTTGCGATCAAAATGGCGGTATCGACCGGTGCCCTTCGACCCCGCATCGCAGCGTGCTCGGGCTCCTGCGGGCTGCGCTGGGACACCCGGTCGGTCCGGGGATGATCGACGATCTCGGTGCCAGCACACCAGAAGACATCGTCCGCATTGCGACCTTTAACTACGTCCACGTCGTGGTCGCCACGGCTTTTGACCGGGTTCCGGAGCTTGGTCGCACCGTCCCCGATGACATGGCAATCTACTTTCGCGAGATGCAGGCGGCGAACCTCCGGCGCAATGAGGCGATCCTGGATGAGCTGCGCAGTGTCGGCGCCGCCCTCGTCGAAGTGGGCATCCGGGGCGTGGCATTGAAAGGCGCGGCGGAACTGCTGGACCCGGTCTTCCCGGAGCCTGCATTCCGGTTCCTGAGCGACATCGACATCCTTGTCCCGGAAGGGGACATCGAGCGCGCCGCAGCGCGGTTGCGCGCGCTCGGAGCGATGCCGACGGAAATCTCGGACGTGGACCGCGGCAGCCATCATCACCTCGAGCCGCTATTGCATCCCGATTGGCCGGTTCCTGTCGAGCTGCACCGGAGTCTGGGGCAGGGGGAGCTGCACAATTTTCTTGCCCCTGAAGTGGTGTTCGCGACCGCCTGTACGACCCGTGTGCCCGGTCTCATGGTTCCGTCTCGCGCCCATCGTCTCGCGCATGCGGTTCAACATGCCCAACTTCAACCGCCGCGGTATCGCGACGGTGTCCTGTCGCTGCGCGACGCGGTCGAGATGGAAGTGATGGCGGCCGGGTTGGAGCCCGACGAGGTGACAGCGGCGCGTGCCTGTTTCGGCGGCGAGTGGGGCGCGGCCTGGGAGGCGTTGGCGGCGGCACGGGCCCTGATCTTCGGTGACGCAGCGCAGATCGCGGCTGCGCCGCCTGCCGCCCGCCGATGGGCAGAAATCGCTGTCGACAGGTTCGGCCGGCCTGGGCAACGCCGCTTCGTTGCGCTTGGTCAATGGGTGGGGTGGTATGCGAAGGAGTTTTTCGTCAACCCGGCGCGCCGGCGGCACTACCTGGGCCAGCTCAAAAGGCCCAGCCGGATCCTTCAAAAGCTTGCTGAACACCGCGACCGATGGTTTCGCACACGGTAGGCCACCGGCGAACGGACGACAGGACCAAAATGCACAAACAGCCCGCGCACCGTTCGAGTGATTACGGTCTGTGGGCCGTGGCGTCTGGGTCGGTCGCCTGGCGTGGGATTTGCGGGGTGCGAGACCGGCAAACTCACTGCCATGCCATCAAAACCCTTTGACAAGGCGTAAGAAAACCGATCATTCATCGGCCGGTCCGTCCGCGGGCGGAGCAGGCTTAGAAGGAAAACCGCGTGAAGATTTCGATAGTGACGGTCGTTTACGGCGCCGAGAAGACCATTGGCGAAGCGCTTGAAAGTGTCGCGCGACAGAGCTGGAAGGATATTGAACACGTGGTGATCGACGGCGCCTCCCCGGACCGAACGCTGGAGGTAATCCGAGACCATGAGCGCGACAACATGGTCATCGTGAGCGAACCCGACGAGGGGATCTACGACGCGCTCAACAAGGGTTATCGGCTCGCGACCGGCGACGTGGTGGGCATCGTGCATGCCGACGACATCCTTGCCGACCACATGGTGCTGGAACGTGTTGCTGAGGCGTTTGCGGACCCCGAAGTGGACGCCGTCTACGGCGATCTCGACTATGTCGCCAAGGAGGATCCCAGTCGGGTCATCCGGCATTGGCAAGCCGGGGGCTTCACGCGAGCCAAACTGCGCGCCGGCTGGATGCCGCCCCACCCGACGTTGTTTTTGCGCCGGCGGGTTTTCGAGACACATGGCCTGTTCGACACGTCATTTCGGATCGCCGCGGATTATGACGCGATCCTGCGCTATTTCGGGAGGGCGGGCGTCCGGTCTGTCTATGTTCCGGAGGTGCTTGTGAAGATGCGGGTTGGCGGAGCAAGCAATCGCTCGCTCAGGACGATCCTTAAGAAGAGCCGCGAAGATTATCGTGCGCTGCGCAAGAACGGGATCGGAGGGATTGGCGCGCTGGCCGGCAAGAACTTCTCGAAGATCCCGCAGTTCTTCCTGCGTGGCTAGATGTCCGGTGCCGGTTGAGCGGGGACTGACACAAGACCTGCGGTCTTGTCCGTCTCCCGGTGCGGCTCCTGCGAGGTGGCAGGTAGGGCCCAGGCCTCAGGCTACCGGTGACTTGATCCGCAACTGTCCAAGGGCGAGTCCTGCGATCAGCATCTGGAAATGAAGCGTCTGAATCGACAGGCTTTGCAGCGTCAGGTAGAGCAGCGCGAGGGTGAGGAAACGCAGGCCAGAACGGCGCAGCTTCAGGACAAGCATGCCGAGGAGAATGTAGAAAGGCACGGTAACGAGGCCGCCGAGATCGAACAAAAGCTCGAGCAACATCGAGTTCAGCGGCATGAGGCCGCCATATTCGTTGTAGCCGACGCCGACGCCATATTCGGAAAACAGGACCGAATAGTACTGCCCCACGCCCACACCGGTCAGGATCGCCCATGGGTGGTTGAGCAGGTAGTCGCGCGCGTAGAATTCCTGCCGGTAGACGAATTTCGCGTCAAGGCCAAGCTCGAGTTCCGCGTAACGGGAATCAAAGATGTTCGCCAAGGTTTCGCCTAGGCCCAACTGGTTTCCGATGGCCCAGACAATGGCCGAGGCGACGATGACCGGGATCACGTAGCGTACCGACCGTTTCGGGTACAACAACAGAGCGGCCACGCCAAAAGCGGCAACGGAAATGAAATACGATGACGAGAAGGTGAGGACCGATACCGCGAGAATGAACGCGCCATACAGTTGGTATCGGGTGCGACGGGACGCATCGACATGGCGAGCGAGTTCGAAGAAGGCGAGCGCCCCGACGAACAAGACGAAGCCAAGACGTTTCGGCTCGTTGGCGAGAGAATTGATTCGGGGCAGGCCGTTGATGACCGGAAATCCGGCGCCGCTGGGCCCATAGACGATCCCTCGGAACGGCAGCCCGGTGTAGTAGGCGACGATCTGATAGACCCCGTAAATGGCGAAGACCCCGGCCAGGACGGCGAACCCGCGTAGGAGGTACACATAGCTCTTCTGGTGACGACCCATTTCGTAAGCAAAGGCAAAAAGCCCGAAAACCCCCAGGTAGTAGAAAACCCTGATGGAGGCCCTGGTGGTATCGCTGCCTGGGATGAAGCCGTATCCAGCCGAGGCAAACAGGACCAGGGCAAACAACCCGAAAACGGGTCGCACCGAGGATGGCACAGTAATGCGCCCGCGCAGAAAGACCCGTAGCACGAGCAACATCGGCACGACCTGCCACAAGGTGAGCAGGGTCACGGTCGGGATGAAGAAATAGACTGACAGAGCGGCCGGCAGATATGCGACCAACCGTACGGAATCCGTGGCGAGAAGTCGGATCGCCAGCGCGGTTCCGAGAAGAACCACCAGCGGGTCGAGCAGTGTGTACCCGAAAATCATACCGTTCTCATACCGTTCATGCCGGCGCGGCGCGGCGCGGCTCGGTGGACAGGGCGGAACTGAAACAGGGCATCAATCGTCAACATCTGCCGACTCCACGTAGCCCCGACGCGGCTTTGGTGCGGTTCCTGCAACGCCCGCATGGATCATACCGCCCGCTATATGCCCGCGGCCAAGGCCCCCCATGGCGAGCACGGCGCCGGTTTCCATGATGGTTCCGGGCGCCAGTGTTGCACGGGCGCCGACCCAGCATTCGCCCTCGATCCGGATCGGCTTTGTTACCAGCGCAAACCGGGGATCGGTCCAGTCGTGGCTGCCGGTGCAGAGATAGGCGCCTTGGGACAGGCAGGTGTGCGCGCCGATCGTGACCTTGTCGAGATTGTCGATCCAGACGCTTTCACCGATCCAGACGTGGTCGGCCAACGCGAGACGCCAGGGGAACTTGACCCGCACCCGCGGCTTGATCACCACGCCGGTGCCGATCGACGCCCCGAAAGCGCGCAGAAGCGCCGCGCGCCAACCCGATCCCGGCAGCCAGGAGGACAGCAACAGCCCATCCAAGGCGATCCAGAGCGCCTCTTTGGCTTTCGACGCTCCGCGGTCGAAATCGGGATTGGTGAATTGGTCAAGGCGCATAGGGATGAGAAGAACGCTGGTTTACGGGGTCAAAGGTGCACGGTCTCTGGCGGTATGCCACCGTTTGCCGCCCAAAGGTAGACGTCGCGCATCTGTTCGGCGATCCGATCCCAGCCGAAATCGCGGTGCATCCAGGCCCGACCCCGCGCTCCCATCGCGTGCAGCTCGGCCGCGGGCCGCGCCATCGCCTCGCCCATCGTCGCCTCGAGCACGGCCTGTTCGAGCGGGATCCACCAACCGGCCCCGTGGTCGACGAGCCCCTGCCACGGTGCGTTGCGCGTGGTGATGACGGGGACTTCCTGCGCCAGCGCCTCCGCGACGACAAGGCCGAAATTCTCGGCGTGGGTCGGCAGGACGAAAAGATCGGCACTTCTGAACAGTCTTTCTTTTTCAGCGCCGTGCACCGCCCCGGGGAAGCTTACCCGTCGCAGTCCGAGGCGAGCGGCGAGCCTCTTCATCTCTTCCTCGTGGCCGTTCTCGTCGATCCCGGCGATGATCAGGTCCCAATCGGGAAAGCGCGGCTCGAGCGCGGCCCAGGCGTGCAGCAGATGGTCGATCCCCTTCTTGGGGTGGAGGCGGCTGACGAACAGCGCTCGGTTTCGGCCGTTTGCGGGGCGCGGTTCGAGATCCGGCAACGTGATGCCGTTGGGCACAATGGCGATGGGCGCAGCGAGACCGAGTTCGCGCAGATGCTGGGCTTCCATTTCGGCGGTCGCTCGCAGGCAATGGGCGTGCCTGAGATGCGTGGTCTCGACGAAGGCCCCGAACAGCCGTTTCTTCCAGCGTGAATTGCGCCGCGCCCAGGGGTCGAGCATCCCTCGCGGGGTGACGACATATGGTCGGCCGTGGCGACGGAAATGCGCGTAGCTCACGCGCGAAGCCCAGGTCCACAATCCCTGCACATCGACGATATCGGGCGCGAGCCGATCCAGCGCCGGGGCCATTTGTGGGGCGCGTTGCAGGGCAGCCGGCGCAACAACAGGGAAGGCATGCACGCGGGGCCCCCAGGCTGCCGCGGCCTCGGGGTCGGCGGGGTCGAGCGTGCCCATCACGTCGACGGCGATGCCGTCGAGAGGATCGATGCCGTGCGCCATGTGCGGCACCGAAACGGCGGGCCCGCCCGCGGCCGGCGAAAGCTTTGCGGTCAGCAGGAGGATACGCAGTGGATCAGTCAAGGGCAGGGGCCTCCGCAAGCAGCGTTTGGTAACGTGGGCGCAGCGTTTGCGCTGCCGCCTGCCAGGAAAACCGCGCGCGCACCGCCGGGGCCGTTGCGGCCGGGTCGCCCCAGCGGTCGGCGCGCACGAAACCCTCGATTGCGTCGGCTAGGGGTGCAGCGGCGCTCGCGACGAGCGCGCCACCGCTCGCCTCGGCGATTTCGCCGAGTGCGCCGGCGGGGGAGGCGATCACCGGCAGGCCCGCGGCCGCAGCGTCGAGAGCGGTGATACAGAAGCCCTCCTCGATCGACGGCTGCACATAGAGATGTGCGGCGTCGTAGAGTTCGGCAAGCTCGGCGAACGGCACGGCCGTGCGCATCCGCACCACGGCGGAGAGCCCCGCGTGTGTGACCGCGCTGGCCACGCTGTCATGATAGCCGGAGATCCGGCCGGCGGGGCCGACGACGTCCCATTCGAAGACAAGCCCGGCCGAGCGCATCCGCGTGGCGACCTCCGGGATCAGGTGCTGGCGCTTGTGCGGCGCATAGCCGCCGACGGTCAGGAGCCGCACCGGGTTGTTGTGCGGGCGGCGGCTCGCGGGTGGGTCCATGAGCGCATGAAGATCGTTCGTGCGGCCATGCCCGATCACCGCAACCGGCTGGGCGATGAGCGGCTCGAGCAGGCTGCGAACTTGCTCGGAGGGGACCACGTACAAGTCGTAGGTGTGCTTCTTCAGGCGTGTCGCGTTCTTCATCGCCACGGCCTTCAGGCGCAGCGTCTCGCGGACCCGCGCCGGCAGCGGCGCGGTATCGGGGACCAGCCGGCATTCCATCGGCGGCACGTTGTGCACCGTGGCGACGCAAGGCAGACCGGCGGCCTGCAGGCGCGCGGTGTCAAGCTGCTCCATCACGAAGAGCCCGAACACCACATGCAGAAGGTCAGGGCGGTCGGGGCCCTGTGTGCGTTCCAAGGCCAGAGCATCGACCTTGCGGCAGAAATCATAACGCTGCTCGCGGCTCGGATCGCCCGTGGCGGGGTAGCCTGCATCGACCCAGTGCACTCGGTAGGGCGGTGGGCTCATGCCTTTGGGCCGCCAGTCCTTCGGTCTCGGTCCCGGCACCATCAGCTCCGCCTCGATCCCGAGGTCCGAAAGCGCGCAGAGCGTTTCGTGCACGTAGTTGACCGTTCCACCGACCCGCGGGAAGTAGTGTTCGCTGATCGCGAGCAGTTTCATCGCGGCGTCATCCCTGTGCCCCGCCTGCGGGACGTCCGCGAAGCCGCCGGTAGAGCGCGGTGGCGCTGAAAACGAGGTCCGGCCCGCCGATCTGGCGCAACAGGCGCAACGGTGCTCGCATATCGGGCGCGTAGCCGGGGCTCAGGGCGCGGGCGCGTGCAAGCAGGCGGCGTGCCTCGTCGGGAAACGCGCTCCAATATGCCATTGCGATCTTGTCCATCCGTTGGGCTAGGGCGCGGGCGATCTCCGGTTTGATCCCGGCGCCGAACTCGGCCTCGATCTTGTCGCAGGTCCGGATACGGGATTCCAGTTTGCGGATGTCATCGTCCGCCGATACGCGGCTGTCGGCGGGGTGGTGGATGTAGTGATAAAAGACGCCGTCCACCGGCACGAAATGGTGGTCCGCCCGCAGGATCCGCAGCAAGAGATCGCCATCCTCGTCAGTGACGAGGCTCTCGTCAAAACCGCTGAGCCCGACCAGCAGGTCGCGCGGGAACAACGCGCCGCAATGGTGGAGAAAGGGACGCACGAGCTGCCGGAGGAACTGCGCCTCTGGATCTGCCGGCAGATCCCGGTCGCTGTCGTTGATGGTGCTTTTGCCGGTGGCGAAAACGTGCTTCGTTCGGGCGTAAGGGATGGCTCTGCCGTCGCGCGGCACGGCTTCGAGGAGGGCGGCGAGGTGGCCTTCGTCAAGCCGGTCGTCCGCGTCGAGAAATTTGATCCATTCACCACGCGCGGCTGCCAGCCCGATGTTGCGTGCCGCGCCCTGGCGGCGGTTCTCGGCTTCGCGCAGGACGCGGACGTTGTCCGGCAGGTCTGCAAACACGGCGTCGAAATCCGCGCCCGAGCCGTCATCGACGACGATCCATTCGGCATCGACCTCCGTGTTTGCCGCCATGCTGCGACGCAGGCCGTCGAAATCGCGCGACCGATAGGCGGGGATGATGACGGAGATGGCGGGCATGGCCGGGTCAGTCGCCTGCCAGGTGGGGACGCAGAAGCGGCGCGATCAGGCGTTCCGCGCCGACCGGTGTCAAATGATCGTCGTCCCAGTAGAAGGCTGTCCCGCCTTCGTGGGTTGGGCAGTCCGGTTTGCACAGCTCGTCGGCCACGGGGATATAGGTCGTATCCGGGCGGGCGGCTGATGCGGCTTCGAGGATGTCGATGGCGCGGGACTGCCGGACGAGCACCGAGGAAATGTCCGGATCGGCCGGCATCGGATTGCCCCAGCGCAGATGGGCGATCAGGTGATCGGGCACGTTCCACCCGATCTCCGGGATCGGGCCGAGGAGCAGGAATTCCACACCTGGCGCAGCGAACGCTTCAAGCGTTCGAGGCAACGCGGCGGTCACGGCGGGGGCGTTGGTCGTGCCGACCGGCGCGTCCGGGAAGACATCGGTATCCAGGCGGATCGGAAAGGGCTTGCCGCGTTCACCTGGAAGGAGGTCTCGTTCCACGACAACGGGCCAGCGGGCCACGAGGGCGACGTAGCGCAGCCCGGGCGTGTTCTCGGTGAACGCCACGGCTGCCTGCATCAACTGGCGGCAGTTTTCGCGCTGGTCAATGGTGCCGGTGACGACGCCAACGAGCGGCGCGCAGGAGACGTTTCCAAAAAACACCCCCGACAGGCCAGCCTCACGCGCGGCGAGGTCGAAAGCGTCGGCGACCGCCGCTGCATGAGAGTCGCCGATCAGGACCAGGTCCACCGGGTCGCCCGGATTGCTCGGGGCGCCGAAGCGGCAGATGTCTTCCGGGGCGTATTGGCGCATGCAGTTCTGACGGAACCTGGTCGGTTGCGCGGTACGCGCCACTGCGAGCACATCTTCCTGGACGCGGCTCGGCCAACCGTTACCGACCAGAACCAGCCCTGCGACAACGCCGATGGCGACGGCGCCGCCGAGGGAAAACCGCGCGATTGCGCCTTGCGAATACCCGCGCGGTTTGCCGGTCGCCTTGCCGGTAGCTCTACCGGTGCCGGGGCGGATGCGGAACGGACGTTCGATGTAGCGCCAGGAAAGGTAAGCCATCAGCGTCGACAGACAGACGGCGGCAATTGCGAGCGTTGCGGGGAGGTCAGGCCCGGCGGAATAGACCCGGAGAAACGCGAGGACGGGCCAGTGCCAGAGGTAAAGCGAGTAGGAGATCAGCCCCACCGCAACGAAGGCACGCGATCCCAGCGTGCGGTGGACCGCACTTGACCCCGTTGCGCCGATCAGGATGAGGAGCGCTGAGCCGAGCACGGGGGGCAGGGCGGCGAGGCCGGGGAACGCCGTGTCGGCGCTGTAGAGGAAGACGGGCAGGAGGATAGCCGCCAGCGCGATGACGGAGAGGGTTTCGCGGGCGCCCCGGTGCATGCGGCGCGGCCCGACACCAAGCGCGAGCAGCGCCCCGAACCCCAGCTCCCAGGCCCGGGTGGGCAGGAGGTAGAAGCTCGCGGCCGGCATCCTGGGCGTGGCCCAGACAGCGAGACCGAGCGACAGCAGACTGAGTGCCGCGATGCCAAGGATCGCGGTTTGCCGCCCCCATCGCAGCAGAAGTGCGAGAAGGAGGGGGTAGAAGATGTAGAACTGTTCTTCGACCGCCAGCGACCAGGTGTGAAGCAGCGGCAGGAGATCCGCCGCCGGCGCGAAATACCCGGTCGATGTCGACCAGAACCAGATGTTGGAGACGAAGCCGAGAGTGGCCAGCACCGAGCCGGCGAAGCCAACGAAGGCATCGGGCAAAAGCATCACGGTCGCGGCGAAAAAGCTGACCGCGACGACGAAGAACAGCGCGGGCAGGATCCGGCGTGCCCGCCTTTCGTAGAAGCGCAGGAGCGAGAACTGCCCGGCCGCGCATTCAGGCGCGATGATCGAGGTGATCAGGAAGCCAGAGATCACGAAGAACACGTCGACGCCGATGAAGCCGCCGCTGAGCCACGGCAGCCCTGCGTGGTTCAGGACGACCGGAACAACCGCTACGGAACGCAGACCATCAATGTCGGAGCGATAGGTGATCATCGGTTCGCGTCAGGCGGCCTTGCGGCCGAGCAGGGTCCGCCGAAGCTGCGAGAGGGTGCCGACCATCTTGAAGTAGCGCGCCCGTTGCACCGCGTCGGTGCCATAGACCTCGTGCGGCACGGGATCGGCCGCGAGGATGCGGTCGAATTCTTCCTCTGAGAACCCGAGCTTCTTGCCCAAGTAAGCGCGGTCTTCGGCTTGCAGGTCTTCGTCGTAGGTCGGTTGCTGCAATTCGGCGAGGGCTTCGTCGCGGGTGATTTCGCCGTTGAGGATCAGCGTGGAGAGATGCGCCCGGCGCTTGTCGATGTTGAATTTCTTCGGCAGCACGTAGCCCTGGTAGAACCGGGTGAAGACGCTTTCGTAGTGTTTGCCGCCGTAGTCGCGCCAGCCGAGCTCTTCCATCAGCAGTTTCTTGGCGCCGGCCTTTGAATAGTAGATCAGGTCGAGCGGCGCGAACGTGCGGATCCCGTTGGCCAGGGTGTAGCGGCCCTGGTTCCAGACCCCGAGGATCGGCAGTTCCTTCAGTTTCCGCGACCCGAATTTCGCCTGGATCGCCTTGATGTTGACCGCATCGTTCTTGCGGTAGTTCCAGCGCGGCGGCATCAGCCACTCGGTGGCGTAGTTCGTCCCCGACAGGATGGTGCGTACCTTGTGCTTGGCGGCGAGCCGGAACAGGGCGCCGAAAATCAGGTTGTCGGTCGGCACCTCGATATCGACCACGGAGGCGAGGAAGTAGGAGCGCTGCAGGTCGCGGAACTCCTCCCAGTTCATCACGTGGGTGGCCAGCTCAAAGCCGAGGTGAGACACGATGCGCTCGATGTTGTCGACCGCCAACTCCGAGTTCCAGCCGTTGTCGAAATGCACCACCAGCGGCCTCAGACCCCATTCCTTGCTGAGATAGGCAAGGTAGGAACTGTCGACCCCGCCGCTGAGGCCGAGCACGCAATCGTAGCGCTTGCCCATGCCCTCGGCCTTGATCTGCGCGATCCGGCGCTCGAGGTCCGTCTTGCGCTCGTCCGGCGAGGGAAGCCCCTCGATGAAGGCCGCGAAGTCGGGGACGTAGTTCGATACCCCGTTTTCGTCGAAACGGATGTCGGGGTCGGTGGTGTCCATGACCGTGCGGGTGCAGACCTGGTAGTGCAGATCGGACGTGTTTTGCGTTTTCATCGGTCCGGTTTCTCGCTTCTCAATCCGTTTCGGTCGCGGACCCGGCGGCAATCTGCGCGGCCGTCGGGTAGTTGATCAACACGCCCTGGCCCTTGGCCCTGTAAACGAACAGGCTGCCCGCGGCCACCGCGGCGCATCCGGTATCGGTCACGGCGCGGGCCAGGTCGGCGACGCCTGATGCTCCGCCGCAGGCCACCACGGGGACGTCGACCGCGTCGGCAACTCCCGACAGGAGGTCATGGTCGTAGCCGTCGAAGGTGCCGTCTCGGTCGATCGAGTAGACGATCAACTCGCCAGCCCCGTCTGCGGCCGCCGCGCGGGCGATGTCTTCGACGCTGCCCTTCAGCGGTTTACGCCCCCCGGCGAGCCGCACTTTCGGCTTGCCCCAGAGCGGCGCGCCGACCGGCAGGCAGAGGGTGATCGCCTGTGCCCCCCAGCGCGCGGAGGCCTCGCGGATCAGGTCGGACCCGTCGAGCAGGCTGGACGAGAGGATCACCTTTTCGATCCCGGTCTCGTAGACCCGCTCGATCTCGGCCATCGTGCGCAGTCCGCCGCCATAGGCCACCGGCATGAAGGCCTCGCTCACGATGTCTTCGATATGGGCGTAATTCGGCTCCGTGCCCTTCCGGCTCGCGTCGATGTCGAGCAGGACGAGTTCGTCGACTTCCTTGTTGTTGAAGATCTTGACCGCGTTGATCGGGTCGCCGATGTAGTCGCGCTTTCCGAACTTCACCGTCTTGACCAGCCGCCCGTCGGAATCGATCAGCAGCGTCGGGATGACCCGGGGGCGGGGGCGCGAACGGGGGCGGCCGGGCGTGGGGACAAGCGGTGCCATCAGGCCGCACCTTTCCGCGATCCGCCCGATCCCGGCGCCCAGCCGACGAAGGCTTCGAGCAGCGCCTTGCCGAAGCGGTGGCTCTTCTCGGGGTGGAACTGGAAGCCCATCACGTTGCCCTGCGCCACCCCGGCGGCGAATTCGTAGCCGTGGTGCGCCCTGAGCACCGCCGTTTCGGGGTGGTCGCAATCGAAGTGAAAGCTGTGATCGTAGTAGTAGCGCGCGTCCTCGAGAACGGCGCGGGCGAAGACATCCGCGATCGCGCTGCTTTGGCGCGCGCCCTCGGATATCCAGGTCTCGGCCCAGCCCATGTGCGGCACCTGGCGGGGCTGGTCCATCTGCGCGCGGTCGAAGGCGACAACGTCGGCCTCGACCCAGCCGAGGCCCGCGCGTTCGCTCTCGTCGCTCCTGCGCGCGATCAGCTGCGCCCCGAGGCAGATGCCGAGCAGCGGCACCCGGTCATCCATGACCCGGGCGTTCAGCGCCGGGATCAGGCCGCGTTCTTCGAGCCCGGCCATGCCATGGCCGTAATGCCCCACGCCGGGCAAGATCAGCTTCTCGGCCGCGCCGATCTCGTCGGGTGTCGAGGCGATCACGGCCCGAGTACCGATGCTGCGCAGCATGTTCTGCACCGACCGGATATTGCCGGCGCCATAGTCGACGATCGCGATCATGTCATTTCACCTCCAACGCCCGCTCTCATACCGACCAATCGGGAAAATCCATGCCGGTCAGGGAACGGAACCGCGCCATGTCCGGCGCGATCTCCGCTTTCAGCCGTTCGATTTCCTCGGTCGGCAACTGTGGCTTGTAGCTTTTCGACAGGAACGCCTTTCGGACCGGCGGCCAGCGAAATACCGCGTTGACCGCCCCCGGCGCGACTTTGCGAGCGGCCCGGTAGGGAAGGCTCGTCCGCAGACGGCGCGGCAACACGTCTTCTCCGTTTGCGTTGACGCGAAAGTCGAAGAGCGATGGGTCGTCGACTTGCGGCAGGTCCAGGAACGCGAACAACTCGTTCATCGTCGCGAGCGGATCCCGGGAAAGATCGGCGAGATCGACGACCCTGATCCGGTCGAGGTCATAGAATTCGAGGAACGCGGAAAGCTGGTAATGGTAGAGGCCGGTCATGACCCGGTGATTGTTCTTCTCGATCCAGCGCAGGTCGTCGGAGGTTTCGCCGATGAAGTTTTCCGCGACATGCGAGCGGTATCTCTCGATCGGGTCGCGCACGAGATAGATGAGCTTGGCGTCCGGGATGGTTTCCGCCATCCGCGCGGGCGCACCGGCGTAAAACGGGTAATGCGCCTTGGAATAGTTCTGGGAGCTTTCGACCCGGACCGGCTTGGTAGGGTCGAAATATGCCTTGTACCAATCCAGCGGCTTGTCGGCGTTCTCGCCGGAAAAGAAGTTGATCTCCTTGGGCTCGGAGGCGCAGACGTCGGGGTGAAGCGCGAGGAACTCGTGCAAGCTGGTCGTGCCGCACTTCATGGCGCCGATCACGACAACGTTGGGCAGCGCCCCGGTTTCGTAGACTTTCGTCATCTCAGACGCCGACCTAATTGGGACAGGTCTTATACATCGAGTTCTTCACGTCGGAACCCTTCGAAGTCGTCGGCTCGAACGAACCCATGGTATTCGTGTTCGCTGCGATGTTCGAGGCAGTCCGCGGGATTGAGTGTACGGATCATTCGGGCGGGGTTGCCCGCGATCACCGCGTATCCGTCCGGGAATGACTTCGTGACCACCGACCCCGCGCCGACGATGGTGAAATCTCCGAGTGTAACGCCGGGAAGTACAGTGGAACCCGCCCCGAGCCAGCAATAGCGGCCGATCGTCACCTCCTGGGGTTCATGTTCGCGAAGATCTTCGACGCGATGATTTGCGCTGATGATATTCACGTTGGGGCCGATCTGGGTGTAGTCGCCGATCCGTATTTTCCCAATGGCCTGGATGTAACAGCCCGGCATGCTCCCTGGGCTGGTTTCGACCCCGGCGAGGACGTTGCGCCAGTTGACGATCCGGCTGGATCCGTGAACCGGCCAATAGGGGCCGCGATTGATCCCGAAGACCTCCTGTCGCAGCCAGTCGCGAAACCGGATCGGCGTTTGGGTGCCGCGGGTCTGTTCGAGGAAAGCCATGTTCGGCAGGCGCGATATGACGGCCTCCAGCAGGATCTCGGGGATCCGGACGAGGCGACGTAGGTATCTGGACTGGTAGCTCATCGGCTCGATATCCGGATAGCGAAAATGAAATACAGCAGGTAGACGACGGTGGCCGCGGCAGCGTAACCGACGACAATGCTGACGGCATCCCCCCCAACGAAGAGGGAAAGGCCCACGCCCGCAGCTATGATCACGAAAGAGACCACGGCCAGTTTGGCTTCGAGCCGCTGGTGGCCGGTCGCGAAGAAGACCGTTGCCGTCGGCGCGGTCACGAGGCGGGCGAGCAGCATCGGGGCCAGGACCTGGGCGAACACGCCCGCCTGCTCCCAGTTCGGCCCGAGGTACACGACAATGAACACCGGGCCGTAATGGATCAGCAGGATCGTTGGCACGAGGCCGACGAAAAACAGCCAGGCGGCTGTCCGCAGCATTAGGATGCGGCAGGAGCCGGTCGT
>DQCI01000252.1:15227-16344 GCA_003545125.1 Paracoccaceae bacterium
GAGCGCGCGGGCCCGGGGCTTCGAAGGCGGGCCTGTCGCTGCGAACGGGCGGCGGAGGTACAGAATCTGCTGCAATGCCTGGACGGTCTGCCCGGCGAGAAAGCCGAGAAACAACCCCAGACTACCGCCAATCCAGTAGCCCAGCAGGATCGACACTGCCGCGGCGGTGGTGACCTGGACGACCAGAACCCGGGCAATGAAGCCGAAGGCACGACGGCGGGTCGCATAGTGGTTTGTGACCCGCATCAAGCCGCCGAGTAACGCGGAAACCGGGAGCAGGAACATCCAGCCCCAGGTGTTTTCCGGGCCACGGGACAGGGCGACAACACCGGTGGCGAGGGCTATGAGACCGGACATGGCCAAGGCGATGGCAAGACAGATCCACGCAAGATGTACCGCAGAACGATCGCTAGCCTCGAGCAGCAGGCCGTGCTGCATCTGGAAAGTGACAAAGACCGCAATGACCGCGTTGATCGACAGGAACAGGGTCAGGTGCGTGTAGTCGGCGGGCGTGTAAAGCCGGCCGAGCGCCGGCGCCGCAAGGAATGGAATGGCGGTGGCGATCACCCGCCCGCTGGCGAGCTTCGTGATCGAGCCCAGCATTGCGGTTATCGCACCCAACTCCGCAAGTGCTGCCCGGCCGATTGGGGCGGCGGCGCGAGAGGTCCCGGGCCAGGGTCCGGCGCCTGGCAAGCCCGGGCATCACTGCCCGGCCCGCGCCCGCCGGCCTGTCCGCGCACTGTTGGGCGAGGTGCGCCTCGACCACCTTCGGCCTGCGTGTTGGTCCGGCGTATCATTTCGTGCGCGCATTCAGTCTTGGAAACGGGCCTTTCGGCACCGGTTTCCCGAGGAAATCGCAGATCGCCTCCCAGCCGTCCCCTGCGGTAAGATCGATCTCCAACAATTTGCCGGGGCGGTCGGCGAAATGCGTGCGCACCTCGGCGATATGCGTCTGATAGACGGAAACGATCCGCTCCTTGCAGTCAAGATCGGTCGTCCCGTAGACCTGTTGTTGGAGCATCCCGAGCCCGAGAGAGCGGAAGTGCTTGTGCAGGGAGGCATACCAGCGCTCCGGATCGCGCGTTGTCAGGATAAACCTGGCATCCGGCCAGGCCGC
>DQCI01000252.1:16422-18480 GCA_003545125.1 Paracoccaceae bacterium
GGTCCGGTTGATCTGGCTCGAGCCGGCGACGCGATAGCCCAGCAGATGCAGGGCGTAGCCCAGCGAGGTTGTCGCGGTTTTCTGGAAGCCAACGCAGAACACCTTCTGCTCCGGCGCCCCGTAGCGCAAACGGCGGATGGTCCGGGCCACCCGTGCTTGCAGACGTTCGCGCGGTCCGCGCCATTGTGAAACCTCTGCGTCGTTCACGCTGGTACCTGCGCGGCTTTCCCGGCGGTGGCCCCATCCGGGTCGGGATCGACCCGACCCGACACCCAGTCGGTGAGGAACCGGTTCATCGTCTCGAGGTTTGCGGCGTAGCTGTGCTCGAACGCGAAAGCCGCGCGGCGGGCCATTTCCTCTGCTGTATTAGTCCGCATCGGGTCGGCGAGGACACGCGCGAGGATCGACGGCATGTCATCGTTCGAATGGGTCGCCGGCATGTGCAGGAGCCCGGTGCCTTCGTAGGCACCGATGTAGTTCGACAGCACCGCCTTGCCGGTCGCGAGGTATTCCAGCACCTTGTGGGTGTTGATCGCAGCGTCGGGGCGGCGGGCGATGTCGTAGCAGACCAGCCAGAGATCGATCTCACCCGCTTGCTCCACGACTTTTTCGACCGGAACGAGCCCCGGCATCTCGCAATTCGGCTCGTCCTTGAGCCGCTCGGCGATGCTGCGTTCGTTCGGATCAGAGAGACCGCCGGTGGGACCGATCAGGCGGAACGTCACCTCGGGGTTCTGGCGCACGAGGCGTTCGATCATCGGCCAGTCGATGCCGTCGGCCGACAGGTTGCCGACATAGCCGACGACTGGCCGGTCTGCGGCGGTGCTGAACACCGCGGGCGTCGACACCACCTCGCGGGCGTAGGCAGCATGTGCCGGGTTGAGACCGTGCGGCACGAACAGCGTCGGTGTCCGGTCCGGATCGACACCGTCGGTGAATTCCTGTGCCAGAGCGATATGGAGGTCCTGGTCCTTGGCCGCGGTCCAGCCCGCGACGAGGCTGTCGACCGGGTGGAAGATCTTCAAAGCCGGATCGAACAGCGTGAGGCTGCGAAACTGGAACAGGTTGTCGAAATCCCACACGATGTCGGGGCGAACTCCAATCGCGCGCTCCAGCTGGCGAACCTTGACCGGGCCGAGCGCATCGTAGAGGCCGCGCGCCCGGAACCGAAACCAGCGAAACATGTAGCCGGCGTAGCGCACCGTCTTGAGGTTGGGGATTTCGCTGTCGGTGATCTCGATCCGCCCCCAGCCCTTGGTCGTGGGTCCGGATTCGATGAAGAACACGCTGTGCCCCATCTCGGCGAGCGCGCGAGCGTAATGGTGTTTGGACACCTTGAACCCGTCCCAGGGCTGCGGCGAGATCAGGTAGATCGTGCGCGGTTGGTCGAGATACATGTTCATGCCTTGCGCGGGGTCAACCGGCGAACGCGCGCACGGCATTGGCGACCTGTGCCACCTGCGCGTCCGTCATCTCGGCGAAGATCGGCAGCGCGAGCCCCTCGTCGGCGAGCCGTTGGGCCACCGGGAAGGCCTCCGGCGCGTGGCCCATGTGCGCGTAGCAGGGAAGCTGGTGCAGGGCGCGCGGGTAGTTCAGTGAGGTCTGGACGCCAGCGGCTTTCAGGTGGGCGGCGAGCGCGTTGCGCTGCGCGCTCTGGACAACGTAGAGGTGCCAGACAGGCGACACGCGGTTCCCCGTGCTGGGGAGGGCAAAGCCAGACACGTCGGCGAGTGCGGCACCGTAAAGCGCGGCCAGCTCTTGGCGTCGCGCCGTCCAGGCCGCGAGATGCGGCAGTTTGACGTTCAAAATCGCCGCCTGCAGCCCGTCCATCCGGCTGTTGATGCCTTCGATCTCGTGGTCGCCTTTGCGGATCCCGCCGTGACGCGCGAACATCGCCATGTGACGCGCGAGGGCGGCGTCATCGGTCACGACCGCACCGGCGTCGCCCATCGCGCCGAGGTTTTTCCCCGGGTAGAAGGAAAACGTCGCGGCGGTGCCGAAGGTACCAACCTTGCGCCCGTCGATCTCGGCCAGATGGGCCTGGGCGCAATCCTCGAT
>DQCI01000252.1:18493-30326 GCA_003545125.1 Paracoccaceae bacterium
CCCAGAGCCCGTGCTTTTCGGCGACGGCCATGATCGCCGGCATGTCGGCGGGGTGGCCGTAGAGGTGCACCGGGATGATCCCGACCGTCCGGTCGGTGATCAGGGTTTCCAGCTTCGTGGGATCCAGCGTGCGCGTCACCGGGTCGATATCGCAGAACACAACCGTTCCGCCCGCCTGTGACACGGTCTCGCTGGTCGAGATCCAGGTCATTGCCGGGACGATGACCTCGTCGCCCGGTTTCATGCCGAGCGCGACCATCGCGATGTAGATCGCATCGGTGCCGTTGGCGCAGGAGACGCACTGCCCGGTTCCGATGGCCTCCGCAAAAGCGGCCTCGAACGCTTCGACATGGGAGCCACGTATGAAGGCCGACGTGGCGATCACCGAGGCAATCGCCGCGTCGATCTCCTGTTTCAGGTTCTCGTACTGCAGGTGCAGATCGGCGAAGGGAACGACGGTTCCTTGGGCAGGCATCTCACTCATCCATTTTAGAGGCGATTTTTGGTGGAAGGGGTCCGGTTGGGGCCTAGTGGACGCTGTCGTCACAGTGGCCTGATCCGGCGGGCAGGGTTGCCAGCATAGATACCTGGCTTGGTGATGTCGCGGGTCACCACGCTGCCCGCGCCGACAACCACATTGTCGCAGATCGACACCGGCAGGACGGTCGCGTTCGAGCCGATCGACACGTTGCAGCCGATCTTGGTATTGCGCCAGAGCTCGCGCCGGCCGCGCGCCGGGCCTCCGGTCTCGAACAGATCGTTGATGAACATCACGCCATGCGCCACCACGCAGTCGTCGCCGATCGACACCAGCTCGCAGATGAAGCTGTGCGACTGGATTCGGCAGCGCGCGCCGATGGTCACACCCGCCTGGATCTCGACGAACGGGCCGACGAAAACATCGTCGCCGAGTGTGCAGCCGTAGAGGTTGGTCGGTTCAACGACCGTGACCCCGCTGCCGAAGCTCACATCGCGGATCGCAACTGTTCGCCGTTCGGGGGCCTGCGTGTCCGGTTGGCTCATGGCGTCAGATCCGGCCCAGTCGGCTGAAGGTGGGTTCGAAGCGCAGGGCCACTTCCCGCCTGGTTTCGATCGACTCGTAGATCGCGTTGATGAGTTCCAGGCTGCGGCGTCCTTCGAGACCGTCCACCAGGCTTGGGCTGCCGTCGCGGATCGCGCCCACCACGTGGTCGTAATAGGCCTTGTGGCCGAAGCCGTAGACGTTGGGCGGGTTGACCGAAAATTTGTCCAGCACCTCCTCGTCGGAGGCCATCGGCTCGACGAAGTTCCAGGTTTTCATCTCGTTGACGGCGAAACCGCCGATCTCGACCGATCCCTTTTCCCCGAGGATCGATACGGAGCCTTCGAGGTCTTTCGGCCGGGTCGCCGTGGTGGCTTCGATGACGCCGAGTGCACCGTTACGGAACCTGAGTACGACGACGGCGGTATCCTCGGCCTCAATGTCGGCCAGCGCCGTGCGAGACATCGCGTAGACGCTGGAGACGTCACCCATTATCCACTCGAGCAGGTCGACGTGGTGGCTGGCCTGGTTGGTCAACACGCCGCCATCCATCGCCCAGGTCCCGCGCCAGGGGTCCTGGTCGTAGTACCTCTGAGGCCGACACCAGCGCACCCGCACGGTCCCCATGGTGAGCTTGCCGAAGCGCCCGGCCTCGAGCGCCTCGCGCAACTTGACCACCGGCAGGTTGAACCGGTTCTGCTTGATGACGAACAATTTGACCCCGGCGGTATCGCAGGCGTCGATCATAGCGTCGGCATCGTCGAGCGTGAGCGCCATCGGTTTCTCGACCACAATATGCGCGCCATATTGAGCCAGTTCGATGGCGTGGCGCGCGTGGTTGCCGCTTTCGGTCAACACCGTGACGACGTCCGGCTTAATCACGCGCATCATCTCGTGCATGTCGGTGAAGCCCGGTACGCCGTACTTCTCGGAGATCGCCTGGGCTTTGTCGGCCGAGATGTCGCTGACACCGCATAGCTCGGCGCCCTCGATCTGCCCCTCGCCAAGCAGCTGGGCGTGCCGGACACTGATCCGCCCGCATCCGACGAGGGCCACGCGCAAGTTGGCTTTCCTGGTTACTTCAGCTGCCACGTGGGCGATCCTCCTGTATTCTGGGGCTTTGAGACAACGTCAGGTGCAATTCGAACGGTGGGGGCCGGTGCGATCGCGCTCCTGCCGAAACTGCGCCGTTCGCGCCGACGTTCGGCGCCTTCCGTGGGCCAGGTTGTGCGACCGGGGTAAGGGTTCGGGATGCGCTCAACTGTCCGCCGGGCAAACGGGTTTTCGGCGTCTCGGGGGATCCATAGCTACCGCATGGAGAGTGGCTGAGCCAACCCCCTGGGAGCCATTTCGGAATCCTGATGCACGCCATTATCGTCGTAAAAAACACGGCTGAGGACTACACGTTGCGGTCAAAGGACGCCAGCGTATTTGTTGTTGTGTGAAAGAGATTGTGCGCGGTCCGGTCGTTCGAGCACAGTGGGTGCGAGGTGATTGCCCAGACCCGACGTACGGCGCCTCGGATCGCGGTGTTTGGTGCGCTGTGAGGACGGGGCGCACCGACAGAATCCCGGCCCTGCGCGCGTGCGCCGACTGGCGGATCCGTCGCCCGGGTCGTCGGGTCGGGCGCAGAGTCTCGTCGCGCGGCCGCGACTTGACGGTGCGATCGGGCTGGGGCACTCGGTAGGGCGAAGAATTTGGGCGTCATTCGCGCTCGGAAGGCGAAGCAATGGGTGATCTCATGACAGTAAAAACAGCTCTCATTACCGGAATCACCGGACAGGACGGCTCCTATCTCGCCGAGTTCCTGCTCGAAAAAGGCTATGAGGTTCACGGGATCAAGCGACGCGCCTCATCATTCAACACTGGCAGAATTGACCACATATACCAGGACCCGCACGCGCCGAATCCGGCGCTGAAGCTTCATTACGGCGATCTCACCGACACCTCGAACCTCACCCGGATTATGCGCGAGGTCGAGCCGGACGAGGTCTACAATCTCGGCGCGCAGAGCCATGTGGCCGTGAGTTTCGAGAGCCCGGAATACACCGCCGATGTCGATGCGATTGGCACCTTGCGCCTGCTCGAAGCGATCCGGTTTCTCGGGCTCGAAAAGAAGACCCGGTTCTACCAGGCCTCGACCTCCGAACTCTACGGCCTCGTCCAGGAGACACCCCAACGCGAGACCACGCCGTTTCACCCACGGTCGCCCTACGCGGTGGCCAAGCTCTTCTCCTACTGGAGCACCGCGAACTACCGCGAGGCGTACGGGCTCTATGCCTGCAATGGCATCCTGTTCAACCACGAGAGCCCGCGTCGGGGCGAGACCTTTGTCACCCGCAAGATTACCCGCGGCCTCGCCAATATCGCACAGGGGCTGGAGCCGTGCCTCTACATGGGAAACATCGACGCCAAACGCGACTGGGGCCACGCGAAGGACTACGTGCGCATGATGTGGTTGATGCTCCAGCAGGACGCGCCGGACGACTTCGTCATTGCGACCGGGGTGCAGTACTCGGTGCGCGAATTCATTGCCTGGTCGGCGGAAGAACTCGGGATCACGCTCCGGTTCGAAGGCGAGGGGCTGGACGAGGTGGGTATCGTGGCCGCGGTTGAGGGCGACTTCGCCCCGGCGGTGAAACCCGGCGACGTGATCCTGCGGATTGACCCACGCTATTTCCGTCCCGCCGAGGTCGAGACGCTGCTGGGCGATCCGTCCAAGGCCAAGCAGAAACTCGGCTGGGAGCCCGAGATCACCGCCCAGGAAATGTGCGCTGAAATGATTGTGGAAGACCTCAAGGCGGCCCGGCGTTTTGCGCTTCTGAAAGAGCATGGGCTGGAGATGCCAGTGTCGCTGGAAAACTGAGGAGCGCGCGATGAAGACCTATGTTGCAGGCCATCGCGGCATGGTGGGGGGCGCCATTCTGCGCAAACTCGAAGCGCGAGGCTCGGAAACGGTCACCCGCACCCATGCGGAGCTCGATCTCACCGATCAGGCGGCGGTACGCGACTTTTTGCAAGCCGAGAAACCGGACCAGGTCATTCTCGCCGCGGCCAAGGTGGGCGGGATCCACGCCAACAACACCTACCCGGCCGAATTCATATACGACAACCTGATCATGGAGGCGAACGTCATCCAACAGGCGTACCTTGCCGGTGTGCGGCGCCTGCTTTTCCTGGGGTCGTCTTGCATTTATCCCAAGCTCGCCAGCCAGCCCATGCGCGAGGACGCGCTGCTGACCGGGGTGCTCGAACCCACCAACGAGCCCTACGCGATCGCCAAGATCGCCGGGATCAAACTGTGCGAAAGCTACAACCGCCAGTACGGCACCGACTACCGCTCGGTGATGCCGACCAACCTCTATGGGCCTGGCGACAACTTCCATCCGCAGAATTCGCACGTGTTGCCGGCGCTCATCCGCCGCTTCCACGAGGCGGTGCGCGACGGCAAGGATGAGGTGGTCGTCTGGGGGACGGGGACGCCGATGCGCGAATTCCTGCATGTCGATGACATGGCCGAGGCTTCGCTGTTCGTCCTCGACCTCGACCGCGAAACCTATGAGGCCGAGACTGAGCCGATGCTGAGCCACATCAATGTCGGCTCGGGGACGGACGTGACGATCCGCGAGCTTGCGGAAACGGTGGCGCGGGTGACCGGCTTCGAGGGCCGGATTACATTCGACAGCAGCAACCCGGATGGCACCCCGCGCAAGCTCATGGACGTGAGTCGGCTAGCGCGCATGGGATGGTGCGCCACCATCGACCTCGAAACCGGCATTCGCGGAACCTATGACTGGTTTCTCCGTCAGGAACGTGCCGGTCTGCGGATGAAGTGAAACCGCGCCCGGTTTCGGGGCGATCATTTCAAGCGCGGCGGCAACGTGTGACCGAAGACCTCGGCTATCGACGAGAAAAAGAGGCTTGGATCCGCCAGTTTCCGTCGCGGCGCAAGTGGGGGCAATGCATGTGCAGCAGACGCGGGCGCCGGCGGCGGGCGATGGCCGCCAGCGCTGGTTGCCCCGCCCGCGCGCCTTTCAACGGCCGCGGCTTTGCCTGGCCTTGGGTGGGCGTCTTCGCCCGCGAAGGGCGAAGACGCAAAAGGTTACAGGTACTCGATCTCGGCTTCATAATCGAGCCAGGCAGTCCACGCGGGGTTCCATTTTGTGAACGTGAGGGGGAAGGTCACGTCCCGCGTCGTGGAGTCGGTGGTCGGGGTGCCGATAGTCACCAAAGCCTTCGTCGCGTCAGTGGTCTCATCCACCAGCGGCACCGTTCCGAAGATCGGCGCACCCGTACCGGACTGGAACATCGCCACCTTGAGCGTGTGGGCGTTGTTCTGACATCTGAAGTTGAAGGTGAGGCGGATGTTGCGGTCGGGGAACGTGATCGTGGTGGGCGAGGTTTCGAGCAGGAAATCAAGGCTTGTTACCGCGCTGTGGGCAAGAACCGTGCCCCGGAATCTCCAAACGCCGTTGTGGTAGGCGAAGTGCGCGGAGTCGCGGAACCGCGCCTCGTAGACCCCGCCATTATTCACCGTGTCGATGATCGGTTCGCTGCCTTGCTGGATTGACACTGTGGGATTTGCCCAGTCCGGACCGTGGTATAGGTAGAGATCCCGTGCAATGGCTGTTTTTCCCACATTCAGGTTTTCGATCTGGGCGACGACGTTCCAGGCCGGGCTTGGAAGCAGGCGGAAGTTGTAATTGTTGTCGACACCTTCCTTGCGGTAGGTCACATGACGGTAGGCGCTACTGTAGATACATTGAATCCCGTTGCCGACGCCCGTGCGGTTGTCGAGCACCGTGACGTGCTCCAGCGCGAACCCCAGGCCGAAACCTTCCGGATCCTCGAGTGGTTCCGTCTCGACAAGGTCGATGCCCCAATACATCCCGTCCGTGCCGGCAGACGCGCCGAATTTCATGACCACGTTCCTGATCGCACCGCCGAGCGCCCGGTGGTTGGAAACCTGTTCGATGTCGGTCGTTTCACCATCTTCGTAGAAGATGTTGAACGCAGGGTGGGAGTTGACGCCGCCTTGCCGCGTGACCGCGTGAAAGCGCCGGACATAGCCGTATTCGAAGAAATTGGCGAAGTCGACAAGGTGCCGCACATTCTTGCAGGAGATATCCGTGATCCGGGCATTGATCCCGCGACGGAACGAGAGCGGGTAGCGGATGTCGTTGCTCGTGAACCGGTTCACCGTGATGTTGGAGGTCTGGTCGAAAGCGTATCCATCCACCCAGGCCGGGGTTCCAAGTGCTCCGGCACCGCAGTCTTCCAGGGTCACACCGTCGCAATAGCGCACCGACACACAGACACCAGATGCCGAGGAGTCCCCCGAGCGCTTGACGGTGATGCCGCGCATGAAGAGTTCGGAGTCCGGATCGTTCTTGAAGACCGTATCGCTGGTCGTGAAGCTGAACCGGAGCGGGCGGTCGATATGCACCAGGTCGCCCGAGACCGACGTGACGACATAGGTGCCTACTTTCGAGTAGGACCAATTGGTTTCGCCGGCGGTGGTGGACTGGATATAGATCAATTCACCGGCTTCAAAGTCGTGGCCCGCAACCTCGATGCTGATCGCACCGATCATGGCGGCGGCGGAAAGGGAATAGGATTGCCATTCGTCGCCGTACGGTGAAAACGTCAGGACAGTGGACGTGCCTGTGCAGACGAGCGTTGTGTTGGTGCCAATCACGCGCAGGCGTTTGAGGTTGATGTCCGGAGAAATGTCGTTCTGGATATAGGGCCCCGCATCGGGATAAAACAGCGTGTCGCTTCCACCGCTTTCGAGGGCCCGGACAGCGGCGGCTACTGCCGCGCTGTCGTCGGTCGCCCCATCGCCCAGAGCCCCGAACGCCTTGACGTTATAGCCGTGCTCGGTCGGGATGACGTAGAGCTTCACCCCGCCAGCCGTGGTCAGGTGGTGGTCGGTAGCCGAAGAGGGGGCGACTTCGTAGGCGTAGCCTTCGGTGTTGGTGCGGATCGTCTGCCCGACGTCTACGCTGGCCGGCAATCCCGATGCGTAGTCGAGTTGGTTGTCATACAGGAGCTCAACCAGATTGGTTCGCCAAGTACCCGTCGCTTGTAGGCTGAGGTCGATTTTTGTCGTGTTGTCCTGGATGGTCCGGGCCATCTGATCGAGTTGGTCTTCGAGGTTGTAGGCCGTCGAAATCAAACTTGCCCAAGATTGAGCGAGCGTCGTTTCCCGCGCGACAGTCAGCGTTTCACCATCGTACAGCGCGGCGGCGCCGGGCGTAAGGAACACCGTGCCTGAGGTCGTGGGCCCTTCCGGCACAACCGAGTAGCCATCGGAATCAAGTGTCACCGATGATTGGCCGTCGACAATGAGGGAGACCTTGAGTTCGCCGGAATCCTCGTACTCGAATGGCACATCGTAAGGACCAATGCCGGAGATCGAATAAGTCGGGGCCGGGGAGAAAGCGCTGGTGGTCACGTGGCAAACCTCGGGTCTGGGGTGTTCGATTGTGGAACGCCGATGAATTTGTTGCGGCTCACGCTTCGGCCTCGCCGGAGCAGCGCAAGTTCGAAGACGCACATTGGGCCAAAATGCCTATGCGCCGCTTGATATTGCGGGCCCTGCGTTTACTTCTTTTTCATTCGACCAGTTCGGGGACGGGGGTCTGAGACCCGCGGAAGCTGACTCTGCCACATGGTCCGCGCCACGTCCGAAGCCGTTCGGACACCCCCGGAATTGGCGCTTCGAAGTACCGCGGGTATCAGAGCATGATTGTGGAAGCGCCTAAGCAAGGCCCATTCGCTCAATTTTATCAGGAGCTTCAGCCTGTCTGCCACTTGGGAGCATCCTCTGGGTTCTTGAAAAAGTCGTCGCCGTCCCGGACGATGATCCAGCTGAACCTGATCCGTTGACGTTCCTCTGGTCTCGTGGAGCGTGGGCCGCGTAATAGAACGCGAGAACGGCGCGGCTTACGAAACCAGTCGATCCCATCTCCCGGAGCGCTTCGCCACGCCGTCTGCCGGGTTCGCGAACGCGCTGAGACCCGCCTTGGTGGATTTCCCTCGTCGCGGCAATGCGTGCGCCAAGCCCGTCTCGTGGTCCCGTGGTCGGGGGAAGGGGAGGTGTCGATGTCTGCGACCAATGTGTCGGCGATAGATCTGGCCAAACAGAGCTTCTGGCTTGTGCGGTTCAGGCGGGAAGGAACGCACTTCTCAGCCGCGCGTGGTCGCTTGGCGGCCGCCCGAGTACTTCGCCTGGCAACTCACCCGACGGGACAGAGCATCCGGTGCCATCTGGATGAGCGCGGTCTGGGCGCGCCGAGAAGGGGCTGTCAGCTTCAAGCGCGTGGGCCTGCCCTGGTCGGTCCCGGTTCCGACTATTCCGGGCCGCATGCGGGTTGACGCGCCATCTCGACCCGATCTCCGGGTTGACCCGCCCTCCCTAAGAGTGGGGCCGTTTCTATGCTCCGCACAGGTTTCAACAGGGCTCGGTCGCGATGAGCCCCGGCCGGAGCGTTCGGTGCGGTAACGAAATCGAGGTGGTCGAGTGCTCAAATGCTTGGGCGTGCGCGCGCCACCAGCGCCACGAAACTCCAACCCAGACAAGGAGACATAGTCATGCCCAAGAACGCCACCGTGACTTGCCCAGCCGGATCGCCCACACACTTGACCAACGATGCTGTCAACGCCGCGCGGGTGATCGGGTCAGAGGACTTCTACCTCTGCGCGACACTCGACATGACGCCGCCCTCGGATACCGACGGCGCGGTGATGATGCTGCCTTGGTCGGTGCTGGCCGCCGATGTGGAACTCGGTGATCTGTTCCCCGGTTTGGGTACGACGATGCACCTCTGGGCCTGGCCGACCAGCGGCGCGGCCGACGTTTCGATTTCGCACGCGTGAGGTAGAGATGCGCAACCAATTTCTTCAGAGCCTACGGCTCAGTCGGATCGGGCGGGGCGGACGTGCCGCCTCTTCCGGCGACCCGATCGCTTATGCGCCCGCTCCCCCGTCCGACGGCCTCATTGCCGATTGGCGCTTTGCCGAGGGTAGTGGCATGACCGTTGCCGATGAGACGGGTACCTACGAAATCGACCTGACCTCGGCGCCGACGCCCAATGTGAGCTGGGAGAGTCATGGTGTGACGACGGCAAGCGGGGCAGTTGAGACCCCGTCGATGACCGGTGTTCGCACGATCGTGCAGCTCTATCGGGTGCCGACCGACCAGACCAACAAGTTCCTGCAAGCAGGACCTGTGGCGGGCAACCAAGGGCCATACGGGCGGTCTGTCGTCTCGGCCGAGGGAAACTGGCTCGGGCAGGGCTTTGGGGTGTTCCCCGTGTTCTCGCGAACAGATGGCCAGTATGCTTGGCCAATGACTTCCGGCGGCTGGCGTCTCTACATTCGCGAGCTCGTCGCAGACACTGACGGGATCATCACATTCGGTTCTCGTACTGGATCGACATCGAACCGGTACACGGAAATGAAAATGGCTTGGGGCGCGGTCTATGATCGCGTGCTCTCCGATGCCGAGCGGGCCGAAATCTACAGTTTCGCCCGGGGCCTGTCCGCAGGCCGGGGCATCTACATCGACGCCGCAGATTGCCCGACCCAAGTTGACTATCTGCTTTTGATGGGGCAATCGAACGCCGATGGTCGAGGTTACATCACGGACCTTTCGGAAGGCGATCAAGCCCGTTCCTACTCCGAGACGAAGATTTCCCTCAGCACCGTCGGCATCGGCAACAAGACATTCGACAGTTTGGTTCTCGGCAGCAATCACAGCAACGCCGACAGTACGCGCTTTGGGGCGGAGATCCCGATTGCCAACGCACGTGAAGACACCACCGGGTCGCGACCGCTGTACATACGGAAGTCGGCCAAGGGTGGCACATACCTTGCGCCTTCGACGGATGCCAATGTGTCCGCAGGCAGCACATGGTCCACGGAGGAAGCGGTCGGCGCCACGGCGAGTTTCTGGTTGGCCGTTGCCGGGCACTACTACGTCATGGCTGACGCTCTGGATAACGGGATTGGCCTCGATATACGCGGACTGATCTGGTTCCAGGGCGAGGAAGATGCGCAGCACACTTCCACCGCCAACGTCTGGGAGGCGCAAATGAATGCACTTATCTCGGAATTGGACGCGCACCTCGGCATCTCCGACTACCCGATCCAATTGGCACGCATCTACGAAAGCTCAGCAGACGACGCCACGGCTTATGCGACGGTTCGGGCCGCGCAAGCAGCTGTCGTCACAGGGCTTGGGGCCAGGGCCACGCTGATCGACACCGACAGCATGGCGCACGGGGATTATGTGCATCTGGATGCGGATGGACTTGTCGACCTGGCCAACGACGTCGCTGACCAGATTTGGTGAGGGCAAACCTGTCGCGGTTCGCCGGGGTGAAGAGCAGCGGTTTTCTCCCGGCTATCACGTCTCTTGGCCGAGCACGTAGTGGCGGACAATCATGCGATAGGTTTCGAGTTGCGCGAGTTTGGCGAGGATCCGACGCCGCGGCTCGCCCCCGGCCTTCAAGCTCCGGATGGTGTGGACCAAATGGTTTGTCGCCATGCCCGCTTGCTTCAAGACGGGGTTGGGATGCTCCATTTGCCAGATCCAGCGCGCAGCGTCGAGACGCACGCGCGTCCCGCCCTTTCGGAATGGCGGTGTCATTCCGGTGAACCGGTCGAGGCAGGTGTTGGTGATTTCGAGCGCGACCGCCCAGCGCTTGGAGGCAAGGTGGTACTGGATCCAAGGCCAATCAATCTCGCTACCATGTGCCGCATCTAGAAAGTGGATGTCGAGCATGTCACGCATTTGCAGCGTCGGCACCAGCCAGGTGCCGTTGCCGGCGGGACCGTGCATCATTGCGGTCAAAACTCGGTCGGTCGGCGACAGGATCAGCGCTTCCCCCTCGCCGAGCCGAAATGGGCGCGCGCGCTCCCGGAGCAGACCGATAGGAGCAAGTCTTGCGGCAGCGCCGGCGTAGACGGCATGATGCAACTCCACCGCTGCCGGGCCACCGGCGCCGATCACCGGCATCATGTGTTTGTGTTGTCCGTTGACCTCCGGATGCCCCCTTTCTTGCGGGCCGGTGCCTGCATAGTCCTCGAGGGCAGAAAACGCCGGCTCCAGCGCTTCGGCCTCGACGAGCAGGTCGATATCCGAGACGAGTCGGGAACCGGGCGTGGGCCAGAGACCGGTGGCGAGGTGGGCCGCGCCTTTCAGCACCAAGGGTTTGATCCCGGCTTGGTTGAGGCGGGTCACGACGCGCTCCAGCTGGATCAGTAGCTGCGCATTACGGTCCGTGTTGAGCGCATGCGCGACCGCGAATCCTTCTAGCTCGGTCTCAAAACGGGAGCGGGTTTCATCGTCCAGCGCCGGCCAAACCGCTGTCGCGAGCAGGTTGCTCCAGCTGAGCAGCCGCGGATCTCGCCACTCGAGGGGCGCGCCACCACGCCCCGCAATCAAGCGCCCCAAACCATAAACGGCATCTAGGTACTGGGCTTTCACCGGGAGTATTCCTCACGTCACCGCGCGTTGATCTGAACGGACAGCGACCTTTCTAGTGAACTGTGCGCCGTTGGTCCATCGGGTGGAGGATTTCTTCGAGGGGATGCCTGAGCTTGATGTCCTGTCTCCCATTCCAGGTGGATCCTGCCTCGGAATGGGAGTGTGAGAAGGGGTGACTGCGCTGTCAGCATGTCTGCCCACCAGATCCGGTATCATCTTGCCGTAGAATCTGGCGGTCGTCGGGGTCGCATGCTGCGACCGCACGCAGACTGTCCGCCTGCGCTGCTTCTTCAACGGCTTCTTCCATGCTGACTGTG
>DQCI01000181.1:0-2649 GCA_003545125.1 Paracoccaceae bacterium
CGGCAGCCTTGATTTGGTCTCCTTGCTGTTCCGGTTGGCCACGGATCAAAGGGCGCACGACTCCGGTGTTGATGTCATCGCGGGCATCGTTCATCACCTCGAACACCCGTTGCCAGATGAACCCGACCTGCGCCGGGGTGTCACCAAACAGGCGTCGGCGCTCCGGGTGTCTTTGTTCAAGATATGCGAGAATCGCCAGGGACTCAGACAGCACAAATCGCCATCGACCAGAACCGGCACCTTGCCCCGTGGCTTCAGCGCCAGAAACGCGGGTGTCTTGTTTTCGCGGTTGCTTGGGTCCACCTCAGCCCTCTTGACCCACTCGTTCAGCGTCTGGGCCGCACAACCGATCTTCGAGGACACCGACACAATCGCCGCCCAGCGGCTCTCATGCCGCCCGGGATTGTCCAGAACCATGCGAACAGCCCGCTCGCGCATTTCTGGAGAATACTTGTTCGTCGTCTTGCCCATGATGCTCCATCCTACTCAGGAGTTGGAGCCTCCGACAAACCCGGGGCGGTTCATACGGCTCATCTGGAAGGATTGTCGGCGGCCGCGGAACAATAGCAAACAGACGGACTCCCCGTATGTCCAATCGGATGGCAAAAAGATAATAGATCGTCATCGGCTTGCAGCTACGCAGCGCCTCGCCCTGACGCCGCGAATGCGGCGGTTCACGGCGCCACCAAAAACGGGGTGTTTTGGCTCCATGCCGTCATGCGGCGGTGCAGCGAGCCGAGGTTTGAGCGTGATCTGGAACCAGGCATTCACGCTCATGAGCCTTACCTGCACAGGACCTGTAGCTGAGCCGGGACAAAACAGAGCTCTCGGCGGCCATCCCCCCCCCGCGCGGTTTGCGCTCGATGGTCGGACTTGTCTCGTGCAGGCGCTTGACGGCGACAGAGAGCCCGAAGTGACACTCACTGCGCTCATCCCGCATGTCGGCCTCTGCTGACGCGGCCATATCCGTGACAGACCCAGGTGAACGCTGCCGAGGCTCCCTGCCCGTTGATGTCCTTGGGTGGTCGATTGCGGGGCCTCAGAAACAAGAAGGCAGGGACTGGAGCAGCGTGCGTCTTTGACCCGGCGCGCAGGTGCGCAGGTGGACGCGCGCGCCCGTGCGAATTGACGCCAAAACGCCGGCGCCAGGGGTCGCCCTTTCGCTCGCGGTGGTGCGCGCGTCGTCCGAGGTGGCTCAGGGTTTTCCCGCGGCCTTGCTCGTGGCCACAGCTTTTCGCAGCAGGGCAATGACCTGGCTCCGCTCACCTTCCGTCATGTCTGAAAGATACAGCTCATTGACCTGCCGGATCAGCGGCGGCAATTCCGCCGCCTTTTTGCGGCCCGCTTCCGTCAAATACACAAGAAACGACCGCCGGCTCTTGGGGTCCGGCCGGCGTTCGGCAAATCCCGCCTCGACGAGCGCATCGACATTGCGGCTGGTGTAGTACTCGGGGAAATCGAGCGTAGCGCCGAGCTGACGTTGGTTGATGCCGTCTTCATGGGAGAGCGCCATCAAGTTGGCAAATACCTTGATGTCGACACCGTGCTCGAGAAGCCGTTCCTTCATCGTCGCATCGATTCGGCGGGCCAGAGTCTGGACCAGAAAGCCGAAACTTGCTTCCTGGCCTTGTTGCGGTTCCGACGTCCGTGCCATCAGGAATTCCCCCCAGATCATAGGTTTAGCTCCAAAGCTTGCGGGTTGCAACAGTTGCAGTACATATTTGCATTTACAACACTTGTCTCCGCAAGTAATGCATGTACAAGCTACAAGCAAGAAACAAGCGCATCACCACAAACCCTGGAAGGATCTCACAATGAAACTCACGACCCTCGCTCTCTCGCTCGCCCTCGCCATCCCGGGCGCCGCAATGGCACAGGAAGGAAAAGAGCTCGCCGAACTGGTCTTCGAAGGCATCGACCAGGCCGGTCGCGGCTATGTCGACATGGGCGAGTTCACCAATTTCGGCGGCGACGTCTTCTATTCCATGGACCAGGACGAAAACGGCAAAGTCTCGCTGGACGAGTTCATGGCCTGGAGCGCCGGCTCAAGTGGCATCGCCGAAGAGATCGATCGGACAAACGCCTATGAGACGGCAATGCGCGTCGTCTTCGCATTTTGGGACCGCAACGGCGACGCCGTGTTGAGCCGCACCGAGCACCGTCAATCATTGGTCACCGACTTCCGGCGCGCCGATCTCGACAACGATATGACGATCGACAAGAACGAGTTCCTGACCGGGTTCTCACTCAATATCGCGCTGCGCGCGGCGCTCGAAGTCAAAGAGTGACCTGACACCAACACCAACCCAACACCACTTCAAGGAGGCGACCCATGTTGAAGCGCAAGGGCGTGATTGCCATTCTTCTGCCCATCGGGCTTTTCGTTCTGCTGCACCTCGGCTTCTCGCCCGAAGCGCACGCGGGCCGCACCACCGGCACCACCATGCTGGGTGGGATCGCGTTCCTTTTGATGACCGCTTCGATCTTCCTGGCCACACGGCCGGCGGGGCTCGAGGATTGGTTCGGCGGGCTCGACCGGATGTACCAGGTCCACAAGATCATGGGCGTCGCCTCGCTGCTGTTCGTGCTGACGCATTTCTTCTTTGTGCCGAAATCTCTGCCCGAGGGTGTCGACCCGGTCGCCAACCC
>DQCI01000181.1:2664-9838 GCA_003545125.1 Paracoccaceae bacterium
CTGGTCCCGTCGGGCCCGTTCGGGATGATCGCGATGATCTTGCTGGTTCTGTCGCTGGCGCTCGCGCTGAACCGCAAGATCAGCTACAGCCGCTGGCGGCCGATGCACAAGCTGATGGGCCTGGTCTACGGCCTCATCATCGCCCATTTCATGTCGGCACCGGCGGTCTTCGTCGAGATCTTCAGGGCCTCGGGCATCCTGCTTCTGCTCGCTGCGATCATCGGCGTACTGTCGTTCCTCTACTCGGTCTTCGGGATGAACAAGCGCACCGCGCTGCGCTACAAGATCGCCGCGATCAACCATCTCGAGCGCGCCACCGAGGTCATGCTCGAACCGCTGGGCGCCGCACTAAAGCACAGGCCCAGCCAGTTCGCCTTTGTCGAAGTGCAGGGCAAGGGCTGGTCGGAACCGCACCCGTTCACCATCTCCAGCGCCCCGGGCGAAGGCCGCCTGCGTTTCACCATGAAGGTGCTCGGCGACTGGACCCGCAAGGTGCGTGAAGAGCTGCAGCCGGGCGGCGAGGTGATCGTGCGCGGCCCCTACGGTCGGTTCGACACGTCGAAAGGCGGCAACAGGCAGATCTGGCTCGCCGGTGGCATCGGGCTTACCCCGTTCCTGTCCGCGATCCGCGCGATGCAGCCCGGCGACGACCGGCAGATCCACCTGATCTACGCTGCGCGCGAGGCACGTGACGCGATCTTCCTCGACGAGCTCAAGGATCGCGCCGCAAAGCTCGGCAATGTCACTCTGGTGCCGCTGTTCTCCGACGAGGGCAACTACGCCCGGGTCGACATGATGAAGGTCAAGCTGCCCGATCCGTTGAACACCTACGACTACTACCTCTGCGGTCCGCGCCCGATGGTCGACACCCTGATGCGCGACCTCAAGACGGAAGGCGTCGCCAAGACCCGGATCCACACCGAAGCCTTCGAATTCCGCTAGAGCGGACCAGAAATTGGGGACGAGAGAAATGAAAAAGCTTCTGCACTTCATCCACGAGATCGGCACGATCATGTATGTGGGCGGCATCCTGTCGCACATCGTGATCGGGGCGATTTTCGCCCATGTCTCGCCCGAGTTGGCGGTGACGATCTACACCTACAAACTGCAAAGCGCCTACATCCTGATCCTGCCCGGGTTGGGGCTAAAGGTGGTCACCGATCTGACCCTGTTTATTGCCTACGGCGAGCGGGCCTGGTGGATGCGCGTCAAGCTCGCCGCCACAGCGTTCCTGACGGTGAACGCGTTCGTCTTCCTGGTGCCGATGATGCCGGAGTTGCTTGCCCTGGCCGAGGCGTCTGTTCCCGCCGCAGAGCTGAGCGAGGCGTTTCACGATCTGGAGGGGAGAGAGCAGCTCGTGGGCATGTCCAACGTCATTCCGCTCATCACGGAAATGGTCATGGGCTCGTTCCGGCCGGCATTCACACGCGCGGAAAGGGCGCTTCGACGGGCCTGACCGGACGGTTGGCAGACCAGGAGCCCTGGGCATGAGCTTTCCGCAGGGTGTCCGTCAGGTCCCAGTCGAATTGGTTGGAGGTCCCAAGCTTCAACGCTTTTGGGAGGGATCGAATGACCATCCACAGGAATGCCAGACCGACCCCGTTTGACCGAGAACGCCTTGTGGCGATGGTTGCGACGGGCACATCGTTTGCGTTAGCGGCGCCGGCCTGGACGGTAGTGCTGGCTTTGACCAATTGCATCACAACGCTGCCGTCGGATGGCTCTCTCGCACCCGAAAGCGGGCGCTCCCAGATCCGTGGTCGCTGAGCATGCTGTCGCGGATCCTGGCGCACGCGGCATCCTCTCTGCAGGGGATGCGCAAATCCGGCGGCGTCGAGGATGCCCATGGGCGATGCAGCCGCGCGTTCATCAGTTTTCCTTATCGGGGGGAATGTTTCTCCTAATTTGAACACCGGAAATCACAGGCCGTAGAATTGCGTCACGCGTTGTCCACGCCGGCTTGGGCGCACAGAGGATCGGTTTCTCGGTACGGCGGCCAAGAGTTCAGGCTTTGTGCGCGCAGTGAGGAGCGACAACCATGAATGAAATCAAACCGCGTTTCGAATTCCGAACCTGGGCCCCGAACTTCGGTCTGGTTGAACAAAAGATGCGGCGGCTTTCGGCGTGCAGCGGCATTCGCGAAAGCTCCGAGATCTACATCGTTTCGTCGGGTAACACCGAGAACAACACCAAGGTCCGCGACAAGCTGATGGACATCAAGGTGTTCGTCACCGAGCGCGAGGGGCTGGAACAATGGAACCCGCGCATGAAGGGCGAGTTTCCGATGAAGACGTCGGTTCTGGAAGCGGACGTGTTGCCGGCCTTCGGGCTCGACATGCCGGCGCTTGAACGCGACGAATACACGCTCGACCAGTATCTGGAAGAGGTGATCCGCCCCAACCCGGCACTGTCCGCGGTGCGCGTTTTCAAACGGCGGTTTGCCTTCACCATCAACGAATGCATCGCCGAACACGGAGAAATCTGGATCAACGGCGCCGCGCTCCAGACCGTGGCGCTGGAATCCGTCGACGTGCCGGCCATCCTCGAAGGCAAGAAGATGCTGGGCCTGGATGAGTACGAAAACGTCAACTACCTGCGCGCGATAAAACGGGTGATCGGCATGGAGCCGCTTCCGGCTTGATGTGCCGCGCGGACACAACAGCTTGAGATCGAGGACGAAACAGTGGGCAAGGAAATCGAACGGAAGTTTTTGGTCGCCGGTGAGGCCTGGCGGGCGCTTGCACAGGGCACCGCCTACCGGCAGGGCTATCTGTCGACCGTCAAGGAGCGCACGGTGCGGGTGCGCACCATCGACGACAAGGGCTTCCTGACCGTCAAGGGGATCAACGTCGGCGCGACCCGGGTCGAGTACGAATACGAGATCCCCGCCAGTGACGCCAACGAGATGTTGGACGACTTGTGCGAGCAGCCGATCATCGAGAAACATCGTTACAAGATCAAAGACAACGGGCTGGTCTGGGAAGTCGACGAGTTCGGCGGGGTGAACCAGGGGTTGATCGTGGCCGAGGTCGAGCTCGACAGCGAGGCACAGAGCTTCGAGAAACCGAGCTGGATCGGCGAAGAGATCGCGGACGATCCGCGCTATTTCAACTCGAACCTGATCGCGCACCCCTACACGCAATGGTAGCCGCCTGGACACGGTGCGGCGGCCCACGGGCGTTTCTCGTAGCGCGACAGCTGCCGCGCCAATGCGGCGTCCGGACCCCATGACCGCGATCGCTCACCGCAGAATCGGGGCGATGTGATAGGGGAGGTGCGTGAAACTGTAGACAGGCGACCTTTTCGAAAGAGATGACCAATGCTTTTCCAAATTGCTCCTCACGTGATGCGGACCCCTGGACCGGTTGGGCTTGGTGCATCCGGCACGGTGTTGGAAGCCGTCCGGCTGATGCACCAACACGACGTCGGCGCTGTGCTGGTGGTCGAGAACGACAAACTGATCGGGATTTTCACCGAACGTGATGTTGCCTACCGGGTGTTGGCTGCCGGTCTCGACATCGCCGAAACGCGCGTGCGCGAGGTGATGACACCGGACCCGCTTTCGATCCAGGCCGACGCGCTTGCGACCGCGGCGCTTGAGCAATTCGCCGAGCACAATATCCGGCACCTGCCGGTCTACGAGGGCCCGAGGCTCATCGGCGTCGTGGCATTGCGCGATATCCAGCGGGTGGCGAACAAGCAGTTCGTGGAGGAACTCAACCACATGTCGGTCGAGATCGTCGGCGATTGCCGGATCGCCTTTGGCGCGCCACAGGCCCGAAAACTCATTACGCTGCCACCGACCGCGTCGGTCCGGCAGGGCGTCGAAGCGATGAAAACCCGCGACACCGGCGCCGTGCTGGTCGCGCAAGATGAGGTTCTGCGCGGGATCTTCACCGAGCGCGATGTCATCAAGCACATTGCCACGGAAGGCATCGACCCTGAGAGAACGCAAGTCGCGGCAGTGATGACCGCCGATCCGTCGACCATTTCTCCGGGTGAAAACTGCGATGTTGCGACCGAGCTGATGCAGGAGGGGCAGTTCCGCCACCTGCCGATCGTGCAAAACGGTCGGCCGGTCGGCATTCTGTCGATCCGCGATCTCTATCGCTTCTACCGCCTGTCCCTCGAAGCGCAGCTGAACGCGGCGATGATCGAGCGCACGCGTCACATGATCGCGCATGACTGAGCGTGAACGCAGCGTTCGGGCCGCCTCCTGGCGCGCCGTTTCCGGCTGACACCGACCCGGCACACCAATCGCCCAAGTCTCGCGGGAACCGGCGTTATTGACCGCAGGGCGTGACCGGTCCGGCTCTGGCCAGCATAACGCAGCCACACCGGGTCTGTGGCCGGCGTGCCGGACTGGCGCGCCCGAAGGTTGCCAGGCGCATTTCTCGGTCAATGGCGCGGGCGGCCGGGCGGCGGGTTTGCACGCCAGCCAATATGGCGCAGCAGCAGGAAACGGGACTGCATGCTGAAACGATTGATGTTGCCAGCGGCTCTGCTGATCCTGACCCTCGGGTTCTGGGCCAGCAGCGATTTTCAGGAGATCGCGGCCGGCGTGGCCATCTTCCTCTTCGGCATGTTGATGCTTGAAGACGGCTTCAAGCTGTTCAGTGGCGGCATCCTCGAACAGGCTTTGGAAAAGGCGACCGGCTCGGTCGCGAAATCCATCGGCTTCGGGGTCGTTTCGACGACGATCATGCCCGGTGTGAGCGAGGGTCGGGGCGCAGGCAGCCTGACCCCACCCGGGCCGCCGTCGCCGGTCCGGCTACTCGAAGTCCAGAAGGTCGAGGTTCGCCCCGTGCGAAAGCGGCGCTGTTGCCCGCATGAGTTTCAGGAATTCCAGGGCCGCATGCGAAAACTTCCGGTCACGCGGGTAGTAGAGGTAATAGTAGGCGTTCAGGTCGAACGTTGGCAGCGCCAGCTCTTTGAACTCCTTGGAGTCCAACTGGTTTTTCACCGCGATCCTCGGCAGGATCGTCATGCCGAACCCTTCACCGATCAGCTTTTTCACGATGTCGATGTTGTCGAGCTCGACATAGCGTTTGGGCATAAAAGCCGGATCGATCTTGGAAAGCCAGGTGTCCATGTCGTCGCGGATGCGCGTGCCCTTTTCGCGCAGCACCAGGTTGGTCCCCGTCAGGTCTTCCGGCGTCAGAACCTCTTTGACGGCAAGAGGGTGGCTGGCTTCGACCACCGCAACGAGCGGCTCGGTGTGGATCAGGGTAAACCCGATTCTGGGTTCGTCTTCGTACAGCCCGCCGAAGCCGAATTCGACTTTTCCGTTCAACAGCTTGGAGATGATGTCATGTGAATTTCCGGCATGCAGGTCCACCTCGATGCTGGGATGTTCGACGCTGAACCGGGCCACGAGTTTGGCGAGGAAGTACGTGCCGAAAACCGCGCTCGATCCGATGTCGACCCGGCCGCTTTCGAGGTTCGAGAGGTTCTCGAACAGCACCTTGATTTCCTGCAGCGCCGAGATGATGACCTCGGTTTTCTCTAGCAGCACCTGCCCCTCCCGGGTCAGGTGGATCTTGTTTCCGGTCCGGTCGAAAAGCTGCACCCGCAGGCTGGCCTCCAGGGCCTGGATCTGCTGGCTCACGGCCGACTGGCTGATCAGCAGTTCGCGGCTTGCCCCGGTGAAGCTGCCTTTCGCCACGACCATCTGGAATGTCTGGAGCTGATCGCAGTTCACCGGTCACCTACCCCCTGTGTCGGCAAGAAACGGTGGGACCGGGAAACGATCGGACAGGCAAAAGACCCGCCCCTCACCAAACCGCCGCGTTGCCACCGTTTGGCGCTTGGCGAAGGTGCCGGTTTGCGCGCTGTCACGCGCTGTCACACGCGCCGAGGACGTCAAGGGCGTCGGGGCGCGGGCGTTTTCGTCCCGGCAAATCAGGGCCTCACCCGTTGCGCCATGGCCAGCGGCGTGAACCGCGCGGCCGTGACATGAGGGAGCCTTGCAGATGCAGCCAAGTGAGCCGCAAAACACCGCTGGCGTCCATCTTACATCTCTTTGAAACAGAATGATTTCCGATCCCCGGCGACTGAATGGGCGCTCGGTCGCTTGGTTGCATGCCCCGCATCAGTATTGCTTATGCATCGGATCGGCTCAACTAATTTGGTCACGGAGGGCGAAAATGCTACCAAACATCAGTCGGCCAGGCCGTTGGCGAGGAAGAGCGGACGAATCCTGTCAAAATTCCGTCCGCACGCGTCCAAGCCCGGAGTGCATGTGTAACTGCCTGGCAAACACAGGAGAGATGCTCATGCAAAGCACCATTCGAAAATTCTCACTCGGTGTCGCGGCGGCTGTCGTCGGGATTGTCGGCAGCGTGACCGCCGCCGTCGCAGAATTCCCCGAAAAGCCGATCACCATCCTCGCCTACATGAAGCCCGGCGGGGCCGCCGACGTTGACAGCCGCGTGTTCGCGACAATCGCCGAACGCCTGACCGGCGCGAAATACGTGGTCAAGAACATGACCGGCGCGGGCGGCATCGTGGCGATGAAGCACGTGCTCGAACAGCCTGCCGACGGCTACCTCCTGATGGCGACCACCAAGTCGCAGGTCTACAAGATCGTCACCGCAAAGAGCGACATCGACGTTGAAGACTTCCAGTGGCTGGCGCTCAACCAGCACGACCCGGAAGCGATCATCGTCAACGGCAAGATGGACGTGAACACCTGGGACGCGGTGCTTGCCGACATCGAAGCCAAAGCCGCCGCCGGCAAACGGCAGATCTGGGTCGGCCCCGCGGCAGGCGGCCTCGACCATGTGATGGCAATGAAAACCTGGGCGGCTGCCGGGATCGACCCCGAGCATGTCAAATACGTCCCCTTCGCGGGCGGCAAAGCCGCGATGATCGAGCTGCTCGGTGGACGCGTTGCGGTCTACGTCGGCAACCCGCGCGACATCCTCGGCCAGCCGGACCTGCAGATTGCAGCCCTGTCGCGCAGCGAACGGCTGGAACCGTTCCCGGATGCGCCGACCTTCGCTGAGCTGGGCGTCGAAGGTCTCGATGCCGAGGCCATGTGGCGCGGCTTTGCGATCAAGGCCGGCATGCCGGATGAGCCGACCGCCTTCTGGAACGAGTTGTTCGCGCAAGTGGCCGAAGATCCCGAGTGGATCGCCCACGTCGAGAAATCCAGCATCGACCCGGTGCTGGT
>DQCI01000181.1:9874-17043 GCA_003545125.1 Paracoccaceae bacterium
CTGGAATCCTTGAGTGAATGAGTGTCTTGTTATGGTAACGGCGTCACCGGTCGGCGAAGACCACGCCGGTCGGTGAAGCTCACGGCAAGAAGGCGGGGACATGGCTGAAGATAGCGAAAAAACGACCGAAGAAACGCTTGACCGCTATGTCGGCAACATCCTTTTGCCCACAATTGTCCTGGCATTTGCGGGCATTTTCTTTGTCCAGACGTTCGACTTCCCCGGAGGAGGCGGCGATGTCGGGCCGGCCGGTGTCCCGTACCTGTGGATCGGGTTCACGACGCTGTTCACCATCGCGCTCATCATCCAGGCGATCATGAAGAAGATGCCGCCGGACCCGATTCCGGGAAAGATCGGCTTCGTCCTCTTGTTTGCCGGTTGGCTGGTCGTCTATCTGATCGGGATCCAGAATGCCGGCTACTACCTCAGCACATTCATCTTCCTCGTGGTGTCGATGTACGTGCTGGGTTACCGCAGATATGGCGTCATTCTCACCGTCGCGATCGGGTGGCTGGTGTTTTCCTACATCGTGTTTTCCAAGTTCCTGTACATTCCGCTGCCCGAGGGCCCGCTGATGCGGCTGCTGGTCGGATAGGCCAATACCGAAATCGACATCCAACAGCCAGAAAAGGGGGGGAACCATGTCGAAGAAGGGTCTTCCGTCAAAGGAAATACGAAAAGTCATCGCGAGGATCGAGCCGGATCTCCAGCACCTCCTGGACCTGCTCGCCCACTCCGACCACGAAGATGATGAAGATGCCAACATCGTCGAAGACATGATCGAGAAAGGCGCCCGCGATCTGCTGATCGCGAAGCGCATTATCAAGGAACGAAAAAAACACTAGGGGCCCAGGAAGGGCGCGAAAGATATATAAAACGCGCGGCAAGCGATCGGCGCGAGATGCTTGCGACAACCCGGATCGTCACCATGACCCGTTGTTGCGGCCCCGCCTGTTCAAAACGTCCCCGATCAGCCCACCAATGGAATGGATCAGAGCATGCTGAAGGTCAAAAAACTCGCCCTGTTTGGGAAAACCAAACGACTGGAGTACGAATTCAACGAGTTCATGGACCGCATTATCGAGGGCAGCCTGCTGTTCGAAAAGGCATTCAAGAGCTATTTGCGCGACGGGATCAGCGACGATTTCAACGAGGTTGTCTCGGAGATCTCGCAACTTGAATCGGCCAATGACGACCAGAAGAAAAAGATCGAAACCCGGCTCTACGAGCAGACCTTGATCCCCGACCTCAGGGGCGATGTCCTCAGCCTGATCGAGGGGCTCGATGGCATTCTGAACATCTACCAGGCCAACATCTTCCGTTTGTCGATCGAACGTCCCGACATCCCCGCTGAATACCACCGGGATTTCAAGGCGCTGGCCAAGGCATCGACGGCCTGCGTCGACTCATTGATCATGGCGTCGCGGGCGTTCTTCACCAATATCGACGCGGTGCGCGACCATGACGTGAAGGTCATGTTCTACGAATCCGAGGCCGACAAGATCAGCACGCGGCTGAAAACGGCGATCTTCGCCAGCGACTTGCCGCTCGATCACAAGATCCACCTTCGCTACTTTTCCGACCGGGTTGAAGACAGCTCCAACCGCGCCGAGGACGTGGCCGACAATCTCGCCATCTACACCTTGAAACGCTCGATCTGAAAGCTGGCACGTTGGATTTCACTGTCCTCATATTCCTCACGAGCGGGCTGTTCCTGGGCTGGTCGCTTGGCGCAAACGATGCCGCCAACGTGTTCGGCACGGCGGTCGGCACGCGCATGGTGCAATTCACCACCGCGGCCATCGTCGGCAGCATCTTCATCGTCCTCGGGTCGGTCCTGAGCGGCGCCGGCGCCGCCCACACCCTGGGCAAGCTCGGCTCGATCAATGCGCTCGCGGGGTCGTTCATGGCGGCCCTGGCGGCGGCGACGACGGTCTATGCGATGACCAAGCTTGAGCTGCCGGTCTCGACCAGCCAGGCGATTGTCGGGGCGATCATCGGCTGGAACCTGTTCAGCGGGTCGGTGACCGACCTCAACGCGCTGACCAAGATCCTGTTGACCTGGGTGGCCTGCCCGGTGCTTGCCGCCGTGATCGCGGCACCGCTCTATCTCGGCGTCGAAAAATACCTCAGATGGGCCAAGCTGCATATCCTGAGCCGCGACGTCTACACAAGGATCGCGCTGATCCTCGCCGGCGCGTTCGGCTCGTATTCGCTGGGGGCGAACAACATCGCCAATGTCATGGGCGTGTTCGTGCCGGCCTCACCGTTCACCGATTTCACCTTCGCTGGCGGTTACACCTTCACCGGGATCCAGCAATTGTTCCTGCTCGGGGCGCTGGCGATTGCCGTGGGCGTGTTCACCTATTCCAAACGGGTCATGCTCACCGTGGGCGGCGGGCTGATGCCGCTGTCGCCGATCGCGGCCTGGGTGGTGGTGATTTCCCACTCGATCGTGCTGACCCTGTTCGCCTCGGAAGGCCTTGAGCATTTCCTGGCCAGCAACGGGCTGCCGACGATCCCGCTGGTGCCTGTCTCGAGCTCGCAAGCGGTCGTCGGCGCGGTGATCGGCATTGGCCTTCTCAAGGGCGGGCGCAACGTGCGCTGGCGGGTGCTGGGCAACATCTCGATGGGTTGGGTGACCACCCCGGTGATCTCCGCCATCATCTGCTTCGTGTCTCTCTTCGTCCTGCAGAACGTGTTCAACCAGAAGGTCTACACCGAGGTTCACTTCACGTTGTCCAGCGACGTGATGGATCACCTGGTCGAGCGGTCCCTGCCGGTCGAAGACCTGGCCGAGATGCGCGATGAGGACTACCGCTCGGCACGGGAGTTCCTGGCGGCGATTGGCGAGCGGACCTATCTGACCGGCTACCAACAGGAAGAGATCCTCGAGATCGCCGAAATCGCCGATCTTGCGATCACCGCCGAGCTTGTCGGGACGTTGGAGGCGGATTGGCTGACGCAAAACCAGATCACCGCTCTGTGGCGCCTGTCCGGGCAGCACTTCGACACGAAGTGGGCTTTGGCCGAGGCCCTCGAAGCGATCAGCGAGGAATGGCGCGCACTGCCGCGTGACCTCAAGAACAAGACCTACAACAAGCAACTCGAAGCGAAACTGGACTTTGTCTATCGAACCTTCACTGTCAACCAGTGAACCGGGCAACGGCGAACGGGTGGGAACATGGAAATACTCGACAGCCTCGCGTACGGATTTGGCACCTTGCTTGGATGGCAACCGATCCTGATCATCATCGCTGGCGTTGTCGTCGGGATCATTGTCGGGGCCATGCCGGGCCTGTCGCCGTCCACCGGTGTCGCCCTGCTGGTGCCCTTCAGCTACACGATGTCGCCGGCTCTGGCCGTCATCCTGCTGGTCTCGATCTATATCTCGTCGAACTACGGCGGTTCGATCACGGCGGTTCTGATCAACACACCGGGCACACCGGCCGCAGCGGCCACGGCGATTGACGGGTTCCCGCTGACCCTCAAGGGGCAGGCCGGCAAGGGATTGGGCATGTCGCTGATCGCCTCGACCATCGGCGGCGTTTTCGGCACCATCATCCTGATCGCCTTCGCTGTGCCGCTGGCCCGGCTGGCGATCGGTTTCCACCCGGCCGACTATTTCGCGCTGGCCATTTTCGGGCTGACCACGGTCGGATCGCTGGGCGGCGGCAATGTCGCCAAGGCGATGGTCGCGGTGCTGGTCGGTTTGTTGATCAACACCGTCGGTCTGGATCCGATTTCCGGCGTGTCACGCTTCACCTTCGGTGCCGACGCGCTCTATGACGGGTTCAGCCTGATCCCCGCGCTGATCGGCCTGTTTGCGCTCAGCGTCGTCTTCACCGCCTTTGAAAAAGGCAAGCTGAGCAAGCGCCAGGTGTCGGCCGCGGGGGGCAAATTCCCGACCTGGGCAGAATCCTGAAAAACCAAGTTCACCATCGCCCGCTCGTCGGTTCTGGGCACGATCATCGGGATCTTCCCCGGGGCCGGTGCCACCATCGCCTCGTTCATCAGCTACAACCTCGCCCAACGCACCTCGAAGAAGCCGGAGGAGTTCGGCAAAGGTGCGATTGACGGGATTGCCGCCTCGGAATCGGCGAACTCGAGCTCGGTCGGCGGCGCATTGATCCCGCTGCTCGCCCTTGGGATTCCGGGCAGCGCGACCGACGCGGTTCTGATCGGGCGCTTCAGCTTCACGACATCACGCCCGGCCCGTTGCTGTTCGAAAGCAACCCGGAGATCGTCTACGGCATCTTCGCCTCGCTGATCGTGGCCAACATCGCGATGTTGTTTCTCGGCCTGTTCGGTGTGCGCTACTTCGCCAAGGTCGTCGAGGTGCCGCCGGCTGTGCTCTACCCGATGATCCTGGCGATCTCGCTGATCGGCAGCTTCGCCGTGCGCTCCTCCTTCTTCGACGTGGGCGCCTGCTTTGGGTTCGGCGTGATCGGCTGGATCTTCAAGCGTTACGGCTACCCGGTGGCCCCGATCGTGCTTGGCATCGTCCTTGGCGGCCTGCTGGAATCGAACTTCCGGCGCGCCGTCATGATGGACGGACCGACCGTCTTCTTCACCGAGCCGCTCTCGGCCGTGATGCTGACAGTCGCCGCCGCCCTGTTCCTGTGGCCGGTCTACAAGAGCTTCAGAAACCGCCGCAATCGGGCCGAAGCCAAGTCCCGGTAACGACGGGCTGCCGCGATGTGTCGACTGACGCGTCTGACAGATTGATGGCTCCGCTGCCCGGTTCCCCGGTCCGGGCCCGGCGACGGGGCCGCGTGCACCGAGGGCCTGGTCGAGGCACTCCGGCAGCGGCGCACCCAGTTGGTAGACCGGCGGACCGGGGCGATTGCGTCAGAGAACGCCGGC
Source organism: Paracoccaceae bacterium (assembly GCA_003545125.1). GTDB lineage: Bacteria > Pseudomonadota > Alphaproteobacteria > Rhodobacterales > Rhodobacteraceae > Sinisalibacter. The sequence goes on from DQCI01000181.1 coordinate 14,741, forward strand.
GCGGCGCTGTGAAGTGGGCCAGCAGAACACCCGGGGCGGCCTTGTCGGCGCCAGCTGCCACTCACCCTGCGCGACCAGCGGGATGAGGTCGCTGCGGGGCGCGACAAAGCCCACCATCTGCTCCCTTTCCGATGACAGGGGAGATGTCTCCACGGGAAAGCTCTGCAGGAAGGTCCGTTTGGCCTTTCCGCTCGCATTTGAAGCGATCGTGCGACCGCGGCACGCCCTCCGATGCCCGCAACACTTGATTTGGGGCCGGGATTGAACCATTTTGGAACGTCGGTATGCCAATTGGGGAATGCCGGTTTGGATTTCTTCTTTTTTGGAAAGGCTGGTTGGTGTCTGAACCGCACGTGATTCAAATCCTCATCAGTATCGCAGGCGCTGCGGCCCTGTTGATCTGGGCCGTGCGATTGGTGCGGACCGGGGTTGAGCGCGGCTTTTCAGTTCAGATGCGCATCTGGTTGAGGCACTCCGCCAGGAACCGTTGGCTTGCGGCGGGCACCGGCATGGGCGCAGCGGTCCTGTTGCAAAGTTCCACCGCTGTTGCCGTTCTGGTGTCCAACTTCGTGGCGAAAGGCGGGGTGGCAACAGCGACAGGGCTGGCCATTCTTTTGGGTGCGGATGTCGGATCGGCGGTCGTGACCCAGCTTTTGATGGTGCGCCAACCCATTCTCATTCCGCTGTTGATCCTGATTGGCGTGATCGTGTTCTTGCGCGGCGAAGGCAGCAGTACCAGACAAGTTGGCCGGATCATCATCGGGCTGGCGTTGATATTCGTCTCCCTCGACATGATCCGCAGCGCGACGGGACCGATGATATCGGACCCTGCCACGCAGACTGTCATGGCCTATCTGGGGCGCGATTTGCTCACCGCCTTTGTGATTGGCGCGGTCTTTGCATGGGGCGTGCATTCCAGCGTCGCGGCTGTTTTGTTGTTTGTCACACTGGCCGGACAAGCCATCCTTCCGGTCCCTGCCGCCGCCGCAATGATCCTGGGTGCCAATTTGGGAGGGGCGTTCATTGCGTTCGTTCTGACATACACCGCGCCGATCGCATCGCGGCGGATGGTCATGGCCAATCTGCTGCTTCGCGGCGGAGGCGCTGTTCTGGCGATAGCGCTGATTGCGGCGATGCCCGGCATCTTGGGGTATTTGGGCGCCACACCGGCACGGCAATCCATCAACCTGCATTTGGCATTCAACCTAACACTGGCGGTTCTGGCTCTGCCGTTTGTCAGGCCCGTAACAGCAGGGCTGGCGCGTCTCATGGTCGATACGCCTGCAAGTGATATGCCTTTGGATGCTGTCAGCGCGCTTGATCCTGCCCTGTTGGACAAACCGCAGCGCGGACTTGACTGTGCGGCGCGCGAATTGCTCGGGATGGGGCAGAAGATCGAACACATGCTCCAGGCGATCGATCCTCTCTATGATCGCTGGAACGGCGCCGCCGCCGAAGCGGTCCGCAGCCAGGATGCCGCCATCAAGAAGACGCACCTTGATATCAAACTCTACCTCGCGCGGATGGGCCAGAAGGGTCTGGACGAAGACCTGATCCGCCGCTCAATGGACCTTGCGTCAATATCGACCAGCCTTGAGTCCGCGTCTGACACCATCGCAAGATCCATGCTTGAACTGGCCCACCGGCTCGATGTGCAGAACCTGCAATTTTCGCCGCAGGGCCGCGAAGACATCCGCAAGTTCACGGATCGGGTTCATAGCAACGTGCAACTGGCCCTCAATGTGATGTTGAATCAGAACCCGGCCGAGGCACGTGAGCTTGTGTTGGCCAAAGAAAAGGTGCGCAAAGTCGAACAGAAACTGCAGCGAAGCCACATCGAAAGACTGCGGGAGGGACTGTCGAGGAGCATCGAGACCAGCAACATATTTCAAGAAACCCTGCGGTCATTGAAACAGATAAACACGGCGTTTTCGATGGTCGGCTACCCGATCCTCTTGAAATCGGGTGAACTCTTGAAGAGCCGTCTCGTGTAGGCATTTTTGTGCCGTCCCAATGAGCCGGGGCGTGTCGTCATGAGACAGGATTTCCAAGCTTTGCCGCGCACCATGTAGCCTTGGCGTACGGGCTCCCTGCCAGATGCATCTTTCATTTTGCAGACAAGTCGCGCGTCCGAACCCCCGGCCCCCGGTCCGTCTTTGGGCATCGGCGGGCATGCCCGCGCGCACCGAAACGCCGGGTCAGGCGAACGGCTTCACCGGCTCGAAATGGTGCATCGAGTCGAAATTACAGAACTCGACGGCGCCGAGTTCGATGGGTCCGATCGCACTCCGAAACCGGCTTTC
>DQCI01000181.1:17124-17779 GCA_003545125.1 Paracoccaceae bacterium
CCAGGCGCTTGAGCACGTGAGCCGTGATCTCGTCGCGGGTGAGGTCCTCAGGCAGATCCGACGGCCAGCCCTGCCCGGTCGTCATGCCCGGCGCGAGGCCCTGATAGACGGTCATGTGGAAGCTGGGCGGCGGCAGGAAGGTGAAAAAGCGGTTGAAGACGCTTTTCTTGAGCTCTTCCTGTAGCTCGCGGATCGCCTCATAGGCAGCCGACGTGCGGTCGACATGGCAGACGAACGTGTTGCCGGGCCAGATCTGCACGGCGCCGTCGGGGGTGAATTTGCCACCGCCGTTCGGCAGCTCGATCCCGGGGGGGCGGGTCCGGTCCGACAGCCGACCGGTCAGGTAGTCGATCGCGTCTGGGCGCTTCTGAGCCATGGCCATCTCCCTTTTGCGCCCCACCCTAGACCAGACCGGGCGGTCGGAAAATGCCGTTTTCGCTGGCGTTAGACGGCCAGGATCTCAAACGAGATTGCCAGACCATCGCCGAGCGGACGCAAATGGCCAACGGCTGGGGGCCGGCGCCGCGACGTGTCTGATGCCGCCTCGCCGAGGGCATCGAGGCTGGTACAGGCAATGCCGTTCCACACCAGATGCAGAGCGCGATGGACGTGGCCGAAAAAGATCTGCCGCACATTCCCATGCCGGCGCAGAACC
>DQCI01000001.1 GCA_003545125.1 Paracoccaceae bacterium
CGCTGCGCATCGGACCAGGCCGAGCAGTCGATCACCGGAACGTAGCCTGCCGGTAGTGTCTTGCCGTTCGGGAGCCGGACGTCCTCCTCAGCTTCGTACATCTGCTCGACCACCACATGCCGACCGTGGCTCGCCGCGATCACGCCACCGTCGTCGAGGTCCGCCTGGATTGGATTGGTGAAACCAAAGGCCCGGATCGACGCCTTGATCTCTTCGATCTGGTCCTGCGGATGCGTCCGTGCGTTCCGCTCGTAGAGGGCCAGATCGGTCAGCCGGACCAGCCCGACGGTGACGCTCGCCTCTTCCTTCCGCTCTGTGATCAGACTTCCCATTGCCCAGCCCTGATCTTGTTTTGTTCGCACAAGAGAATCACAGAATGTTCTCATCTTCAATGTGGCAAGAACCTTTCGCCGTAGAATCGTGGCGCAGCTTCATCTTCGTCAGAAAGCCGAGCCGCCCCCAAAGCTGAAATCGCTTCGCGGACCCTCGGGTTGTGGGAAATCAATGCCTTAAGGCCGAAGATTCCAAACAAAACTCGCGTTTTCGAATTTCAAAGAACACCCAGATATCGGGCTGCGGCGACTGCGCGATTCTTGGATCGCCCAAAGGGGACCCGAGGGGGGGAGCAGGTAGCCCCGGAATGGATTTGACGCGACTGACCTCCCGGATTTGGCCGTTGCCCTTGGCTCTATTGAGGAGGATCGGTGCATTCGCGCGACATTGCCATATTGGGCTCTCTGGGCCTTGGCGTGTACGGGAGGTCGGCATCCGCCGTCACGGCTTGCGCAAGGGATCTCCGTTGAACGGCGCAAACGGAGCGTGGACCGGAAAACGGCCGGTAGATTTCACGCGGGAGCCGGATCACATGCCCAAATATCTGGCAAACTGGACCTGGGTTTGCGACAATCAAACTGGAGCGCAACGGGGATTGAACGAGGGTGACACCGCAATTTCATCCATTTCCGGTCAACAGCCGGTTCGAAGACCCGGTGGTCTTTTTGGAGTTCCGGTATTCCAAGCGCGCGATCCTGTTCGACCTTGGCGATATCGCAGCGCTCGCGGAGCGGAAGATCCTTCGCATCTCCGATGTGTTCGTTTCCCACATGCACATGGACCACCTGTACGGGTTCGATCGCATGTTGCGGATCTTGCTCGGCCGGCCGCGCCGGGTGCGATTGTACGGGCCAAATGGACTCGTCGACGCCATCGGGCACAAGTTGGCCGCCTATAGCTGGAATCTCGCCCCACGAGTGCCCGGCAACCTGACGTTTGTGGTCACGGAAACCGGGGAAGATGGACGCTGCGTCCGTGCCGAGTTCGCGCTCGCCGACCGGTTCGAGAAAAGCCACGTCCAGGCCTTCCGTCTCTCTGGCGACGTTGTGCACGAGGACGCGACCTTCACCGTGCGCCGGGCGAGCCTCGATCACTACATTCCGTGCGTGGCCTACGCTTTCCAGGAACGCATCCATCTGAATGTCTTCAAGAACCGATTGGAGGCGCTTGGGCTCGGCACCGGACCTTGGCTCAATCGGCTGAAAGATGCGGTCCTGAGCGGGGCACCGGACGATCACCTTGTTCACGCCGCGTGGAAAACGCCGACGGGGCGCGAGGAACGCGATATTCCCTTGGGCCTTCTGAAGCGGGATTGTCTCAAGTTCGAGCCCGGACAGAAGATCGCCTACGTGACCGATGCGGTCTATTCCGACGAGAACCAGCATCGGATCGTCGAACTTGCGCGCGACGCCGATACCCTTTTCATCGAGACCGCCTTCGCCACCGAAGACGCGGCGCTGGCGATGGACCGCGGGCATCTGACGGCGGGACAGGCTGGAGATCTCGCGCGCCGCGCCGGCGTGCGCCGGGCCGTAGCGCTCCACATCTCGTCGCGCTACGTCGACCGGGAGGCCGACATCCTCGCCCAGTTCCACGCTGCGCACGCGGACATCGGAGCGACCCACGGCACCGCCTGACCCTGCAACGATCAAGCAAGCGCTGACACCGTGTGCGGTCGCAGGATGTCCAGGCGCGCATCAGAGCTTCAGGGTCACCCGCACCTGGCCGCTGTCTTCGGGCAATCTGAAGCGTTCGCATCCGAACACCCCGCAAAGTTTCAGCATGGCGGTGTTCTCCTTCAAGACATCCCCGAAGAGCACGCCGGTGCCGCGCCGGCGGGCATAGTCGATGATCCGACGCATCACCAGAACCCCGAGGCCGAGCCCGGTCATCTCGCGCCGGATGACGATGGCGAACTCGGCATTTTCATTGTCGGGGTCGCAGGACATGCGCACGACGCCGAAGATCTCTTTGGTCCCCGGAGTGCCGGGCTCGGTCAGGATCAGCGCCATTTCCCGGTCGTAGTCGATCTGACTGAGGCGGGCGGCCTGGACGTGGGAGAGGGTTTTCATCGTCACGAAGAAGCGCAGCCGGATTTCTTCCTCACTGAGCTTCGCGAAACCGGCCTTTAGCTGCGGCTCGTCCTCAGGCCGGATTGGGCGCGGCAACAGCGTCCTCCCGTCTCCGAGCCGGATGTCTTCCTCGAGCTCCTTCGGGTAGGGGCGGATCGCCAGGCGCTCTTCCGGCGCGCGCCCAGCCTTGCCGACCCGGATCCGGGCATCGAGCGCGATGACGCCGAAGGTATCGGCGAGCAGCGGGTTGATATCCCTCTCTTTTATCTCGGCGAAGTCCACGTCCATTTGCGAGACCTTGACGAGCGTGAGGGCAATCGCATCCAGGTTGGCCGCCGGCCGGTCGCGGTAGCCTGCGAGCAGTCTCGAGATCCGGGTCCGCTCGATCGCCTCGCGGGCCAGGCGCATGTTGAGAGGCGGTAGCGCAAGGGCCCTGTCGCCGATGATTTCGGTGTCGGTTCCGCCCTGTCCGATCAGCAGCATGGGGCCGAACGGGGCGTCTTCGGTGACGCCGACGATCAATTCGAACGCATCGGGGCGCTGAATCATCGGTTGCACCTGGAAACCGTCGATTCGCGCCTGCGGCGCATGCTCCCGTACGCGCGCGCGCATCGCCGCGGCGGCGTCGCGCACTTCGCGCGACCCGGCGAGGTCGAGGGCGACGCCGCCAAAGTCGCTCTTGTGGGTGAGATCGGGCGACAGGATCTTCAGCAAGACCGCCGATCCGATCTCGGCCGCGGCCTGCGCTGCCCCCGTGGGATCCTTGGCGACGCGGGTGGTCGGTACCGGGATGTCGTAGGCCGCAAGGACCCGTTTCGCCTCCGGCTCGCTCAGCCGGTCCCGGCCCGCGGCAAGCGCCATTGCGATCACCGCCCGGGCGGCGTCGCGGTCGGGTGTGAAAGCCTCGGGCACCGATGGCACGGTGTCGGTCAGCATCTGTTGGTTTCGGCGGCAGGTGAGCAGGTGCATGAAGGCGCGCACCGCCTGGGTCGGTGTCTCGTAGGTGGGGATCCCGTTCTCGGTGAAAATCCGGCGGGCGTCCTCTGCCTGGTGATTGCCGACCCAGCTCGTCAGTACCGAAACGCGTTGGCGTTTTGCGACCGCGCCGGCAACGGCTGTGGCAGCCTCGGACTGCGAGGCAATCGCGGTTGGGCAGTTCAGGACCAGAACGGCGTCGGTGTTCGGGTCTTCGCAAATCGCTTTCATCGTGTCGGCGTAACGGGCGCCGGTGGCGTCGCCGATGATGTCGACGGGATTGGCCCGCGACCAGGTCGGCGGCAAGGCGGCATCGAGCTGCGCGAGCGTATCCGCCCCGAGTTCCGCCAGCCGTCCGCCCGCGTCCACCACAGGGTCTGTCGCCAGCACGCCGATGCCGCCGCCGTCGGTCACGATGGCGATCCGGTCGTCCTTCGGCAGGATCCCGGTGTCAGCGTTGCGACGGCGTCGAACAGCTCCTCGAGGCTGAACACCCCGCAGCATCCCGGCGCGCCGGATCGCCGTTTCGTAGACCGGGTCGGACCCGGCCATCGCGCCGGTATGCGATGCCGCGGCACGGGCGCAGGCGGGATGCCGTCTGGCCTTGACAACGATCACCGGCTTCGACCGGGCCGAGACGCGTGCCGCCCTCACCGGGGCGCGGCAAGGGCGGAGTTCAACGGGCTGCCGGGCGGCGCTGAGCTGAATATCGCCCACGAGGCGGTGGACCGGCATTGCGATGGCCCGCTCGCCAGGACGCCGGCCATCCGCTGGATCCCGAAACGCGGGTCGATCCGCGATTTGAGCTACGCCGATCTGGGGGCCGAGACCAACCGCTTCGCCAACGTTCTCGGCGCCTGCGGGATCGGTCCGGGCGACCGCGTCTTCTCGCTCGCGGGCCGCATCCCGGAATTCTATGTCGCCGCCCTCGGAACGCTGAAGGCCCGGAGCGTCTTCTGCCCGCTGTTTTCCGCCTTCGACCTCGAGCCGATCACTCAACGCCTGGTCATCGGCGCGGCGAAAGCGCTCGTCACCACCGAACGCCTCTACAGGCGCAAGATCGAACCGCTCCGCGAGGCGCTGCCGGACCTCGAGCGCGTCTTCGTCGTCGGGGCGACGCAGGCCCCGGTGGATATCCCCGGCACCCACGATCTGCGCGCGCTTCTGGCTGCGGCCAGCCCGGATTTCGAGATCCCGCCGACCGACCCCGAAGACATGGCGCTCCTGCACTTCACCTCCGGCACGACCGGGCGTTCCAAGGGGGCGGTGCGCGTCCACGCGGCCGTGATCGCGCATCATGTCACCGGTCGGCTCGCCCGCGATCTCCGCCCGGACGACGTGTTCTGGTGCACTGCCGATCCCGGTTGGGTTACCGGCACCTCCTACGGCATCATCTCGCCGCTTACCAACGGCGCAACCCTGATCGTCGACGCGGCGGAATTCGATGCCGAACGCTGGCTTGGCATCCTCGACGTGCAGAAAGCCACTGTCTGGTACACCGCGCCGACCGCGATCCGGATGATGATGCGGATCGGCTCCGAGGTCGCGCGCGGGGTGGACACCTCGGCGCTGCGGTTCATCGCCAGCGTCAGCGAACCGTTCAATCCCGAGGCCGTGGTCTGGGCCTTCGGAGGCGTTCGACCTTCCCGTCCACGACAATTGGTGGCAGACCGAGACCGGTGGGATCATGATCGCAAACTACCGTTTGATGGACGTGAAGCCGGGCGCGATGGGGCGGTCTCTGCCGGGCGTCGAGGCGGCCATCGTTCGACGCGGCGCGGATGGCTGCCTCGCGCCGGTTCCCGGGGCGGGGACCGAGGGCGAGCTGGCGCTCAGGCCGGGCTGGCCGTCGATCTTCCGCGGCTACCTCGGCGAAAAAGCGCGCTACACCAAATGCCTCGCCGACGGCTGGTACCTGACCGGCGACCTCGCGAAACAGGATCCCGACGGCTACTTCTGGTTCGTCGGCCGGGTCGACGACATGATCAAAAGCGCGGGCCACCTGATCGGCCCGTTCGAGGTCGAGCGCGCGCTGATGAAACACCCGGCGGTCGCCGAGGCCGGCGCGATCGGTATTCCGCACCCGACCGTCGGGGAGGTGGTGAAGGCCTTCGTCGCTTTGAAACCCGGTCATGCGCTGCGGCTATGCACCAAGGGTGAGCGCGCCGACCAGGAGGCCGAGGCAGCTCGCGGCACCCAGGGCTGGGACGAGGATCGGCACCCGAAAGCCGTCCTCCGGGGCGGGGACGTGGCGCAGTTTCATCCACAACAGCGCCAGGTTCACCACGAAAAATACGGCGAGCATGACCCCAGACGTTGTTTCTGCAAGCGGCCCGAGTGGGATGAACAAGGCCAGAAACAGGACCACTGCTGTGACCAACGCCGTGGCGCGCACGGGCGTTCGCGTCCTCGGCGAGACCTGTCCGAGCCACGCCGGCAGGCGGCCTTTCCGCGCCATGCCGTAGGCGACCCGCGCGGCCATGATGAGGATGATGACGACGCCGTTCATCGTGGCGATGATGGCGACAAGCGTGATCGCGAGCGGTGGCAGGCCGGTCAGGCGTTCGAACAGCAGGCTGATCGGCGCGTCGCTTGCGGCCATGTCTTCGGCCGGTACGGTCCTGAGGGCGACGAAGCAGACGAGGACGTAGATCAGGGTCACGAGGATGAGCGTCGCGACGAGCGCGCGCGGCAGGTCGCGGCGCGGCTGGCGCGCCTCCTCGACGAGGTTGACGATATCGTCGAAGCCGATGAAGGCGAAGAAGGCAAACAGGCTGGCGGCCAGCACGCCCGAAACGGCGGCGGTGTCGCCCAGCGGCGGCAGGAGCGTCGACGGCAGGTCGCGAATTGCCCCGGGATCCGTGCCGATACCGGCCACGATGATGACGAGGAGCCCGGCGACCTCGACGATCGTCATCGCGCCGGCGATCGCGATCGATTCGCGTATGCCCCAAGCCGCGATCCCGGCCATCAGAAGCACGATCGCGGCGATCAGACCGGGGCGCGCCAGCGGAACCAGCTCGGCGACATAGCCCGCGGCTCCCACCGCGATGGCAGCGGCCGCGATCATCGCTTCAACAAGCACCGCCAGGCCGATCAGGATGGTGAGCCAGACGCGGTGGAACGCGGCGTCGACGTAGGCCGCTTCGCCTGCCGCCTGTGGCACCCGCGCCGACAGCTCGGCAAAAGTGCCGGCGGTAAATCCCATCACGATCGCGGAGAGCAGGAAGGCCGCCGGCGCATAGTCTCCAGCCAATACGACTGTGTCTCCGACAAGGACGTAGATCCCGGCGCCGATGGTGACACCCAGCCCGTAGAGGACGAGCCCGACCGCGCCGATCGAGCGTCTGAGACCGACCTCGTGTGTTGCGGTGTTTCCCCTTGCCGTTTGCGACATGACCCCACCTTTCCGGTGTCTTCCATGGTCATGATCGCGCCAATGCACAGGGCGTGCAATGACCCCGATCACTCGGGGAGCGCGACCGCCCCGGTCGGCTGCCCTACGAGCACCACCGGGCAGTGTGCGGCGGCCAGGAGCGCGCGTAGCTGGTCGACGCTGCGGATCGGCCCCGCTGCGCGGTCAAGCACCACCGCGGCGCAGTTGAGCCGGCTGATCCGGGCGAGAAGCGCCGCCGCATCGGGGAAGGTTTCGTCCGCCCCTGTGTCGCTGCAAGTCGCGAGCCCGAGGGCGATGGCTGTCGTCCCCGCCGCCCATGCAAGATCTTCGGCCAGATCCGCCGCATCCCGGGCGGTGCCCGCTGCTGGGGCGATCAGCACGATCCGGCCGCCAAGCCCGTGGAATTCGCGCAGCCCGTAGACCACAACGTCCCATTCGCGCGCGTCCTCCCACATCGCAACGGTCAGATCGCCCCGCCGCCGCTCCAATGGCCGCGCGGTCGCGGACAGCTCGGCAAGTCCTGACTGGAACGCCTTCGCATCGTGCTCGATCATTCGGGCGGCCTGCCGGGCAGTGGGCACGTCGTGCAGCGCACCGCTTGCCGTGACGACCCGCTGCCGCGCCAGGCGCGGCAAATCGCTCAGGATCGCCTCTTCGACGAGCAGGCCACGCACCTCCGCCTGCAGCGTGACCGCCAATTGCCGGGCCAGCCGGAGCGCGGCGCGCGCATCGGCATAGCTGGCGGCGCCGATGAGAATGCGCCGGGGCGGTCTCATGTGTCGCCCTCGCCGCCCTCGCCGGTCTCGCCGGGCCGCGAGCGAGCGAAGACCCGGCGGGTTTCGGCAAAAACACGCAATCTGGTCTCGACCCGCTCGTTGACCGAGCCCTCGGTGAACGTGCCGTCGGCTCTGCGCGCACCGGCATCGGTCCCGGTGAGGGTCTCGATCCCCTCAGAGATGGTGGTCACCGGGATCACTCTGAACTTGCCGGCCTCGACCGCCTCGACCACTGGCCTGCGCAGCATCAGGTGTTCGACATTGGCCTGGGGGATCAGGACGCCCTGGTCACCGGTCAATCCGCGTCCGACGCAGACGTCGAAGAACCCTTCGATCTTCTCGTTCACCCCGCCGATGGCCTGGACCTCGCCGAGTTGGTTGACCGAGCCGGTGACGGCGAAGCCTTGCGCGATCGGAAGGCCGGAGAGCGCCGAGAGCAGCGCGTACAGCTCGGCCGAGGAGGCGCTGTCGCCGTCGACGCCGCCGTAGCTCTGCTCGAAAACAAGACTGGCGTGCAACGAGAACGGCACGTCGTGCGCATAGGTGGCGGCGAGGTAGCCGGCGAGGATCATCACGCCCTTGGAATGCAGCGGGCCTCCAAGCTCGACCTCGCGTTCGATGTCGATCAGCTTGCCGGTTCCCATCCGAACCCGGGCGGTGATCCGCGACGGCCGACCGAACGCCGTGTCGCCAAGCACGACTACCGACAACCCGTTGACCTGTCCAACCTTCGCGCCCTCGGTGTCGATCAGCACCGTTCGGCGCGCGATCGCCTCCTGCATCCGCTCCTTGATGCGCGCGGCGCGGCGCTCTTTCTCGCCGATCGCCGTCTCGATGTCGGCTGCCGTTGTCAGATCGCTTCCGCGGCCGCCGGCGTAGTGATCGGCCTCGCGCAGGATGTCGGCGAGTGCGCCAAGGCGCAGAGACAGTTTCTTGCTATCACCCGCGAGCCGGGTCGCCTCGTCGAGCAGTCGCGCGATCCCGTCCGCAGAGATCGGCTTCAGCTTCTCACGCCGGGCATAGGCGCCGATGATCCTGGCGAAGAGCGCGAGCGACGCCTCGTCTCGGTCCACCTCGTCGGAAAAGTCCGCCTCGAGCTTGAACAGCTCACCAAAATCGGGATCGAACATCGTGAGCAGCGCATGCAGCAGGCGGTCGCCGACCAGGACCACCCGCACGTCGAGCGGGATCGGGTCGGGTTGCAGCGAGGTCGTCGATACCAAGCTCAGGCGTTCGGCGAGCGAGGTGATGCTGATCGAGCGGTTCTTGAGGCAGCGTTTCAGCGCGTCCCAGGCATAAGGTTCGGAGAGCACCCGGCGGACATCGAGGATCAGGTAACCGCCGTTGGCCACATGCAGGGCACCGGGCTTGATCATGGTGAAGTTCGTCACCAGCGAGCCCATCTGCGAAACGTGTTCGATGCGCCCGGTGAGCCGGCCGAGCGTGGGCAGGTCTTCAGTCTCCATCGGCGCGCCGTGTTCCGTTTCGCCGCCATGCGAAACCATGACATTGACCGAATAGCGACCGAACTCGGGTTCCTGGTGGAACTTGCGGATCGCCCCTGGAAACGGCCCCTCGTTCTTCTCTGCGGCGGCGGCAAGGAAGACATCGGCGTTGTCGATGATGTCTGCATGGACGGCTTCGAGGTGACTGGCCACCGCCTCGATTGCCGAGAGATCGGGGGCGACTTCCGCGATCCTGGCGGAAACCGCGCGCTCGGCCATCTTCGCATTCAGGCTTTCTATCCGCTTGCGGGCTTCCTTTTCGAGCTTGGGTGCGTCGCGAAACACCGCGGCGAGGTCGTCCTGCAAGCGGCTGATCTTCTCGTCGATTTCCGCTTGCCGGGTTTCATCGAGTTTCTCAAAATCCTCTCGTTTCAGGGCTTTGCCGTCAATGATGGCTGTCAACATGAACCCCGTGGGCGCCCGGAGCAATGCAACATCCTCGGACTTGGCGCGGTCGGCGAAATCGGCCATCCGGGCCTCCTGTACCTCACCGAGCTCCTCTTCGATGCCGCGGCGTTGCGCCTGGTATTCTTCCGAGTCGAACAGGGCCGGGATCTCGTTGGCGAGATCGTCGACCAGCGCCTCCATCGCATGTCTGAGCCGGACAGCGGTTCCCGTCGGCATCCGCAGCGCTTTCGGACGGTCCGGGGCTTCAAAGTTGTTGACGTAGGCCCAATCCGACGGCGCCTCGCAGGTCGCGGCCCGCTCGGACAGGATCTTTTGCACAGCCGCGTGCCGGCCGGTTCCGGTCGGGCCGAGCACGAACAGGTTGAAATCCCGGTGCGGGATTTCGGAAGACAACCGGATCGCGTCGAGCGCCCGCTCCTGGCCGAGGAACCCGTCGAAAGGGGCGAGATCCTCGGTAGAGCGGAACCCAAACGTCTTCGGGTCGCAGGTCTTGCAAAGGTCTTGAGCGGCCAGGGTTTTCATCGGTTTGCCCCTCTCGTCGAGTGAAGCGCGAACCACGATCATGCGCCGGGGTCAACCGCCTCAGGTGTTGGACCCGGTGCACCGTCGTCCTCGCTGAGAGTCAACACCTGTCGGCGCTCGAAGTCTACCGCCATGCGGCAATCAGCGCCCGCTGGGACGCAATGATGCGCATTGGCCGCAGGTCCCCGCTGCCAGTCCGCTGTCCCGCCGCCGCGTCCGTGAGTTCGTTCGACGAGACGGCGCGCGCCACCTCGGCATTGAAAGGCAGCGGACGACAGCACATCCGGCCAGCGTATACCAATCGCGCACTTCCGCCCGGTCAGGTCGGCGCCCTTTGCAGGTCGCTTCACGCCACCAATGCGCACTTCGAATGCGCCGCCATCGGCAGCGGCACCCAGCCCCGCGCCAGGGCGTCGAGCGCCGCCGCGAGCACCTCGGCCATCGTGTCCGTGGTCACCAGAACCTCGCTGCCATGACAGACGGCCCAGCCGACCAACCAAGTGTCGCTCATCCCGCCCGGCCGCGAATTGACCGTCGTCATGGCGCGCCTCGGTCAAATTGTTATCATTCATTCGCCGGTAATTGGAGGCAGGTGGTGAAGCGCCTGTGTAATGATGGCCTACAAACAATTCCTCTTTCATTCCCAAGCCCGTGAGAAGCTGCTCAGCGGAACGCACACGCTCGCCGAGGCGGTGCGGGTCACTCTCGGACCGAAATCGAAGTCGGTGCTGATCCAGAGGAAATGGGGTGGGCCCATCGTCTGCAACGACGGTGTGACGATCGCCAAGGAGACGAAGCTCAAGGACGCCGAGGAGGATCTGGGCGCGCAGATGCTGCGCCAGGCTGCCGAGAAGACCAGTGAGGCGGTGGGCGATGGCACTTCGACTTCCACCCTACTGGCTGAGGCGATTTTCGCCGATGGTGTCCGCAATGTCGTCGCCGGGGCGAGTGCCATCGACTTGCGTCGCGGACTCGACCGTGGGCTCGAGGTTTCGGTGGCGCGGCTGAAAGACCTGTCGAAGCCGGTGAAAACCCGTATCGAGAAGGTGCAGGTCGCCACAATCTCGGCCCACAACGATCCGGCCATCGGCGAGTTGGTGGCGGATGCGATCGAGAAGGTGGGCGATGAAGGCGCGATCACGGTGGAAGAGAGCAGGACAACCGAGACGGTGCTTGAAGTGGTCGAGGGCATGCGCTTCGACCGCGGCTTCATCTCGCCCTACTTCGTCACCGAGACAGAAGGGCTGACCTGCGATCTGGAAAATGTCGCCGTCTTTCTGCACGAGAAAAAGCTCTCGACTCTCAGGCCGATGATCCCACTTCTGGAGGCGGCGGTGCAGCAGGGCCTGCCGCTGCTCGTCATCGCCGAGGACGTGGACGACGAGGCCCTCGCGACCTTGGTGGTCAACCGGCTGCGCGGTGGCATGAAGGTGGTCGCGGTGAAGGCGCCGGGATTCGGCGACCGCCGCCGGGCGATGCTCGAAGACATCGCCGTGCTCACCGGCGCCCAGTTGGTGTCGGAAGACATGGGCATGAAGCTGGAGAACGTGACTCTCGACCATCTCGGGCGGGCCGACCGTGTTGTGGCCACCAAGGACACAACCACCATCGTCGGCGGACGCGGCGGGAAAGACGAGATCGCGGCGCGGGTGAAACAGATCCGCGCAGCCATCGCCGAGACCACCTCCGACTACGACCGGGAGAAACTCGACGAGCGGCTCGCCAAGCTCGCCGGCGGCGTCGCGGTGATCCGCGTTGGCGCGCCCTCCGAGGCCGAGGTCAAGGCGAAGAAGGAGGCGCTGGACGACGCCATCAGTTCCACCCGGGCGGCGGTCGAGGAGGGCATCGTTCCCGGCGGCGGACTGGCGCTCCTGCGTTGTGTCGAGCCGATCGAAGCGCTCGCGGCAGAGGCCGAGGGCGACGAGCGCACTGGGCTCACGGTTCTGGCGCGGGCGCTGTCGGCGCCCACGCGCGCCATTGCCGAGAACTCCGCCGTTGATCCCGGCGTCGTGGTCGCGCGGATGCAAGGCGGCGAGGGGGCCTTCGGTTTCGATGCGGCCAAGGGCAACTGGATCGACCTGATCGAGGCCGGCATCGTCGATCCAACCAAGGTGGTCCGCTCGGCGCTGGAAAACGCGGTCTCGGTGGCCGGTCTTCTGCTGCTGACCGAAGCGACAATGGTCGAGATCGAAGAGGACAAAGACCGGCCCGGCTACTCAGGTATGGGAGAGATGCAATGAAGACGCTTTCGATAACGGATACCGGCAACGGCGGGATCGACCTTGCCCTGCCGCTCGACAAGTTGTGCAACATCATCTCGCTCGCGCGGGAATACGCCACAAAAACAGCGTCGAGCGATCCGTCTGCCTCCGCCACCGAGGATGACGACATTGCGCTCGCCACGCTGGAAGACCGGCCCGCTGATCCGGCAGAATCGGAGCTCAGACAGCTCATCGACGATCTCTCCGAGGATGCCCAGATTGACCTCGTGGCGCTCACCTGGTTGGCGCGCAATGACCGGTCGCTGGAAGATTGGGCTGAACTCCGGCGGCACGCGACCGAGCAGGCGACGACGCCCACGGCGAAATACCTCATGGGGCTGCCTCTGCTGTCCAGCTATCTCACCACCGGGCTTGCCGCGTTGGGGCGCGACTGTGCGGCGGAGCTTGCGGGCCGCGCCTGACGGACAATTGCTGGCGGCGGGTAGGGCAGGGAGACGGGTCGCCTACACGGAAAGACGCTGATAGTGCTCGCCAAGCTGGTTTTTCTGTCTTCGCGCAACGAGGTCGTCCGAGCCGGTCCGCTCCGCTTGAGATCGGTGTAGGCCCTGAAACGGCCCGATCGCCGGACATCTCCAGATCATTGGGCGGGCACGGCTTCAGTTCATTTTTTCGACGGCGGAACTTGCCCATACAGGGAGCGGCGCCAACCCGTTTGTGGGCGAGGCCAGCAGCCCTGCCGCTGCTGACTTCCTACTGGTGACCATTCCGCTGATTTCGGAACCGTTCAGACCCTTGCGGATCATGAATTTTCCGGTGTTGGCAAGATCAATGTAGCTGTGGTTTTTCAGGTCGCTGAACGACCGGCTGACGGTTTCGACCGAAAGGCCCAGGTGATCCGCAATGTCGCGACGACTCATGGGAAGACTGACGTAACCTGACGTCTGTCGCGAACTGGCAAATTCGCAGAGAAACTGGAAAAGTCGTTGGGTCGCCCTGGAATGCGTCAGGAAAAGAAGGAGATGCTCGCGCTGTTGAAGGAGGGCAGCCAGGTAGCGCCTGTACTCCTGGCGCAGGGGGATATTGACGGCAAGCGCTTGTTCGATCGTGATGCGCGGAACGGCTTTCAGAATGACAAAATCGACGGCCTCCGCTGTATAATGCCATTGCTCCACATCGGATAGCCCGACGAATTCACCGTCCCGGGCGAATGCGAAAATCTGCCTCGTCCCGTCTGGGTCGATCGTGCAGCAACGCACCGTACCGGAGCTGACCCGGAAGATCGCATCGGCCGGCTCGCCATGCAGCAATATGGTGCTGTCGGGTTGGAAACGCTGCGTGAATGAATGTTCCTCGAAGAACGATTTCAGACAGGGGTAGTCGGCGTCGATCTCCCGCTTGGTGTGGCCGGTTGCACCGGAGCACTGTCCACGTTCCGGTATCTCGAGATGCGGGTGGGCTGCCGTCCCGGATCCCAAGTCTTCCGCCAGGACATGTCTCGAGGCATGGAGGTGAGAGGATGGCTTCGATTTCGGAACACCAGAACCCGTCATGGTTTCGCTCCTTTGGCACCCGGCCGGCCGAGTCAGACTCCTTCCCTTGGAACTATAGCGCATTCCGGTCCGTGGGTCGAATGGGCTGGCTGTCGCAGGGGCCTGGTCGCGACCGGACACCTGAGCACCGGAGGAGGGCGGCCCGCAGAACCCGGCGGCGGCGCCCGCGCGGGGGCGAAACGACCTTTGGTCTTTGTCCCGGGCAATCCTTCGCGCACCTGGCGGCCTCAGCCGGGAAAAGCTTGTCCCACGTCAGATTGGAGCCAGCCTTTGCCGGGCTGCCCGATCCGTGTCAGGAAACGACGGAATGCCGCCCGGCTTTCCCGAGGTGGCCTTGCAGAGCGACCCGCCGAATCGCCGGACCCGCCCCGGCTGAGCGGGACAGCGGCCCCGACTTGCGGGACCGCTGTCCGGACCGAAGCATGCGGCGGATCGTTTCACCACGGCCCGGCCTATCGGCTGCGTTCATGCGGGCCGGGTCACCTTGATCTTGCGGGTGTTCTCGGCGACCTCTGCCGGCTTCGGCACTGTCACCGTCAACACACCATCCTTCACCTCGGCCTTCACGGCGTCGGCGTCGATCTCGAACGGCAACGCAAGGCTGCGCTGGAACGCGCCGGACATGCGTTCGACGCGATGAAACTGACGGCCTTTCTCGTCTTTCCGTTCCTCGGTTTCCGATTCCTTCTCGCCCTTGATGATCAGCCGGTTGCCGAACACCTCAAGATCGACGTCTTCCTCGGTCAGCCCGGGAAGCTCGGCGGTGACGCAGATCTCTTTGTCCGTCTCGCTGACGTTGGTGCGGACCGCATAGTCCAAGCTGCGGGCCCAGAAACCGCGATCGAAGTCCTCGAACAGGGAATCCATCTGTTTGCGGAGCGAAACCAACGGTTGGTCGGCTTCGTCCTTTCCGTGCAACCAAGATGATGGCAGCAAGTCATGATACGACATTTCAGCCCTCCATAGGTTTGTCGAACAATGTGGAAATGGTAGCTGTCCGCCGAGGCCGCCGATTGACGGTCGTCAATTCCCGACCGGGGCGATGGTGTAGCCTTTTGGTGAATACTCGCGATGGTGCCGCGCTGGAGATCGAGCCGGCGCGGTAGCCCTGAACAAAGGGAGATTGCCCACATGACCCAACTCACCCGTCACAGTCTGGAACTGCTTCTCGGGCGATTGACCGATAATACGGTCCAAGCTTTGCGGGCGACCGGGGCCAGCCTCGAGGACATCGGCCAGGCCAGGGCCTTGGCGGAGGGTAAGGCCGATATCATCGGGCAGGGAGAGCAGGATATTCCGGAGCCCGTCATGCAGGCTCTCCTCATTCTCCAGGAAGACAAAAGATGACACAGGAAGACCGGATGCGTCGCGCGCTTCTCGACCCGGCGTCGGAATTCGAAACGCCGGACGAGGTTTTGGCCGCTCCTTCTTTCACAGAGCCCGAGAAGATCGAGATTCTTCGGCGATGGGAATACGACGCAAGCGAGCTCAGTGTCGCAGAGGAGGAGGGCATGCCGTCCCGTCCCAGGGTGACGGTCGCGCAGGTCTTGCAGGCTCTGCACCATCTCGGCGCCGACATTGACGTTGGACACAGCCCGCCGACAAAGCAGGGTGGACTTGATCGCGCGGCGGTGAAGGTGCCGAAATCGACGGGCGGCCCGGCGTGATCGTCGCGACCGCCCCGCTTGCGGTCTACGCAAGCCTTCTGGCCTGCGTGGTGACCACGGCCGGAATTCTGGTGGTGATGCGCTTCAAGGATTGGGGGCGCAACAACGCGACATATTTCGCCTGTTTTGCCGCTGGCGTTCTGATCGCTGTTTCCTTCCTTCATCTGGTTCCCGAAAGCCTAGCGAAGACGGCGGACGGCCCCGTGCTTCTGCTCGCCGGCTATCTGGCGATCTACATGCTCAACCGCCTGTTCTCGTCCAAGGTCTGTGACCGGCTCGGCAACCCGTCGTTTTCTATCGGTCTCATCCCGATGCTCGGGATCGGGTTTCATTCCTTCATCGACGGAACCGTCTATTCGATCGCCTTTTCGGTGAGCCCCTACACCGGGGCCTTGACCGCGCTAGGGATGGTTCTGCATGAGTTCCCGGAAGGCATCGTGACCTATATACTCCTGTTGAAGGGTGGGTTTCGCGAAACAACGGCGTTCTGGTTGGCCTTCCTCGCGGCGGCCGTGACGACGCCTGTCGGCGCGCTGTCCTCCTATGCCTGGGTCGGCGCGCAGGACGAAACGGTTCTGGGCGACCTTCTGGCCCTGTCGGCCGGCGCCCTGATCTATGTCGGGGCCTCCCATCTTCTGCCGATGGCAGAGCGGGAACCGCGCAGATACAGCTATCTTCTCGTGGGCGCCGGCGTGGCCACCGCGATCGGCATTGTTTTCACAAAAGGGTGACACCCGAGGGCGTGCCTCAATTTCTGACACACCCCGTCGGAGGGGCCGGGTTCCAGAACGAGCGGCCGGGTTCTCCGGGTCGGCGAGGCGATCAGCATCCGGTCCCTGTCCCGTCAGGACGCTGACTATGTCGAGGGATCCTGCGGTGTCACCCAGTCGCGCTGGAACCCCTCGGCGTCGCCATACTCCACGAATTCCGCGTAGTGCCCGTACACCCCGGTCATCAACTTTGCATGTTTGATCGGGCACCAGTGCCTTTCGGTACGGGCCGCGATTTCCCGGACATAGGCCAGCAGGCCATTCGCATAGGCACAATACACGCAGTTCAGTTTCTCGAGCGCATTGAGATAGGACAGGTGATGGCGGTCGAACGTGATATACTCCGCCCGGCGCACCTTCTCGATCCGGTATACGGGAAAACAGATGAGTTGGTAGAGGGACGCGAACAAGTCCAGCAGCACGAAGGGAACAATGACTAAAAAGATGAAGGGTGCCGTCAACACGACAAGCGGCCGTGCCTGCAGGATGTAGGTCGAGAGCTCTTTCTTGAAAGCGCGGTGCCGCGCGCGCACCTCCTGCTCGAAGGTGACTCGCCCGAGTTCCAGCCGGAACGTGAACGATTTTCGGCGGCGCTCCAGCTCCTCTGCCAGTTCTTCTTCCAGATTCTGGATCCGTGCGACCGGGCTTGCCACTTTGTCAGTCAATTGTCCGTCTCCCGATCTTCATTGCCGTTCACTGCGCCGCCCGGACCGGCTCCTGCATCTCGGGCGGCCCGGGCGCAATACGTTTGATCGGTGCAAATTCCGCCGGCGTTATGGTTTCGTGTTCCAGCAGAAGGTCGGCCCCGGCTTTCAGATCCGCCAGGTGTTCGGACAGGATGCTCTTGGCCTGGAGATAGGCCTCTTCGATCAATTGACGCACGGCCAGGTCGACCTCGCGCGCGGTCTCCTCGGCATAGTCTCTGGCGACCATGCCCCGGCCGTACTGGCCCAGGAATTGGCCCGGCTTGTCTTCCAGAACGGCCTGCCCAACGCTTGCGTCCATGCCGAACCGCGTCACACATTCCCGCGCAATGTCGGTCGCTTTCGCCAGGTCGTCCGAGGCCCCGGTCGAGATCTCCCCGAAAATCAGCTCCTCAGCAGCGCGTCCCGCCATGAGGACGATCATGCGGTCCTTCAACTCCGGGAACGTGATGAGGAAGCGGTCTTCGGTCGGGCGTTGCATCGTGTAGCCGAGCGCCCCGATCGAGCGCGGAATGATCGACACCTTGTGCACCGGGTCGGCATGGGCGACTTTGGCGGCGGCGAGCGCATGTCCCATCTCGTGATGCGCCACGCGTTTGCGCTCCGCCGGGCTGAGAACGCGCGACTTGCGTTCGATCCCGGCCACGATCCGTTCAACGGCCGCGGTGAGGTCGGCCATTGTTACCTGGTCTCCCTCCCGGCGGGTCGCGAGGATCGCCGCCTCGTTCACGAGATTGGCCAAGTCAGCTCCGGTGAAGCCGGTGGTGATGGCAGCGACCTGGTCCAGATCCACCTCAGCCGCGATGGCCACGCCCTTGCAATGCACCGCAAGGATCGCGGCGCGCCCTTTCCGTTCCGGACGGTCCACGGCGATCTGCCGATCAAACCGCCCCGCCCGCAGAAGCGCCGGATCCAGTATTTCCGGACGGTTCGTTGCGGCCAGGAGCACAATGCCGACACGAGGATCGAACCCGTCCAGTTCCGACAGAAGCTGGTTCAGGGTCTGTTCTTTCTCGCCCCCGCCGCCATAGCCCGAGACCGCGGAGCGCGCCCGCCCCAGCGCGTCCAATTCGTCGATGAAGATGATGCACGGGGCGGCCTGGCGCGCCTGTTCGAACAGATCCCGCACCCGCGCGGCACCGACGCCGACGAACATCTCGACAAATTCGGAGCCGGAGATCGAAAAGAAGGGCACCTCTGCCTCACCCGCCACCGCCCGCGCCAGGAGCGTCTTGCCCGTGCCCGGCGGGCCGACCAGGAGAATGCCCTTCGGGACATGTGCGCCGAGGCGGCTGTACTTTTCGCGATCCTTGAGGAAGGAGACGATTTCCTGCAATTCTCTCTTGGCTTCATCCACGCCGGCGACATCGTCGAAGGTGACGCCGGTCTTCGTCTCCAGATAGACCTTCGCCTTTGACTTGCCGATGTTCACAAGACTGCCGACCCCTGTGCCGCCGGACATACGCCGCATGAGGAACATCCACACCACCGCGAAGACGAGGACCGGCACGACCCAGGAGATCACGGTGGTCAACCAGTTCTGGTCGGAGCCGCCGGTGAAGGCGACATCATATTGCTCCAGTTCGGCGGCGAAATCGGGGTCGACCCGTTGGACGACGAAGAATTCCTTCCCATCCACAGCATCGATCAGCCGCCCTTCGACCCTGCTCTCGGTCACCGTCATTTCCGCAACCTTGCCCTTCTCGAGATAGGACAGGAATTCGCTATATTGCAGAGGCATCACGCTTTGATACCCCAGCCAGAGCTGCAGACCCAACCACAACAACCCGGCCATGATCCAGAAGCTCCAGTTGAATTTCTTTTGTTTGTCCATGGCCATAATCCGTTGGGAGGGTTTGTTTTTTCCGTGTAGCGGCGCCGGGACAAGCGGGTGCGCGAATGACTACGATTCCGCCCGGGCAACCTCGTCAAAGGCCCGCAGCGCCTCGACGCCGCAGGCTGCCGACAACCCGCCGCCCATGAGGATCGCGACGCCGATCATCTCGGCGGCCTCCTGGCGGGTCGCGCCTTCGCGGAAAATGGCCTCTGCATGATGGGAGATGCTTCCCCCGCAGCGGCAGGAAACCGCGATTGCGAAGGCCGTCAGTTCCTTGAATTTCGTCGGCAGTTCGCCGTCTGCCGTTGCATCCATGACGAGCCGTCCGAAGGCCGCCGCCGTTTTCGGCTGAAGTTCCGCCAGATCCGCGTAGCCGGCTTGATAGAGCTCAGCGAGATCCCGGTAGGTGTCCATTTCAAATCTCCCAATGTGACTTTCGCAGGGACTTCGGGCTGTCACGTGCGGATTCGTTTGAGATCGGTCGAATTGCGCGTGCCCCTCAACCGCGCCGCCGCCGCCCTCAGCCCAGTGGGTCAATCGGGCCGGATCGGGCGATCATGACCAGAGCCAATCCGGTGCTCAGCATGTCAAAGCCGACCAGCACGCCGATGAGCACCGCCGAGGCCTCCGGCAGGGCAAACAGGATGAAGCCCGCGAACGCGAGGCTGACGACCGCCGACAGGATGCCCCATCCCCAACCAGGCGCAGGGCGCAGCCAAAGCGAGAACGAGATCTGTGCCGCGCCGGAAAGGAAGAAGACCAAGGCGATCAGCAAGGTGAGCGCAATCAACCCCTGCTGCGGATCCAGAATGAGCATCAAACCCGCGGCGAAGATGAGAACACCGGGCACCATCTCCCACAGGAAAAGCCCTGTCCTGCGGAGCGAAAAGGCCCCGAGCATGGTGACGGCGCCGCTGGCCGCCAGGAGCCAGCCCACAATGACCCCGACCACCAGTGAGCTGACCGTGGGCACGACCAGTGCAGCGACCCCCAGCAGGATCAGAAAGATGCCGCCCCATGTCATGCCGCTGCGCAGTTTGGCGGGCGAGAAGATGTCGCGGGTGTTGTCGAAATCGAAGTGGTCGGTGCGCATGACCTTCGTGCCTTTCCTTCATTGAGTGCAAGGCGGCGCCCGCGCCGGACGGCCTGCGGTCTTCTTATTGGCTCCAGGCATGGACATGGACGTCGCGCCCGGAATGCCCTTTCAGGATCTTGACCGCGAGCGCCTCCTTGTCCTCGTCCACCGTGCGGACCCACAGGAGGATGCCGCCGTTTTCAATCTGGTCGGCGTAGTAGTCCTTGTGGTGCCGACCCACCCGCCGCGCGAGCAAGATGCCGAGAACGGCGGCCGGCCCACCGCCGACGGAAATCGCCGCTATCGACGCTGCCAATGTGCTGGCAGGCGTCAACATGGCGGCCATGGCGATGTAGGACCCGAGATAGAAGAATCCGCCGACGATGGCGCCTTCGTATTCCCCGATCGCTTCCTCCGACACGAAGGCCGCGCGCGGCGCGTCCGGATCGTCTTCAAGATCTTCCGCCCGCCAATAGGCCGCGCCCAGCTTTTCCTTCAATGCCTTCCTGTCGCCCAAGAGGCTGAGGTCGTAGCGGCTGAAGCCGTGCATGCGCAGATCATAGAGCGCAGCGCGAAGTGTGTCGTAGCTACCGAAAACGCCAACCGCTTCGGGCAGATCGATGACAGTCGTGTCGGGGTGAGATGTCTGAAGTTTCGTCGTCATGGGAAGCCTCCCGAAATGTGCGATCATCGTAGTGGCCCAGTGATCCCCCCGCTTGACGAAGGTCAATTTGCAGACAGGCGCTGGCGGCCGGGCCGGCTACCGGTCGTTCGCCGGCATCCGGATGACGACCGGAAGGGTGTCTTCGAACTGGTGCAAACGGCGTTTCAGCCTGGCATTCTCGTCGACGAGGGATAGCACCACGGCGATTCCCGGCAGGTTGATCCGTAAATCCCCCTGCAGACGCTGAACCCGGCGAATGATCGTTATGCTGGAACTGTCGAACCGCGCGCCCGGATGGTCTTCGTCGACCGGTTCCAGGATGCCCTCGTCGATAAGCTCGAGAATCCATTCGGCCGAACACCCGCTGATGCGGCAGAGATCGATCAACGACATGGGCTCAACTATTTCGCTTACCTGGATCACGGCTTTGCTACGTGTCATGGCCTATCCCTCCATCGTGACGCGCGGGTCGAAATCCGCCTCGCGGGCCATCTCCCGGTACAATTCTCTTGCCTTCTCGGTCTCTGTCGGCGGGACGACGATCTTGAGAACGGCAATGAGATTGCCTGGCGATTTACCGGGTATCCCGCGCGCTTTCAGCCGTAATTTCTTCCCGGTCTGCGTGTGTTTCGGAATGGTCAGCTGAACCTTCCCGGCGGGAGTGCGCATGTCGACACGTGCGCCAAGCGCGGCCTCCCAAGGGGTGATTGGCACATCCATGTGAACGTCGCGCCCCTCGACGTGAAATCCCGGCTTGTCGCGGATCGTCACCTCAAGGAAGAGATCTCCCGGCTTCCCCTGTCCGAGGCCCGGTGCACCCTGTCCCGACAACCGTATGTGTTGGCCGTCGGATACGCCCTTCGGGATGGTGACGCGGATAGCGCGTTCGCGCAGCACAACATGGCCTTGCGGGTCCAATTCCGGCTTGCGCAGGGTGAAGTCGCGCGAACCGCCGTCATAGGCTTCCTGCAGATCAATCGTGATCCGGGCATGGTGATCCTGGCCCGACGCGTGAAACGCGGGCCGGGGTCCGGCCGTCTGGTCGAACCCGCCACGGCGCGAGAACAGCTCGTCGAAGAACGCGCCGAACTGGTCCGGATCCGCCTGCGTATAGCCGCCGCCCGAAAACTCGAACCCGTCGTCCCAGTCCGGCGGCGGGCGAAACGCTTCGCCCTCCTGCCAGGTCTTGCCCAGCCGGTCATAGGCGGCGCGTTTCTCGGGATCCTGCAGGACCTCATAGGCTTCGCCGACATCCTTGAATTTCTGCTCCACCTCCGCCGCATCCGGACCGGTGTTCACGTCAGGATGATACTTTCGGACCAGCTTGCGGTAAGCCTTCTTGATCTGATCCTGTGTCGCATCGCGTTCGATATCGAGGATCTTGTAATAGTCCCGGTATTCCATGTCTGCCTCACCGCGCCGGATCCGGCGCCGTCACACCGTCTCCAGTTCCAAGCTGTCCAGCCAGTACCTGACGGAGTGTTCAATCGGGCCGACATGACGCCCTTGCGCCTCCACCGCGGCGATTTCGCGCGCCATTTCCTCTGTCAGGACCTTGTGACGCGTTGCCAATTCGCTGGGCGTAAGCTGGTGTTCGCAAGACAACAAGCTCTTGAGTTTCTGGCGCGCAACGGCCTCGTGCAAGTGCGCCTCGAATTCGGAGAGTCTGGAATTGAGGTCCGTTCCGGTCATGACCATTCTCCTTTCGCACTGTTTTCCTTGCCAGTATGGCACCGCCTTCTGTCACCAAATTGACCAAACGCAATTCCTGAACGGGCGGTTTGTTGTTTCCTGATCGCAGGCGCGGGGTGGACATCTGTTTGTTGCCGGGACCGTCGGCAGTCGCCCGCACATGGCCAGCAGGTGTCCCGAACCGGTTTCGGAAATCCAGCCAACCCGTGCTGGCCGCGGCGAGCGTGATCTTGTCGGAGTTGAGGCACGTGGAGAATGACCGCGCAAAGGCGAGCAGAGGTGGGGATGATGGAGCAAGACTCAAAAGCCAGCCGGGCGGCGAAACAGACTGCCGCGATGGTTGTTGGCACTGTCCCGATCATCATCGGCGTTCTGGCGCTCACCAGCTTGGTGACCGCGGCAGTCCCGCCGCAGACGATCTGCGACCTGCTGCCGATGGAAAGCCTTCTCGCCCCGTTTCTGGGTGGTCTGGTCGGCAGCATCGCCGCCGGGCATCCGGTCGTCAGCTACGTCCTGGCGGGCGAGCTTCAGGCGGCGGGCGTCGGCCTTGCGACGACAACCGCGCTGATCGTCAGTTGGGTCACCGTGGGGATCTTTCATCTCCCGGTCGAGGCTGCGATCCTGGGCGCGCGTTTCGCCATCTGGCGTAACGTCATCTGCTTCGTCCTGGCCATCGCGACGGGATATGCGGTCGCATTTCTGATGTTGGTCGGAGGGTGAGGAATGGGCGCGACCCGGGGCACGGCTGTTCCACGCAAGATCATCGGGGCATGGCTCTTCCCGGCGGCCGTGGCCGCGCTCTACGCTGCCACCGCGTTGTTCAGCCCCGCTATCGCGGCGCAGGCGCTCAAGTCGTTCGGGGCATTGCTGGCCAATATCACCCCGGCCATGGTTCTTGTCTTCTGCCTGATATTCCTGACCAACCTGTTCATCGACCGAAGATGGCTCGCCCGGCACCTGGGAAAGACAAGCGGCGTTCGCGGCTGGGTGTTTGCGATCGTTGCCGGGATCCTCTCCGCCGGCCCGCTCTATGCATGGTACCCCCTATTGGGCGATTTGAAGGCCAAGGGGATGAGAGGCGAGCTGATCGCAGCGTTCCTCTACGCCCGCGCATTGAAATTGCCTCTTCTGCCGCTGATGGTGCAATACTTCGGCATGGCATTCACGGTGACGCTGTCGCTCTGCATCATCGTGTTCTCGGTGATCAGTGGCCTGCTGGTGAAGGCAATCCCCGGCATTGAGGATGCAGACGCGGGCGGCAATCGGTGAGGGCGCCTTGGCCCTGGTCAAACGGGTCCTTCAGGAAAGGTCGGTTAGAGTCACGCAAGCAACGGAAGGAAACAGGATATGAAAAACGCCACAATCTTCACCTTGGTCGGCAAAGATTTTTCTGAGGACCAACTCCGGCCTTTGATCGACAGTGCGCGCGCCGATGACGCCCACCTGACTGTTCTTGCGCTCGGGGCAACGCCTCAAGTGCCGGTCTATGCCGCCAATATCCAACCCTACGCGGCAGCGATCCTCCCCGACGACTGGCAAAAAGATTTCCTGGTCGAGAACGCGGCACTTACTGCCACGGCCAAGGAGGTCGGAGCCCTACTTCAGCGCGAAGCGGTCTCGGGCGATGTGTCGGTGCTCAACTGCGAACCGTCACGGATCGCGGCCAGGGTCGCGCGCCGGGCGGTGGTCTGCGATCTGTGCGTACTCTCGCCCGGATTGCGCGCGCGCGAGGATGTATTCCATCCGGCGCTGCAAGGCGTTTTGTTTGAATCGCCGGTTGCGGCTGTCCTGAACTATGAAACGTTGAAAACGCCTGCCAAAATCGACAGGGTGTTCGTGGCCTGGGATTCCGGGTTGCCCTCCGCACGGGCGGTGCAACGAGCGATGGCGATGCTGCGGCAGGCACGGGAAGTGACCATCGGCATTTTCGATCCGGTCATGACCGAGAACCGCGACGGCGAGAACCCGGGGTCAGAGCTGGCGGAATGGCTCAGTCGGCATGGCTGCAACGTGCGGGTCAACCAGTATCCCAGCGGCGGAAAGGAAATCGGCGATTGCATTGTCGGGCGGGCAAAGGAAACCGGCGCGGATCTCGTGGTCATGGGGGCCTACGGCCATTCCAGGCTGCGCGAAGATCTCTTTGGCGGAACGACGCGAACCATGATCGAACAGCGGGAGCTGGCCGTGCTTCTTGCCCACTGACCCCCGGCGGCGGGGATCGGAGGGACCACATCGGCGCGGTGTTCGATTGACGCGCGTCATATCGGCTTGCGTTGTATCTGGGTAAGGTGTCGCAAGGCGCGTTGTCTTGATATCTCACGGAGTTCAGCTTGGCGGGGGAGTTCATTTTTGTAGCGTTGACCGTTTCGGTCCTGTGCCTTTTCGGGATCGTCTGGCTTGGGCGCCGTTGGCAGCGCCGACGCCGTCAGATTCAGCACGAGGACGTGCTCAAGCAGATCTGTAGCGCAAGGCAGGAGGGGCGGCCCGTCACGATGGCCGAGATCGGTGGCCGGCTCGGACTTCAGCCGAAAGCGATGCTGCCACTGGTCGAGGAGCTGGAAGCGGCAGGCTTTTTGCGCTGCATTGCCGGAACGCTGGAACCGACCGAGGCCGGAGACCGCCTCGGGATGCATGTATTGCGCGGGCACAGGTTCTGGGAGCGCTATCTCTCGGACGAGGCGCAACAACCGCTGGACCGCCTGCACAAACAGGCCGAGCGGGCAGAACATCGCTTGCGGCCGGATCAGATCGACGCCCTGGCGGAGCACCTCGGCCATCCTCTCGTCGATCCCCATGGGGATGTCATTCCCACCCCGGCGGGGGTTTTCCCGGAACAGGAACGCACGCCGCTGACCGACTGGCCCCGTGATGTTTCTGCGGTCATCGTCCATATCGAGGACGAGCCGGGACGCGGGCTGGAAGACGCGCTCAGCGCGGGGTTGCGACCCGGGACGGTGCTTCGCGTCGTTGGGAAAGATGCAAGCGGCATAACCTGCGAAACGGCCGAGGGGCAGCGGCGGATCCCGCCGGCGGTTGCGGCGCAGATTGATGTTCGTGCGTCGCGCGGGGGCAAAGCGTTTGAGCCAGTGCCGGCCACGCTGGCGGATCTGGACATCGGTGGCGAGGCCGAAATCCTCGGGCTGCGGGACCGGTGCAGCGGCCTGACACGGCGGCGTTTGCTCGATCTTGGCTTTACACCCGGGGCAAAGATTGTCGCGGTTCTGTCCAATGCCGGCGACGAGGCGCACGCCTATCGCATTCGCGATACGCTGATTGCGTTGCGCCAGGGACAGGCAGAACAGGTTCTGATCGGCGACGGCGCCCCCGACACCTCGCAGCGGCAGCGCGAAAGCCAGGTGTCGGCATGATCTCGAGGTTCTTGCGCGGCAACTGCCGGGACTGTCCGGCACATCGGGGCGGCACCGATCAGCCCGGCGAAAAAACCGACAAGACCTACACGGTCGCCTTGGCCGGCAACCCCAACACCGGAAAGTCCACAGTGTTCAACGCCCTGACCGGCCTGCGGCAACACACTGGCAACTGGCCGGGGAAAACCGTCACCCGCGCCGAGGGCCGGTTTACGCATGGCGATGCGAGCTACCGGCTCGTCGATCTTCCGGGCACC